>JAFYRX010000061.1 GCA_017546725.1 Alistipes sp. | reverse complement strand
TTTTGCCGTTCGTAACCGATTGTATGAAATAATTAAGAGGAGGAGAGCAATATGGAAGTTATTCTTATCAAAGACGTAGAGAACTTGGGTTATGCTAACGACATCGTTAACGTAAAGCCCGGTTACGCAAACAATTACTTGATTCCTCAGGGTTTTGCAAAGGCTGCTACAGCATCTGCAAAGAAGGTTTTGGCTGAGAACTTGCGCCAGCGCGCTCACAAGGACGCCAAGATTTTGGCTGATGCACAGGCTTTGGCTGAGAAGATTGCTAACTTGCCTTTGGTTATCACTGTTAAGGCCGAGGAGGGTAAGATTTTCGGTGCTGTAACTTCTGCTGACGTAGCAGAGGCTTTGGCTGCCAAGGAGGTTGTAGTTGACCGCAAGGCTATCACTGTAGAGTCTATCAAGACTGTAGGTGAGTACACAGCCGAGGTTAAGTTGCACCGCGAGGTTAAGGCTACTGTTGCTTTGTCAGTAGTTGCCGAGTAATTTTGTTGTCTTAAAGGTCTTTTCGGCGTTACGCTCGATTTCAAAATGCTCATTTACGACAAGTAAACTCCGCTTTTGAAATCCTCGCAAGCCTTGAAAAGCCACTTTAATACAGACAAAATCGATATTTAGAGCAGATTCCTGTTGGGAGTCTGCTCTTTTTGTGTGAGTAAATCAAAGAAATAGGGCGAACCACGATTGGCCCGCCCATTTTCAATGCTTATGCTTAACCAAGGATTTGGCTATAAACCTCCATCTACTAACCATACCTTGTTTTTGTTGTCATTGCGCAGGGCAAGAGTTAAATTCTCTTTCGTGCCGTCGGCAAGCACTACCTTACATTTGACAAAACGACCTGCATACAATCCCGATTTGAACGATTTTTCGATAGATTGTACCTGCAATCCTTTGTATTTCTTCTCTATTTGCGTCATTAAGTCGCCTTTGTAGTAGTACATCGCAGTGTCGAGAATATCGCTGTCCCAACTACCCATAGCCTCCAAGATAATCTTTGCGGCCTCGTCGGCTGTAATGCCTGTAAGAGGTGACGACTGCCCTTGTTCGAAATATACGTTGTTAAAAGTGATATTGCTAAATTGCTCTTTGTCGTACAAGTTATCTACACTCAAAGGCTGGTTGTAGTCGATGCTCTCACTTTCAACGATAGTTATGGGCTGTTTGTCGTTCGGAATGATAATGCGCATCTTCCATAGCAATCCCGTCTGCTTTGAGAACGAGTATTCGCGGATGGTGTTAGCCTCGGCAAGCGATGTATTGAGCATATAATCGCTCTTCGAGTAGTCGCCTTGAGCCGTTGTTGATACTCTTACGATAACCAACTCTCCCAAGTCCAATACTTCATAATTTGTGCCTTTGTTTCTTGTGGCGGTACGACGCTCGGCTTCGAGCAAGATGCGCGGGTCGAGCATTGCCTCCAATTCGTCGGTAGAGTATCCATTGTGGTTGAATTTCCATCCCGTGCGCCCATCTTTGCCACCAATCCACTGATATACATAATCACCTGCGGCGTCTGCTCCTTTGTATAATACTTTGCGGCCATCCTTTTTCTCTATGCTCCACAACATTGGCTCGCCGTATATTACCTTGACGGTTGCGGGAATAAAATCGAGCGAGGGGTTGATGTAATCTATAGGCTCGTCGGGTGCGGTGCGTACGCTTAACTTCATTATCAATGTCTTTGCCTCTTGTGCCGCAATTATCGCAGTTGAGAAATATTTGCGAGCAGCATAGGCGGGTGTATTGAGCATAAAAGTAATTGCAATCGCAACTACGGCAGCCATAGATGTGGCAGCGCCAATCCAATAAGTAAGGCGGCTCTTGCGAGGCTTGGTAGTCGCTTGCTGTGCGGCAGCATTGAGTATTCTCTCTCGTAAATCATCCGAAGGCTTAACCTCTACTTTTGGGGTGAGCATATCGATAATCTGCTCTTCGTGATTGTGATATTCTTGTGTTTTCATAATCGGTTACGTTAATTGATAAATTGTTGTCTTAATTTCTCTATGCCGCTTGCGAATCGGCTTTTGATTGTTGTTACAGGTTCCTCGAGCATCTCGGCTATCTCTGTAAATTTCAATCCTGCGTGTATATGCAGTCGAATCACTTCGGTTTGTGCCTCCGACAAATGTGATAATAGTCGTTCGATGCGTCTAAACTCCTCTTCGGCCTCCATCTCTTCGCTGTGAGATGGTATTGTGGCTGATGTTCTCTCCTCCAGCGGTTTTAGGCGCGACTTGTGTCTGAGAGAATCTACGCAACCATTCGCCACAATGCGGAATAGATAAGCCTTTGGGTTTGCAATGGCAGAGGTCGTTGATGCTATCTTCAAAAATGCATCTTGTACAACATCCTCGGCATCGCTCCTATTCCCAAGCCTAAAGTATGCATAGCGGAAGAGTTGCTCCTGCCACTCATCTATCCATTGGGATAGTTGTTTGATATTAGTTCCTGAATTTAGTTTCATATTAAAAATGTTTATAATTCAAACGCACGTTTGACTATATGACGTAAAATTAACAAAAAAGACGAATTAGGAGGTGAATTTTTATTACCTTTGTAAAAATATTCATTCTATGAGCGAGAGAAAACGTACCGAGATAGCCGAGTTGGGCGAGTTCGGATTGATAGATAGCCTCACAGCAGGTTTTAGCGCAAAGTGTAAGACTACATTGTGTGGCGTAGGCGATGACGCTGCCGTGATTAAGGCGGGCCGTGATGATGCGATGGTCGTAACGACCGATTCGTTGCTGGAGGGTGTCGATTTCGATTTGACATACTTTCCGCTCAAGCACCTCGGTTATAAGGCCGTTGTGGTTGGTGTGAGCGATGTGCTGGCTATGAATGCCATACCCGAGCAGGTGATGATTTCGCTCGGTGTATCGTCAAAGATGTCGGTGGAGGCACTGAAGGACCTATACGAGGGCATCGAGTTTGCTTGCAACGAGATGGGCGTCGATATGGTAGGAGGCGATACTTCGGCTTCGATGACGGGCCTCGTGATTAACATTACAGCCATAGGTCGTGCCAAGCGCAAGGCGATAAGTTATCGTAGTGGTGCGCAGTTCAACGACCTTATCTGCATAACAGGTAATCTGGGCGCAGCATATATGGGCTTGCAGTTGTTGGAGCGCGAGAAGCGTGTGTTGCGCGATGTGGATAATCCCGAGCCACAGTTCAAGGGATATGAGTATCTGTTGCAGCGCTACCTCAAGCCTCGTGCGCGCAAGGATATCGTTGATGTCTTGGCCGAGGAGAAGATTGTGCCTACTTCGATGATTGACCTTTCGGACGGTTTGGCCAGCGAGGTGTTGCAGATATGTAAGGCCTCGAAGTGTGGAGCGCGAATCTATCTCGACCGCATACCTATCGCCAAGCAGACCACAGCCCTTGCTGAGGAGATGCACATCGACCCCGTAGTTGCGGCGTTGAATGGCGGTGAGGATTACGAGTTGATGTTTACCGTGCCTCTTGCAATGCAGGAGCAGGTGATGCGTTTGGGTGTTGTGGACGTCATAGGTCACATTACTCGCGAGACTACGGGTGCATACCTTGTAACTCCCGACGGTAGCGACATCAAACTGCGTGCGCAGGGATTTAAGGAGGAGTAGTTTTACGGAACGACTAAAATAGGATGGAGATATGAAGCGAAAGTTATTGGTCTTGTGTAGTGCTGTTGTGATTCTTATCGCTATGGGATATGCAGCCTACGGATATTGGCAATATCTGAATACGCCATTTTTTAAGACGCGCGGCCTTGTGTTGTGGTGGTATGATGTGAATCAGCCAGAGCGTTTGGATTGGCTGGAGTTGGCCAAGAAATCGCATATCAATACCCTGAGTATCTACGCTCACAGAAAGGAGAGGGAGACACCCGAATATAAGGCTTTCCTTAAGGCGTGTGCCGATGCAGGCATCAAGACTGAGTATCAGGAGCACGCGACATCGGCTTTGTTGCCCCGTTCTCTTTTTGCCGAGCATCCCGAATATTTCCGCCAGAATGAACAGGGTGAGCGTGTAGCCGACTCTAACTGTTGCCCATCTTCGGCTGAGGCGTTGGAGATTATTGCCGAGAATGCCCGCAAACTATCAGAGCGCGATGTGCCTACCAATCATCGTTACTACTATTGGTTGGATGATGGTGGCAAGCGTTGCCATTGCGATAAGTGTAAGAATCTTAATGATAGCGACCAGGCCTTGATTCTCGAGAACCGCATCATCAAGGTGTTGCGCGAGAAGGACCCCGAGGCTCTGTTGGCACACCTGTGCTATGATAATACGCTGGAGGTTCCTGCTACAATTAAGCCCGAAGAGGGTGTCTTTCTGGAGTTTGCTCCGTTCTATCGCCGTTGGGATAAGCCTTTGAATGATAGCGAGGCGGTGCGTGACGGTCAAACCTTGACACACGGCCGTTATATGGAGGTGTTGAAGGAGAACTTGGCGGTATTTCCTGCCGAGACAGCGCAGGTGCTGGAGTATTGGTGCGATGTGTCGCTTGTGAGTGGTTGGAGCAAGCCAGCAAAGAAGTTGCCCTGGCATAAGGATGTGTTCCTGGAGGATATTGACACCTACGCAAAGTTGGGCATTCGTCACATAACGGCTTATGCGATGTACACTGATGCCGAGTATTATGAGGCGTATGGCGATGTGAGTTTTGTGGAGGATTACGGCAATGGCCTATATGATTACAGGAAGTAGCCGCCTAACAAGGTTGTTTTGTCGTTACGCTTGTTATACGACTCCTATATGAAAAGAGGTAATGATACAAAAAGAGTAGCGTATTGATGCGCTACTCTTTTTTATATAGTGTCGATTTTTGACCTTTGTTGTTGATGATAGTGAGTGTGCGTCTGTCGCTCTCCGTGCCTACAACGGCTATCGTAGTAAAGGCCTGTTTGCGTCGAGGGGCAGGTTGTATCTCTTCGTCGCTTTTCCCCGCTTTCTTCTTCTTGTCCTTCTCTGCGATGGGAGGTAACGATAGGCTGCCTATTAAACGAATGGTGTCCTCCTTAGCCATAAGTTGCCACGCCGTATATTCCAAAACACCTTCGGGTAGGCGCTGATGTATTTTGCCGTGCTTGAGTAACTCAATCTCAATAGGAGTTCTTTCTCCCTCGGGTGTAGCCCAACGTCCCAAAACTCTGGGGTAGGTATCATCTGTTGTTATACTTATTGCGACAGGAGTCTGCTCCTCTGTCGGTACGTACATTATCTCGGCAATGTTGCCCTCAATCAATCCTGACTCTTCGTAGGTGGTGTTCTCATCGATGATGAAACCTAAGGTGTGGCCACTACCCATACTGTCGATGATGATTGCACCCTCTGAAGTGGTAGTGTCGATAAATCCTGTAATGTATTGCGGAGCCTGCTCACGATGACACGCTATAAGCGAGGTTACAGCGAGGCCCAAAAGTAATATATTGAATCTCATAAAAACATTGTCAAAAATATCTGCAAAGCACTCGTTACCGATGATTTAGGCACTTCGCGCGTCGCATAAATTAAGTAAAGTTACAAAAAAAAGTCTTTTGGGCAACATTATGCTGCAAATTGTTTGTCGCAGAGTAGATTTTTTATGTAACTTTTTGTAATTTTGGCGGCAGTTAGGTTAATTAACTACTAAACCATTATGCTTAATATTATATTGTTTGGTGCGCCCGGCTGCGGTAAGGGTACGCAGGCTGCGCGAATTAAGGAGAAGTACAACATCAACCACATCTCGACAGGTGAGGTTATTCGTGGTGAGATTGCTCGTGGTACAGAGTTGGGTAAGAGTATGCAGAGTTACATTGAGTCAGGCCAGTTGGCTCCTGATTCTATCGTTATCGGTATGATTCGCAACTATATGGCCGAGCATAAGGATGCCGTAGGTAATATTTTCGACGGTTTCCCCCGTACTACGGCTCAGGCTATTGAGTTTGACCGCATTTTGGCCGAGGAGGGTGAGAGTGTGAATGTGATGGTATATATGGATGTACCAGAGCAGGAGTTGGTAAACCGCATCTTGTTGCGCGGTAAGGATTCAGGTCGTGCGGATGACGCATCGGAGGATGTAATCCGTAATCGTATTGCTGTATATCGCGAGCAGACTGCTATCGTTGCTGACCACTACTCAAAGCAGGGTAAGTATGTGGCAATCGACGGTGTTGGTACTATGGATGAGGTATTTGACCGCATCTGCGAGGCTATCGACTCTAAGAAATAATTAAGAAAAATAGCGTTTTGCGGTTGTTTGCCGCTGATGCAGGTAAATAAATAAGCAAAAAAGTGATGCAAATCTATTTATATGATTAGGTTTGTGTCACTTTTTTTTATTCTAAATGTTGCAGTTTGCGATTTTTTGCTTACCTTTGCGTCGCTAAAGTGCTCACATAATGTGAACACGATAGTGGTAAGGTCCATTCGTCTATCGGTTAGGACGCAAGATTTTCATTCTTGAAAGAGGAGTTCGACTCTCCTATGGACTACTATGACTTACACCTTTAAGGGTGTTTGACAGGGTGAATTTAGATTGTGATGCCTACGTGGTGTCAGTTGAAACGAGGAGTCTTATAGGATAAAGAGGGAGGCTTTTTTAGAGAGTTACCCCAGGAAAACAGAAAACAAAAAGTAAAAAATAAAACATTAAAGAGAATTATGGCAAATCACAAGTCATCAAAGAAGAGAATTCGTCAGACCGCTACAAAGCGTGCGCACAACCGTCTTTATCACAAGACTGCTCGTAACGCTGTAAAGGCTTTGCGTAACACAACTGAGAAGAGCGCTGCAGAGGCATTGCTTCCTAAGGTATCATCAATGCTTGATAAGCTTACAAAGCACGGCATTATTCACAAGAATAAGGCTGCTAACTTGAAGAGCTCATTGGCATTGCACGTAAACGCTCTCTAATTAGATTAAGCAGAGACCTTTGGTGGCTAACGAAGCCCCGATATAAAACCTATTTGACTTCAGAGTTAGATAGGTTTTTTGTTTGTATGGCGGTAGGGTGGGGTATAGACGCGGATGATATGTATGCATAAACGAAATGGGTTGCACCGTAAGGTGCAACCCATTCTCTTATTGATTCGGTTTTGATTAGTCAAGAACCTTAACCTTGATGTTGCGGAACCAAACATCGTCGCCGTGGTCCTGGAAACCAATGTAACCCTCGTGGTTCTCACCACCGCAGTTGTTAAGCAAGTTGAAGGCTACAGGCCACTTCTCCTCTGAGAACTTTGATGCCTGAAGCATCTCTGTCCACTGGGGAGTCCACAAGTGGTACTCTACAACGGCTACGTCATTCTGGAAGTGAACAACTGTGCCCTTGTAAACCATAATCTTAACCTTATTCCACTCTCCCGCGGGCTTAGAGTTCTGGGGCTTAGCGGGAATCATATCATACAAAGAAGATGACTGACGGTTACCGTCAACACCCAACTTTGCATCGGGGTGATTCACGTTGTCCAAAACCTGACACTCGGGAGCAGAAACGTAGATAGGCTCGTATGAACCATCCTCCTTCTTAACCTCCTGAGCCAAGTAGAAGATACCAGAGTTACCACCCTTTGAAACCTTCCACTCCAACTCCAACTCGAAGTTCTTGAACTTCTGAGCAGCGTAGATGATGTCGCCACCTTCGCCTGTCTGAGCCTCACCGCCACCTGAACCAGAGAACTTCAAGCAGCCGTCCTCGATAGACCAGCGAGCAGGAACGTGGTCCTTACCATAACCTCTCCAACCCTCAAGGCTTGAGCCATCGAACAATACGATAGTGTTTGCATCATCCTCAGCCTCTGCAGCCTTGTTAGCGTTGCCACCGCAACTTGCCAACATTGAAACCATAGCGGCCATCATTAATACTTTCTTCATTTTATTAATCTTTTTTGTTTGTTTTACCTTTTAATTATTTAGGCATATTAGGCAAAGTCCAACCTGCACGGTAGTTGTGCTTAATCATCTCGTTAGCAAACTGCAATGCGTTGATAGGCTCTGTGTATGTCTTGTTGAATGTGGGGTGACCATCCTTTACAGAGAAGCCATCCTCAATCATAATACGCAAAGTCTCATCGGGACCGATGTTAGTGAACTTCATATTCTCGCCGTCCCAGTGGAGAACCTTGTGCAAGTTCTGCAAACGAACAGCCAATACACCCATTACTACCATCTCGTTGAAAGGACCAGCCTCTGAGAAGTCTGAGTTAGTCATCTGACGGTTCTCCTTAGACTCCTTACAAGCACGTACCCAATCCATCTCGTGTGAGAGTTCGACGTGGCGAGCGCGTGAAGGTGTCTCAGGTACGCGACCTGACAACAAGAACGGATTAGCACCGTAGCAACCGCAAACCAAAGTATCCTTTGTACCGTAGAATACGAGGGCACCACCGCCACCCTGGATGTTGAAGTCTACACCAGGCTCCATACCCTCGGGACGCTCAGGCTTCAAACCACCGTCATACCAGTTTACGATAACCTCAGGCATCTTTGCCTTGTGTACCTTCTCACGAGCAGGGAACTTGTACTTTACGTACTCTGCCTGCGGAGCGCAGTCTGTGAGCAATGCAGTTGAAGAACCCTGTACCTCTGTAGGATAGCCCAAGTTGAGGGCCTTGAATACGGGGTGGAGGATGTGGCAAGCCATATCACCCAATGCACCTGTACCGAAGTCCCACCATCCACGCCAGTTCCAAGGCTGGTAAATCTGGTTGTAAGGACGATAAGGAGCCGGACCGAGGAACAAGTCCCAGTTCAATGTATCAGGAATGGGGTCTACTGTAGAAGGCTTCTGCAAACCCTGGGGCCAGATAGGACGGTCAGTGAAGGCGTCAACGCGTGTAACCTCACCAATCTCACCATTCCAAATCCAGTTACATACAGTCTCAACACCGATGTGTGAAGAACCCTGGTTACCCATCTGAGTAGCAACCTGATGCTTAGCGGCAAGCTTAGTCAAAAGACGTGACTCGTAAACAGAGTGAGTCAAAGGCTTCTGGCAGTAAACGTGCTTACCCAACTCCATTGCATAAGCCGAAACCAATGCGTGAGTGTGGTCAGGAGTTGCACAGATTACGGCGTCAATTTCGTTAGCTGCCTTGTCATACATCTCGCGCCAGTCCCAGAAACGCTTTGCCTTGGGGAATGCGTTGAATACGTTCTTTGCGTAATTCCAGTCAGTATCGCAAAGTGCAACGATGTTCTCGCTACCCTTTACTGCGTTGATGTTAGAATTACCCATACCGCCAATACCTACGGCAGCGATATTCAACTTGTCAGACGGAGCCTTGTGTCCGAAAGCAGCACCCATTACGTTACCAGGTACTACAGTCATAGCAGCCAGACCTGCTGTTGAGGTCTTAAGAAAGTCTGCTCTTGAGATTTTCTTTGACATAATTGTAATTTTTAGGTTAATAAAATATTATTAAGCGTTTATGCTTTTTCTTTTTCTGTTTTGTGGCGTACCTTATTATATTTAGTAGCCTATGTTCCTAGTAGCCGCCTGTCGTCTCTAATAACGTATGCTTGGCAGAGTGTCTACGTAGTAGTAACTTCTCTCTACGCAGTTCATTGCAGGCAGGTGGAAGTCTCTCACCTCAATAAAGATGTCGGCCAGGCCTCGCTTGATGCCCTCCTTTATTATTGAGTCGAAATCTATCAACCCGCTATCACCCGCTACGCCGTAATCGTGCAGGTGGAGCAAAAGAACGCGTTTGTCGTGTTGCTTGAGTAGTTCGCATACATCTGTAGCGGCCTCTACAGCCTCAAGTGTATCTATTTCAAACCACACTTTTTCCTTATCAGTCTGCTCTGCCAGCATCTCGAAAACGGATGCCGAATCATCGCTTTTTGTCAATTCGGCCTTCGTGGGGTGGAAGCAGAACTTCATACCTTGCTCGGCTGCCATTTCGCCTATTGTATCGAAATACTTTGCGTAACGAGCGATTGTCGCTTGGTCGGGATTTTCGGGGAATTGTGCCATTGTCACATACTTACACCCTAAATCCTTGCAAATCGTGAGAGCGCTGAGCCACCAATCTTTGTCAGCATCATTTATTGTGGCCTCCGCTATCTCTTCTGTTTGTACGTCCTGTATTACATCCTCACCCTTTACATTCTCCTCCTCGTTTGAGGCTTCTGCTTCTGACTTTACGGGCTCCGTAAGCAGATGATTTAAGTGGGCGGCTGTAATCTTGACGTTGGCTTTGCGAGCAAGTTCTTTCAACTCTTCGGGAGTCTTGTAGTGGAGTTTGCCGTCTTTGTATGTTCCCACCTCGATGGTGCTATAACCTATTGCGGCCAAATTTTCCAATACACTCGCTCCTCCATCGTATATTGCCGCATCAATCGAGGGCAGGTGAAAACCAATGTCGGTTTTGATGTTGCTCAGGGCCTCATCAACAACCTCTACAAAGGAGTCGGCAGCCTTCTTTAGTCCGATTATCGAACTTGCAGCATCCATCACCGAGGCAAGTCCCTGCTTGAAAAATCCCAATCTATCCATTTTCGTCCGATGTGGGGTTATCACTCTTTGCCTTGTGGCTTATGCCTCGCTCTGCTCTGTTGAGTTATCCTCTTCGGGTTCCTCTGTGGCTACCGAATATACGATTTTGCGCTTCTTGGGAGCCTCGCCGATTTTCTCGGGGAACTTGGGCATCATTGCGGTGCCTAATGGAGATGTTATCTCCTCGAACTCTTCCTCTACGCCTTCATCCTCATCGTCGTCGCTGTTCTCGCTCTCAGTCTCAGCCTCCTCGGGAGTATCTTCCGATGTGGTGTCATCTGTATCATCCACCTCGTTAGTTGCGTCCTTCTCGTTAGCATCCTCCTGCTCCTGCTGTGCGGCCTCCTCCTCGGCCTTGCGTTTAGCCTCTTCCTCGGCTTTAGCCTTCTCGGCAGCCATAGCAGCCTCATACTCAGCCTCCTCCTTTGCACGTGCGGCCTCTATGCGGGCTGCAATGCCGATTCCGTACTCATAAAGAACGTAGCAAGGAACGAAAATAAGTACCTGACTTACAACATCGGGAGGGGTGATAATCGCTGCAAAAATCAGCAAAGCAGCAACTGCCACCTTGCGGTATTGGCGCATACCCTCCGAAGTAACAATGCCCATCGTTGCCAACAAGCGAATCAAAAGCGGAAGTTGGAATGCGATAGCCGCTGCAAACGACACGCTGATTACGGTGTTCATAAACGAATCGACACCGATGATGTTGTTAATCTGCTCGCTTACCTGGTAGTTACCCAAGAAGTTGATAGCCAACGGGGCGATGATGAAGTAACCGAACAAAAGTCCCAACACGAACCAGACGGGAGTCTCAAGAACGTAGCGGAAACTCTTCTTGCGCTGGTGGGGTGGAAGTGCGGGCTTGACAAAGAGCCATAACTCCCAAATCAGGTATGGGAAAGCAATGACAAATGCACCGACCAATGAACTCTTGATATGCAACAGGAACTGTCCTGCCATCTTGGTGTTATACAAATCGACACTGTCGGGCGAAATTCTCAAAGCCTCCGAACCCATCATCTCCGCCATCCAGTTAAAGAAGCGGTTGGTAGGGAAGTTCTCCAATACAGGTGCCAATACTACATCCAGAACGATGCCCTTCAATGCGAACAATACGCAGAAGAGTGCTCCGAAAATGCATATAACACGCATCAAAATCTTGCGGAGTTCGTCGAGGTGCTCGCCGAATGTCATCTCCGCGTCGTCGTGTACAATCTCTTTGCTCATTACCTAATCCCCGTCAGACTATTAAATTACTCCTCCTTGTTTGTTGATTCGGGCTTCTTGTCGTCCTCGGGCTTTGTAGCAGTGTTTACAGCATCCTTAAACTCACGAATACCACGGCCTGCACCACGCATCAACTCGGGCAACTTCTTACCACCGAAAAGGAGCAAAAGAGCCAAAACAATAAGTAGAATCTCGCTGGTACCAAGACCGCCGATGAACAATAATTCCATAACGATTTAATTTTAAATTTATTAGTTAATAATTTCAGTACAATTTCAATCCGAAAGTTACGAATAATATTCGTTATATCCAACTTTGTGGGCTTTTTTTTTGGTTTCGCATTAAAAAACGAGACGGCCACCAAACTTATTGTTGATGACCGTCAAGTAGGCGTTTTATTGTCAGTGAAAATTATCTCAAATAATCTTCAAAATAGTTGGTAATTTTGTTGTAGAGATGTACGGCATCCTTACCATAGACGTTGTGCTCGGCGCAGGGGTAGGGGAAGTAATCCACACTGTGGATGTTGTTCTTTACGCACTCTCTAACGAAACTCAACGAGTGCTCCCAAACTACCACAGGGTCCACTGCACCCTGGCAGATTAACAACTTGCCTTTCAGACTTGTAGCCTTGTTGATAAGGCTAGTTTTGGCGAAGCCCTCGGGGTTGTTGTGTACGTTGTCCATATAGCGCTCGCCATACATCACCTCGTACCACTTCCAGTCGATTACGGGGCCACCAGCAACGCCAACCTTGAATACGTCGGGGTAGTTGGTAATCAGCGAAATGGTCATAAAACCGCCGTAACTCCAGCCGTGTACGCCGATACGCTCCTTGTCTACCCAATCGTGCGACATCAACCACTCCATACCAGCCATCTGGTCAGCCATCTCGGCCTGTCCACACTGGCGGTGGATGGCCTTCTCGAACTCGGCGCCACGATTCTGTGTACCTCGGTTATCCATCACAAATACCACATAACCACGTTGAGCCATATACATCTCCCAACGACGCAACTGCGCAAGATAGGAGTTCTGTACCAATTGCGAGTGGGGGCCGCCATAAACGTAGAGGATGACGGGGTATTTCTTCGAGGGATCGAAGTCCAGGGGCTTAATCAATCGGTAGTAGTTGTCATACTTGCCGTCGGCGCTCTTGACTGTTCCGATTGTAATCTCGCTGTAGTTGTAGCCCTCGGTGGGGTTCTCGGCACGGAAAATCTCGCGTGCGGGCTTGCCGTCGGTACGACCTACCTCGACTACGCGGGGTACGTTGAGCGATGAGTAGGTGTCGATAAAGTATTTTCCGCTGTGGCTCATCTGTGCAGTGTGCCAACCCTCTGCCTTGGTCAGGCGAGTCTGCTTGCCCGTAGCGGTTTCAACCTTGAAAAGATGGTTGTCAATAGGCTGCACCTCTGCCGATGTGTAGTAGACGAATTTCTCGTCCTGTGCCACATATTTTACGTCGGCATCAGTCGCTGTCAAGCGCTTGATAACGCCCTCATCGTTACATAGATACAGATTCCAATATCCGTCGCGGTTGTTGGTCGAATAGATGAACTGCGAAGCGTTGCCCTGCATAAATACAAGGGGGTGCTGGGGCTCAATCCAACGGTCGTTGTGCTCGGTCAAAATCTGCTTGATGAACTTACCTGTTGAGGCGTCGTAAGAGTTCAAATGCATATTCTTCTGCGCACGGTCCAACACCTGAATATAGATGCGCTGCGAGTCGGGCGACCAAGTGATGTTTGTGAGGTAACGCTCCTCGTCAAAGTCGGTCACCTGCAGATAGGTTGTCTTGCCCGAAGCGATGTCGTAAACGCCCAACGATACGCGCTCCGAAGGCATACCGTTCATTGGGTATTTTATGTTTTTGAGCGTACCTGTACGGGTTGTGATGTCGAGCAACGGGAAATCCGTAACCTGCGACTCATCTTTCTGATAGAAAGCAAGTTTTGTGGCGTCGGGTGAGAAGAAAATACCTCCCGAAATACCAAACTCGTTACGGCTAACGCTCTGTCCGCAAACGATGTTTTTATCCTCAAATGCCGTTACTGCAATCTCCTTCTCGCCGTCGAAAAGATAGAGGTTGTTATCGCGTGTGTAGGCATATTTTCCACCCTTGCCACTCTGGCGTGTGAGGTTGGCACCCGCAGGAACCTTATATGAGGTTGTCACGCTCTTGCTCTTGAGGTCGATTACGTTGCGCATATTGTGTGCCGATACCACGAGCGACATAGCATCGTCGAACGCATAGGCGGGGAAACGCTTAAAATCAGTCGATAGTGCCTTGTTCAACTCCTCCAGAGTGATGAGCGTGCGACGCTTGCCCGAGCGAGCATCTACGGCCACGAGATTGTTATCTTCAACTACCGAGTATGAATCGCTCTGGCCAACCCATTGTACGGGGTAGGTCTTGGGCGTGAGTTCGCGATTGAGCACCACATCCTCGATTGAGAGTAGTTTTCGGTCTGTTTGAGCCGAAATGGTAAGAGTTGTCATAAGCAACGCGGTTACGAAAAATATAAGTTTACGTTTCATTATAATACTGTTGTTATTTGGTTTCTTCGTGCGAAAGTAGATATTTTTTGCATAAATTGCAATTTCTCGATTGATAAAAGCCGATTGCAATATGTAAATAGAAGGGAGTGTGATTTGTATGAAATGAAATTTTGATTTTTCTTGTTCTTAAATTTGCCCCCCCCCTAAAATTTTTTGTAACTTTGTAATGGAGCAAAATATGCTTTGCCCAAAACAGAAAATTTAACCTAAAACCAAGATGTTATGAAAAAGATTTTATTTATTGTTCTATGTTTGTTTGTATGTGCGCCATTGATTAACGCGACAAGCAAAACAACTCCTGATACCGATATGAAAGAGGTATTCTACAAAATGGGAAAAGTCTCTCAAACGGAACTCTTGCACAACGATTATGCGATGGATGTGAGCGATGCTGATGCTGTGGTATTATATGAGTTGAAAGATATTTTATTATACTTCAATAATTGTTATGATGCCAATTATGGTAAAGTGGCAGATTATTTGATTGCAGACAATAAGATTAGTCGTAAAATCAAGATTTTGAATTCCGATGGCCTTCGTTATGCAAATGTAACATTGCAATATGACTTTAGGGATAAGCCCATAAACCATAATACACAAATATATGATATTGAGGCTTACTCATATACTATGGAAAATGGTAAAATGCATAAAACAAAGTTGCTTTACAAGGATATTGAGATTAAGCAACTGAATGACAGTGTCGCACAAGTAAAATTTACCATTCCGAATGTTCAAGTGGGTAGCATCATAGAGTATAAATATTGTGAGTGGCATACCTCGCTCAAATCGTTTGCATTTGATGTCAATATGCAATATGATATACCTGTGTTAGATAGTTATTGTCAGGTGTCTCGCCGCTCTCATTTTTTGAGTGATGTAACTGATAAGTTTTTTATTGTAGAGCATTATGGGTCACATCCTTTGATTAAAAAAGAAGGTGAGTATCGGAAGACGGTTGAGGCAGCTAAAACCAGAATGACACCATCAACAAGAGAACCTCACACTTTGCGTGGGGCTAAAGTTAAATATGTTGGTAGGGGTATAGGCAGTATGTATTGTGATATGACGATATATAACGCTAAAAACATTCCTACATTGACTACCGATGCAACAGGAGTACATATCGAGTTGCATCAAAATGAGGGTGTATATATGATTACAAAGCCCTACAATAATTTTAACTAAGTAATAATCTTTTTCATAATTAATTTACCTTCCCGCTTCTGCGCAGGCCGAAATGTTTGAAACCATTAAAACTTAAGATATAATGAAACGAATTTTATTATTACTTGCCATTGTGGCGGCGACCCTTACCGCCGAGGCGCAAGATGAATTTACATTCGGTAATATTCGCAAGGCCGAACTTCGAAAATGTGATTACTCTCTTTCTTCCAATGCTGATGCAGTCGTACTTGACGAGTATATTAGAATTATGCCATCGCTATTGGATGTACAGGTATTTATTAATGACGGACAAACGACGCCGATGATTGTGCGAGAGATTGTTGCTCGCAAAGTGAAGATTCTCTCTGAAAATATTGCTGATAATGGCAAAATACAGATTCCCCTCAAGAATATTTCAGATACTGAACGCGAGAATTGTGAGCCACACTCAATATGGGCGCAGTGTTACACGCTAAAAAATGGACACATTGTTAAACATAAGTTGGATGTAAGTACCGTTAAACGATATAAGCAAGTAGATGGCTCTATATTTTTGGAATTTGAGTTACCTAATGTGCAACGAGGTAGCATCATAGAGTATGGTTACACCAAGGCTGTTGTGACCGATAACCTTGATTACAAATATTCCATACAAGAAAGTCTCGACAAACTAAATAGTCGTTGCGAGGTCGCCATCAACGAACAATATGCATATTTGTTTAGCGTGGCGGCTGAGGGAGATGTTGTTAGCATTAAAAAAGAGAATAAAAAATCGTTGTCTAATTTGGTTTATTCCGCATCTACGCAACAAGCAGGTCGCGCACTATCGGGCGTGGCTGAATATAATGGGCCATCACTAACGAATATAAATCATTCGCGTTCATCGGCTGATGTCGGCTTGTATGAGTTGTATGTCTTTAATGCCAAAGACCTCTCTTCGGCGCAATGTGCGCCACAAAATGTGTGTGTAAAAATCGCATTGAAGAGGTGAAAATGGTGTGAAAACGACATTTTTGCGAAAAAAAATAAAAATTTTTCAAAAAAAGTTTGCTATATCAGAAAAAATATCTACTTTTGCGCATCCAATTAAGGAATTGGAGCCCAGATGGCGGAATCGGTAGACGCGCTGGTCTCAAACACCAGTAGGTTCACCCCTGTGCCGGTTCGACCCCGGCTCTGGGTACCA
>JAFYRX010000060.1 GCA_017546725.1 Alistipes sp. | reverse complement strand
GATCAAACTCTCCATTGTAAAAAATAAATTGTTATAAATCTTAGCTCTAATCTCAAAGGTATTGTTTGAAATTACTCTTAATTAAGAGTGAATAAAACTTCTTAGCTGCTCAATATCTTCAAAGAACGTTATCTTAATTTTACTCAAGATTTCTTATTTTGACCACCCCGCTTTTTCGGAGCGGAAAGTGGTGCAAAGGTAAGGCAAGTTTTTCAAATCTCCAAATATTTTCGGAAAAATTTTCAAAAAACTTTTCTTAAGAACTTTGCCTTATCAAAGGATGTTCTCCTTATCAAAGCGGGTGCAAAGGTAAGACAAGTTTTTCAAACTTCCAAATACTTTTGAAATTATTTTAAAAACTTTTTCTTAAGAACTTTGCCTTATCAAAGGATGTTCTCCTTATCAAAGCGGGTGCAAAGGTAAGACAAGTTTTTTAATCCTCCAAATATTTTTGAAATTATTTTAAAAACTTTTTTCTTAAGAACTTTGCCTTATCAAAGGATGTTTTCCTTATCAAAGCGGGTGCAAAGTAACGGCAAAAAATGCATTTATGCAAATATTTTAAGAACTTTTTACAACATTTTTTTACCCTATAAATACACGTTTCTCTTTCTCAGCAACTTACAAAACTGAGCCCATTCCAGGCTACTACCCCATTTATCACAATATTGCCCCAAAACGCCACACCAGCATCTCTACACGCCCCTCTTTTCTCTCCCCAGTCCGAACAAAGGTCGTATAAAAAATTGCCTGAAAGATTTTTTTTTGTATATTTGTAGTAGCGTAATAAAAATTGGGCGCTAACGATATACCTTTTATATATAATATATATAGCACACCACGTGCTAGCAAAAACTAATAATGATTTTATGACAAACAACAATAATATCCACCCCGAATGGTGTTACTCAGCGGTACTTTACGAAATGAACATTCGCCAATTAACACCCGAAGGAACATTCCGAGCAGCCGAAGCCTACCTGCCAAATCTGCAAGCATTAGGCATTGATGCCATCTGGCTTATGCCAATCTACCCCATTGGCAAGGAGGGACGCAAAGGTTCGCTCGGTTCATATTACTCGATTCAGGACTATTGCGGCATCAACCCCGAATTTGGCACAATGGAAGATTTCGACCATTTTGTTGAGACTGCGCACTCTTTAGGGTTGAAAATTTTGCTCGACTGGGTAGCAAACCACACCGCCCGCGATGCGAAGTGGCTGCAATCAAAGCCTGCAGATTGGTACGAACGTGAAAGCGACGGCTCTGCAAAGGTTCCCTGGGATTGGACCGATACTGCAAAACTCAACTACGCCAACCACGACGTTTGGCGAGGACAGATTAAGGCTATGCGTTTTTGGGTTGAACAACACAATATCGACGGATTCCGTTGCGATATGGCTATGCTCGTTCCAATAGAGTTTTGGCAGGAGGCATCTTCTGTCCTGCATTCTATCAAACCCGACATATTCTTCTTGGCCGAAGCCGAGGAGTTAAACCTATTTGACCGTGCATTTGACGCATCATATGCTTGGGAAATTCACCACTTGATGTGCGACATAGCAGGTGGAGCACGTCGCGTGTGGGATTTACGCAACACATTATATGCCGATAGAGATAAGTATCCCGCATCTGCAATCCGAATGATGTTCACATCCAACCACGATGAAAATTCGTGGAGCGGTAGCGAGTTCGCTCGTTTTGGTGCTGCATTGGAGGTTATGACGGCTCTCACATTCTTGTGGGAGGCATCACTACCGCTCATCTATACAGGGCAAGAGGTTGGCTACGACCACTCCTTCGAGTTCTTTGACCGCGACACTCTACCCTCTCTCGTAGCCAACGAGCACACACAACTCTATCGCCGCTTTATCAACCTCAAGCACACTCAACTTGCGCTCGACTCAGGTGAGCGCGGAGGCCGCATCATCGAGATTGAAAATAACGCCAAGGATTGTATTATGACATTCGTGCGCGAAAAGGGAGATAGCCGCGTTGTCGCTATCCTCAACCTATCGCCCTACACCATCCACGCCGATTTCAACACAGGAATCTATGCAGGCTCATACTATAACGCCTTAACAGGAGAGCAGACAACGCTCCCCTCGCACGTTGAGCAGGATATAGCACCTTGGGGCTATACCATTCTGCATAAATAGTACAACTACAAGCCCCAACTGCAAATGCGACGATACCTTATATTTATAATATGCGCTCTTTCGCTGACACTCCCTGCTGCAGCCAAGCGCTACAAAGTTAAGGAGATTCCCAACGTGCAAGTTGAGAATCGTTATCGTTTTACATCAAACCCCGATGGCATACTCTCTGTATCGGCTGTCGCACAGATTGACTCAATATGCTACGACTTACGACATCGAGGTATTGCACAGGTCGCCGTCGTTGCTGTAGATGAAATTGCTAGCGACGATGTTTTCGAGTTTGCCTACGAGTTATTCTCCGAATGGGGTGTAGGCAACAAGAGCGACAACGGCATAGGAATCCTTTTGGTTGAGTCCGAACACGAGATACGTTTCGTAACAGGTTATGGCATAGAGGGAGTACTCCCCGATGCTCTCTGCAAACGTATCCAGATGCAATATATGCTACCCCACTTCCGTAACGACGACTACGATTCGGGAATGGTCGCAGGCATCTCTGCCATACGGTCTGTACTTAATGGCAGCGAACTTGATGCTGGACTTACGGATGATTACGAGGAAGATGACACAACTGCAATCATATCAATATTTGCATTTATCGCATTTACCATAGGACTATTCCTTGTGGTCGTAGTAGCCATTGACCGTGCTACACGCCGTTGCCCCAACTGTAAGCAACTCACCTTGCAAAAAGACTCCGTTCGATTGATTAATACTCGTTTCGGCATTTCGACCTACCGCGACACCTATGTATGCACAAAGTGTGGCACCCGAGTCGAACGCAACAGACAGGATGACAATTCCAATAATCATCGTGGCGGTGGAGGCCCAATCATTATGGGTGGCGGCTTTGGTCGCGGTGGATTTAGCGGAGGAGGCTCGTTCGGTGGCGGCTTCGGAGGAGGTCGTTTTGGAGGCGGCGGCGCTGGC
This sequence comes from Alistipes sp., assembly GCA_017546725.1. Taxonomy (GTDB): domain Bacteria; phylum Bacteroidota; class Bacteroidia; order Bacteroidales; family Rikenellaceae; genus Alistipes. The sequence continues at coordinate 6,210 of JAFYRX010000060.1, read as the reverse complement.
TCTCGCTGGTAAAACAAATTTACAACAAAGGGAACAACAAACGAAAACATAAAAACAAAACACTATGAGAAAGATTATTCTTTTGGCCATCGTTGCCATCTTTTCAATGACCTCTTGCTCTACCTACAACAATATGGTTGCTCAAGACGAGGCCGTAAAGACCGCTTGGTCAAATGTCGAGACGCAGTATCAGCGCCGTGCAGACCTTATTCCTAACCTTGTATCAACAGTTAAGGGCTATGCTGCACACGAGGAATCTACACTTCAAGCCGTTATCGAGGCTCGCTCAAAGGCCACCTCTATCTCACTCTCTGCCGACGAGTTGAGCGCCGACAAACTATCACAATATCAGCAGGCACAATCGAGTGTAACATCGGCTTTGGGCCGCTTGATAGCCATCTCGGAGAACTATCCAGACCTTAAGGCCAACCAGAATTTCTTGGAGTTGCAGGCTCAGTTGGAGGGCACAGAGAACCGCATTACCGTTGCTCGCAAGGAGTTCAACGAGGCAACACAAGCCTACAACACTCTGGTCCGCAAGTTTCCTGCAAACATCGTAGCCAAGATGTTCGACTTCGAGCAGAAGCCATACTTTGAGGCCGACGCATCGGCAGCCGCTGCGCCTAAAGTTGAGTTTTAACCACCATAACAAACATTACTATGAAAAAAATAGCTATTACTCTATTTGCAATACTCCTTGCAACAACCTCTTTTGCACAAAAAAAGGATAGCAAGACCATCGAGGTAAGAGATATCTATCCCGACACTTGGGTCGCTACAGATGCTATAGGTCGCACTATGCCGACCAACAAACAAACGGGTGATGTAAAAAACGATAAGCGTCGCGTTGTGGGTATCTTCTACATTACGTGGCACACACAGGATTTGGCTACACATCCTTCGCCATACACCGGTGATGTAACAAAGATTCTCGAACAATACCCCGAGGCCCGCAAGGACACCAAGCACCCCGCGTGGAAAAACGCTATGTACCACTACGCCGAGCCCGAGATGGGATATTTCTTGAGTCAGGACGAGTGGGTTATCCGCAAGGATATATCTATGCTTGCCGACGCAGGTGTCGATGTTTTGATTATGGACGTAACAAATGCCGTACGCTACTGTGATGAGTGGGAGGTGCTTTTCAGCACTATGCAGAAGATGAAAGCCGAAGGAAATATCGTTCCCAAGTTCTGCTTCTGGTCGTTCAATGGTCCCGCAATCACTGTAGTTCAGGAGCTTTACAACAGAGTCTACAAGGAGAAAAAATATACCGACCTCTGGTTTTATTGGGACGAAAAACCTCTTTTGCTCTACAATAGCGACCCTCGCTACAATGCCAGCGGTGGCTGGGTTGAAAACCCCAACCCCAACTACTATGAGGCTGCCGTTAATGACCCCAACGACCCCAATTACAACAACCCCGACTACACTCAAAAGACTCTCACCGACTACACCAACGAGGTTAAGGAGTTCTTTACGCTGCGAAATATGTGGTGGGGCTACTACGAATGGGCCGACAAACGTTACATCGGCACCGAGGATAACTGGAGCTTCGGCTACAGCCTCGCCGATGAGCGCATCCTCAATATGACACCCGAGGAGTTGATGTCAACCCACAACGGCAAGCGCGAGCAGGCTGCAGTAACACCCGCACAGCACCCCGTAACAATGACTCAAAATCCTATGGGTGTAGGTAAGTCGTGGACACGCCGTTATGGCGAGCCCGCACTCAACGAGTACGATATGCCCGAGGTGGGATATATCCCCTATCTCGACAAGACTGTGGAGAATCCCACACACTATGGTGCCTATTTTCAGGAGAGTTGGGATTACGCCTTGAAGGGCGACCCCGAATTTCTCTACATCAACGACTGGAACGAGTGGACCGCTGGAAAATACGATTTAGGCCCTCACACCTCTTGGCTTGGTCGCATCAACCCCTTTATGTTTGTTGACCAGTACAATATGGAGTTCAACCGAGGCATCCAGCCTATGAAGGGAGGCTACACCGACAACTACTATATGCAGATGGCGCAGAACATCCGCCACTACAAAGGTTCTCGCCCCATCCCGCAGCATAGCGGTTATGCCGAGTGCAAGGTTGATGGCAGATTCAGCGACTGGAAAAACAACGCAATCGAGTACCGCGACACAAAGGGCGACATATTCCACCGCGACGCAAAGGGCTACGCCGGGCTTCATTATACCAACAACTCTGGCCGTAACGACATCATCACATCGAAGGTTGCTGTCGGCGAACAAAACATTTCGTTCTATGCAGAGACATCTGACGCAATAACACCCCACACTGACAATAATTGGATGCTGTTGCTCATAGATGCCGACAACAACTCATCGACAGGTTGGTATGGCTACGATTTTATCATCAATAAGCAGACTAAAGATGCTCGCACTACAACCCTTATGCAGTACGACAGCGAGGCTAACGAGTGGAAGGTAATCTCCGATATCAATATGCGCTACTCTGGCAATGAGCTGGAACTCGCTATTCCCCGCAAGTTGATGGGCATCGATGGTGACAGCTTTACACTCGACTTCAAGTGGACCGACAACGCCGAGGAGCTGGCCGACCCCATCTCACTCTGCCTGAATGGCGACACAGCCCCGAACCGCAGATTCAACTATCGAGTAATTTGGAATAAATAATATCACCTTATAAAACTCTATTCATATGGAAGAGAAGAAACTTTTTCAAGAGAAGACATCAAGATTAACATTCTTGAAGCAGTCGGCTGCAGTTTTGGCAGCGGCATCATTCCTCCCCACAGCATTTTCTTGCTCAAAGATGGGCGGCAAGTCAAGTGGCATCAACTCAAAGTTCAGTGGTGTGCAGATTGGTGCCATCACCTACTCTTGGCGTTCGATGACTCCCCGCACTGTCGAGGAGCTCATCGGCTACTGCAAGGAGGCCAACTTGAGTTCATTGGAACTTATGAGCGGTGAGTTGGAGAATTTCTTGGGTGTACCCAAGAACCCCACTAACAAGTTATTGGGCGAGATGCGTGCCAAAGCCGCAAAGGAGCAAGCCGAAAAGAAGTTAAAGAAGGGCGAGCAACCAAAGCCTTTTGAATTAAGCGAGGAGCAGAAGGCAGAACTTAAGGCTGCTGGCGACAAGTTCAAGGAGGAACTCAAGACTTGGCGTACTACTCTCGATATGTCAAAGGTGGAGGCTATCCGCAAGCAACTCAACGATGCTGGCATCAATGTCCACATCGTAAAATACTCTCCCGCAGGTTGGTCTGATGAGGAGATTGACTACGCTTTCCGCGCAACAAAGGCTATGGGCGCAATGTGTATCACTCAGGAGATTGACGTAAATTCAGCAAAGCGTTTGGCTCCATTTGCCGAGAAGCACGGTATGTACGTCGGTATGCACAACCACGCACAGTATGGCAAAGAGGGCTTCAGTTGCGACCCCGTTTTGGCCGTATCACCCTCTATTATGCTTAACTTCGACTGTGGTCACTACTATGGCTCTACAGGCAAGCACCCCGTAGATTTCATCAAGAAGTACAAGGACCGTATCTATAGCATCCACCTCAAGGATAAGACAGGCCCCACAACCAAACCCGCTGATACAAACCAGGTATGGGGACAGGGCGAGACTCCTTTGAAGGATGTTTTGACTCTGCTCAAGACCGAGAAGTGGCCCATCTACTGCGACATCGAACTCGAGTACGAGATTAAGCCGTGGTCAAATGCCGTTAAGGAGTTGGGTGTATGCGTTCGTCACGCACGCGAAATTCTTTTGTAACAACATAGACTTTCAACCGCCCTTACCCCTAAAGTGAGGGCGGTTTTATGTAATTTATTATGACTAAAAAAATCCGTTTCGGTGTCGTTGGCACCAATTTTATTACCGACTGGGTTATAGCAGGAGCACGCGAAGACGAGCGTTTTGAACTTGCCGCCGTATGTTCACGCACGCAGGAGCGAGGTGCAGAGTTCGCCGCCAAGCACAACATCCCCCACATATTCACCTCGCTGGAGGATATGGTGCAGAGCGATGTCATCGACGCCATCTATATCGCCTCACCCAACTACAAGCACGCCGAGCAGAGCATCTTGGCTATGCGCCACGGCAAGCACGTCTTGTGCGAGAAGCCGTTGGCCTCTAATGCCCGCGAGGCTCGTCAGATGGTCGAGGCTTCAAAGCAATATGGCGTAACGCTTATGGAGGCTATGAAGAGTACCCTATCGCCCAACTTGCTCGCGGCAAAGCAGAATCTTCACCGAATCGGTACACCTCGACGTTACTTCGCCTCATTCTGCCAATACTCCTCTCGCTACGACAAGTTCAAGGAGGGTATCGTACTCAACGCCTTCCGCCCCGAACTATCCAATGGCGCTATGATGGATATCGGCGTCTATACGCTATATCCGTTAATCGCCCTTTTCGGACGTCCGCAGAGCATCAATGCGCAGGGCGTAGTCCTGTCGAGTGGCGTAGACGGACAGGGTGCTGTCAATATGCAGTATGATGGCTTTAACGCAACGGTCTTGTATTCAAAGATTGCCAACTCTCAACTCCCTGCCGAGATTGAGGGTGAGGACGGCAACATCATCATCGACCGCATACAAACCCCCGTTGACGTGCGTTTCTACCCCCGCCAAGCACCCGCTTCGGGACACGAAAAACGTGCCGAGGGAGAATCATTGTCGGCCCCCGAAACCCACAACGAGTATTTCTACGAGGTCGAGGAGTTCATCAACCTCATAGAGCAGGGCCGTCTCGAGTCTGACATCAACTCTCACGACTGTTCCATCGCCACGATGGAGGTCATCGATGAGGTGCGTCGTCAGTTGGGAGTTCACTATCCTGCGGATGAGGAGTAACAGCCTCCGCAGTATGCTCTGACGAGCAATTATGATTCATATCCGTACAGGTATCGGCTCCGTGTATCTGTACGGATATCATATTATCTAACGAGTATCGTCCAGCACCCATCACGAATAGCAGAACGAAAATCACCAAAAATATCAGAGCCAACTCCTTCGCCGCAAACGACTGCCCGTTGTGCACTACAATCACCGCAACTCCCATCGTAAAAATCAACGGAATAAGCGCCAATCGATAAAACGCTCCCACAATCACCGCCGCAGAACATATCACTTCGGCAAATATCGCCAAATACAACGACATCCGACTACCTAACCCGATAGGATTCGGAAAATTTTCGACAAGCACCGAGAAATTATCTATCTTCGACACTCCGTGCCACATCATAAAACATCCAAACAACAATCTCAACACCAACAGCATAGCATCCACCGAGCGAGGATACACTTTATACGGGAACAGAAATCGTAACATAACTTTTCTTTTACCCGTCAAGTTACAAGATTCGTGCCCACCGCAACAGCACAACCATCTACAACCCCACAACCTGCCACCACCTTCCAACCCTACCCCAACCAAACAAAAAAGCGACCATCCCAAAAGGATAGTCGCTCATTTCTGACACCGCATCAGCGGCAGCAGGCTATTTTACTGCATTAACAATTGCCTCGAATGCCTTGGGCTCGTTCATTGCCAAATCAGCCATAACCTTGCGGTTGATAGCAATGCCCTTGGCATTAACCTTACCCATAAACTCTGAATATGTCATACCGTAAGCGCGAACTGCAGCGTTAATACGTGTAATCCACAATGAGCGGTATGTTCTCTTTTTGAGCTGGCGGTGTGCATAAGCATACTGCAAACCCTTCTCGACAGTATTTTTCGCAACTGTCCAAACGTTTCCCCTTGAACCAAAGTTACCCTTGGCAAGTTTCAAAACCTTCTTTCTTCTTGCGCGTGACGCAACAGCATTGACTGAACGTGGCATAGTAAATAAGTTTTTGATGGAACTCATAGCGGCGTGATTCTCTCACGCTCTTTGGGGCTATTTTGTCCCGTTGTTGTTAATAAAAAAATTGTTCGACTTGCGCGGTTAATTATTTAACCAACAAGTTCTTAATCTTAGCCTCATCGGCTGCAGATACAGTTGAAGAATAACACAAGTTACGCTTTTGCTTCTTAGTCTTTTTTGTCAGGATGTGACTGTGATAAGCGTGCTTACGCTTAATCTTACCTGTGCCGGTGAAAGTAAAACGTTTCTTTGCAGCGGCATTTGTTTTCATTTTTGGCATTTTCTCAAAATTGTTAATTAGTTAAACATAGCGCGCAAAGATACGCTTTTTTTC
>JAFYRX010000059.1 GCA_017546725.1 Alistipes sp. | reverse complement strand
TAAGTATATGTACAAAGCCAATCCAAATCGTTATGCAGAGATGACCTACCGCCGTTGTGGGCAATCTGGAGTAATGCTACCTGCATTATCTCTTGGTTTTTGGCATAATTTCGGCACTATTACCCCTGAAGAGCAGAGTAGGGACATCGTGCGTGCAGCATTTGATGCAGGTATCACCCACTTTGATTTGGCTAATAACTATGGGCCCGACCCAGGAGCTGCCGAGATGCGACTCGGGAAGTTTCTGCACGATGATTTCGCTTCTCATCGTGATGAACTCTTCATTGCCACCAAAGCCGCCTACGATATGTGGGAGGGGCCTTATGGCTCGTGGGCTTCGCGTAAACATCTAATAGCAAGTCTGGACCAGAGCCTTGGCCGTTTGCAACTTGATTATGTGGACCTTTTTTATTGTCATCGCTACGACCCACTGACTCCTCTGGAGGAGACGCTACAAACCTTGGTCGATATCGTACGTGCTGGCAAGGCTCTCTATGTCGGATTGTCTCGCTGGCCCAAGGAGGCTGCAGAGAAGGGATATGAATATTTGCGAAATCATAATGTCCCGTGTCTGATATATCAAGGACGATATAATCTTTTTGACCAATCTCTGCAAAGCGATGGTATAATTGATTCTGCAGCAGAGAATGGCGTTGGTTTTATAGGTTTTTCCCCGTTGGCTCAAGGCCTGCTCACAGACCGATATTTGGGCGGAATACCATCCGATAGTCGTATGGCTAAGGACCCGCGTTATCTGCATTCGGATATGCTTACGCCTCAAGTCTATAAACGTATAAGCCGCCTTAACGATTTGGCAGAGCAACGAGGAGAGTCACTCTCGTCTATGGCTCTTGGCTGGATTTTGCAGAATCAGAAGGTTACAAGTGTTATTGTTGGAGCAAGTTCTCCCGGACAGTTGAGCCAGAATCTTTCGGCCTTGCATAGTCCAAAATTTTCCGATGAGGAGTGTTCTATGATAGATGAAATACTCAATATAGTTGAATAAAATAGTTATCTTTGACAGAGAAGTAAAAGAGATAAAACGTAAAATAAAATATTATGAAAATAGCACGTCTTATATTTAATCCCCTGCAGGAGAATACCTACGTCATCTGGGACGATACCCTGCAAGCGGCAATCATCGACGCTGGCAATATGTCGGAGCGCGAGAACGATGTTCTGGAAAAGTTTATTTCGGATAATGGCCTTAAGCCCGTTTTGGCAATCAATACGCACGGCCACTTCGACCACTTGTTGGGTGTGGCGCACATCTGCGAACGATATGGCGCCGAGTTTGCGCTCTCGTCAAAGGATGAGTTCCTACTGAAAAATGCTGTGACGAGCGCCGAGTTGTTTGGTGTGCGTAGCGGTGCTATGCCCGAGAAGATTGATGTCGACCTCGATGGTCGTGAGTGCATCTCGTTTGGTAACACCACCCTGCAGATAATCTCTACCCCTGGCCATACTCCTGGCCACGTTGCACTCTATGAGCCGCAGTCGAAGGTGTTGTTTACGGGCGATACGCTCTTCCGCGAGAGCATTGGTCGTACTGATTTGCCTGGAGGTGATTATTCGTGGATTATGCGTTCGATTATAGAGAACATTTTGCCGCTCGGTGATGAGGTGAAGATTTACCCTGGTCACGGCGAGGAGAGCAATATCGGTCACGAATCGATGTATAACCCCTTTGTTGTTGAGGTGCTTAACAACGAGATTAATTACAAGAACTAATTCAGACCATACGATGCGTTATCTGCTGACCATATTTTTCACTTTTGCTATCTCTTTCCAACTCTACGCGCAGCAACTCTCGGGTGGAGATGCTACGGTTCGCGTTGGGGAGTTAATCAATAGTTCCGATTATATAACTCTCAGCGAGGAGTTGCCAGCATTGCGTGCCAAAGTTTCAAAGCCGATTTTGGCGTTGGCCGATGCGTTGGTAGCACATCACGAGGGCCGATTCGAGGATAGCAACAAAGCGATTGATATGGTCAATGAGTATGCTCCCGAATTGGGAGGTGAGGTGATACTTGGGATGCAGAACCTGTCGCTCATAAATTATCTCGCATCCGAAAACTATAAGGCGGGCATAGAGATGGTGCAGGTGTTGCTGAGCCTGTTGCCAGAAGGAGAGTCTGCCGATGAGAGTCGCCGTCAGTTGGAATCTACATTGCGTTGGCTTACAGCCCTGTCATCGAAAGAGGCCGTTGTTGTTGAACGACCAAAACAGGATGTTGCGATACCCGTTGAGGTGAGAGATTTAGACGATGGTAAGCACCTTGTCGTAGATGTAAAGGTTGGCGATAAAACCGAAGAGTTTATATTTGATACAGGTTGCGGAAATTCTAATATAATCTCGGCGGCCGCAGCCGAGCGTCTGGGTGTCGAAATCGTTGCTGAAGACATCATTATTAGTGGCGTTGGCGAGGGTGTTGCAAAGTTGGGTTATCTGCCTGAGATGCATATTGGCGATGTGACAATCCGCAATGCGACTTTTTATGTGGTGGACAAACTATTGCCCGAGGGAGTAGAGGTTGAGGGCTTGTGTGAAGCCGCGTTGGGAACGCATATAATTCGTAAGATGGGCGAAATCCGTTTCGAACGAGAGTCGAGCCGTTTTGTCTTGCCCGCACAAGAGAGCGTTGCACCCAAAGTGCGAAACCTCTTTTTTGCATCACAATATTATATATGGTGCAACGAGGGCGAAGAGAAAATTGTAATGCAGTTCGATACGGGCAATACCAAAACCCGCCTTTCGTCGAAATATTATGAGCGTTTCAAGGCCAGAGTTAATCAGGATGGCGGCGAGGTGACACGTTCACGCAGTGCAGGTTTTGGAGGTGTGGAGTTGAGTGACGTTCTCACTCTGCCCGAAGTTGAATTTGTGGTGGGTGGCCAAGCATTGTGCCTAAAGAAGGTGACAGTGGCTCTACCAATCCAATACGAAGATGGTACACCTTTCATTGAGCCGTATGACGGTGTGGCAGGTACCGACTTGTTCGATGCTGCCAATGTTGTGACCTTTGACCTGAAAAGATTGTTTTTTAGAATAGATAAGTAAGACAAATAAAATGGGAAAATTCTTTCATCGCATACTCTATCGCCTGCTCTCGCTGGAGAATTACCTGCGAGTGGTGAGCAGTATGTTTTTCCTCTATCGTGCATTGGGGCTTGGCCGCAAGGGGCGTGCGCTGGAGTATGTATATCATCTGCCGCAGTTAGTCGCAAAGGGCGATACGGCCATCGACATCGGTGCCAACTTGGGATATTATGCCCGCCCGATAGCCGACATCATTGGCCACGAGGGGCATCTCTATGCCGTAGAGCCTGTGCCTGTAATCTTTAGTGTTTTGCAACGTAATATGCGTGGCTGCGACAACGCCACCCTGCTCAATTATGCTTTGGGCGAGGAGGAGCGTCAGATAGAGATGGCCAACGATTCAGTTGCGGCGGCTGGTTACTTCGGTACGGGCCGAAATTTCGTGAGCGAGGGCGAACTGTCGAAGGATGCGGTGCGTTTTACAGCGCAGATGAAGCAGGGTAGCCAACTATTTGCTGACCTCAAGCGTATAGATTTTATTAAATGCGACATCGAGGGCTATGAGCGAGTTGTCATCCCCGAACTGAAGCCCATTTTGGAGCGTCATCATCCTACGCTACTGATTGAAACCGACGGTGATACACGCCGTGATATTGTGTCGTTGATGGAGGGCTTGGGTTATCAGGCCTATATGCTAAAGGATGGCGTTGAAGTGCCACTTGAGGTGGAGAGTGATAAAGATATAATTTTCAGGTTTGAATAGACGAAATCGGGCCTAATGAGAACTGATAGTTAGAAATTACCCAACAAAATAGATTAGAAAAATATAACTGTTAAGGTATTATGCGAATAGATATTATTACCGTTGTTCCCGAGTTGGTAGCCTCGCCTTTGAGCGAGTCGATTCTCAAGCGTGCGCAGGAGAAGGGTATCGCCGAGATTGTGGTGCATAATCTCCACGACTACGCTCACGACAAGCGTAAGACCACCGACGACTATCCCTTTGGTGGCGAGGCTGGTATGGTTATGAAGTGCGAGCCTGTGTTCGAACTCATCGAGAAGTTGCAGTCGGAGCGCACCTACGACGAGATTATCTACACCTCGCCCGATGGCATCACCTACAATCAGCACGAGGCCAACCGCTTGTCGATGTGCGAGAATATAATTATCCTCTGTGGCCATTATAAGGGCATCGACCACCGCATCCGCGAGCACCTCATCACGCGCGAAATTTCCATTGGCGACTATGTGCTGACGGGTGGCGAGTTGGCCGCCTGCATCATTGCCGACTCGGTTGTACGACTTCTGCCGGGTGCTATCGGCGACGAGGCTTCGGCCCTGACCGACTGCTTTCAGGATGACTTGCTTGCCCCGCCCGTCTATACCCGCCCTGCGGAGTTTCGTGGCTGGCGTGTCCCCGACGTGCTTCTGTCGGGCAACTTTGCCGAGATAGAGAAGTGGCAGGAGGAGCAGTCCTACGAGCGAACAAAGCAACTTCGACCAGACCTTTTGGAAAGATAATTATAATAGAATATGAAATATTATATTATTGCAGGAGAACCATCAGGAGACCTTCACGGCTCGAATTTGATGAAAGGCATAGTCAAGGCTGACCCCGAGGCGCAGTTCCGCTTCTGGGGCGGTGATATGATGGCCTCGGTGGGTGGCAAGGAGAATCTTGTCAAGCACTACCGCGAGATGTCCTTCTTTGGGTTTGTGCAGGTGGCGATGAATATCCGTACCATCCTTTCGCAGATGAAGGACTGCTGTCGTGATATCAAGGCCTACGCCCCCGATGTGGTGATTTTGATTGACTACCCGGGCTTTAATATCAAGGTGGCGGAGTTTGCTCACAACAACGGCATCCCCGTACATTATTATATCGCCCCCAAGGTGTGGGCCTGGAAGGAACATCGTGTGAAGGCCCTCAAAAAGTTTGTCGATAAACTCTATATCATCTTCCCCTTCGAGAAGGAGTATTTCCGTGCGAAGGGCATCGAGCCGCACTTCGAGGGTAACCCTTTGATGGATGCCATAGCCCAGCGTTGCGCCGCCGCCCCCGAGGAGAGCCTGTTCCGAAAGGAAAACGGTTTGGATGAAAGGCCTATTGTGGCGTTGTTGGCGGGTAGTCGCGTGAGCGAGATTAAGGCCAACCTGCGATTTATGGCCGAGTTGGCACGCCGTCTGCCCGAACGACAGTTTGTAGTTGCGGGCGTGGGGTGGATTGCTAAAGAGCAGTATGAGGTCTTCACGAAGGATATGCCCGTAAAGTTCGTTTGTGACAAGACCTACGAGTTGCTGCAAATATCAGAGGCTGCGGTGGTGACGTCGGGTACAGCAACGCTCGAGACGGCATTGATAGGCATTCCAGAGTTGGTTGTGTATGGTATTCCGTGGTTGTATGAGAAGTGCAAGCCCTATCTGCTCAAGATACCCTATGTCTCGCTTGTGAACCTGAATTTGCAACGCGAGGCGGTACGCGAGATGGTGGTTTACCACCCCTCGGTTGATGAGGCCGAGCAGGAGTTGCGCTCTATATTGAAGGGTGGAGCGAAGCGAGAGAAGATGCTGGCCGACTTTGACGAGTTGCGCACAATCATTGGTGGCGCAGGTGCGAGCGACAGGTTTGCGGAGGATATTGTCAAGACAATAAAAGGAAAAGCCGTCTAACAAGTCTCTTTTGGCGTCTTGCTCGTCTTCAGAGTCCTCACATACGCTTAAGTATGCTGCGGCTCTTCAGACTTCGGCAATCCTCAAAATAGTTATTGTTATACGACTTTTGTGATAGACGGTAGTAAATATAAATTCAAAATAGATGTTTCTTGGAGCGTTGATATTTGTTGCAGTTTGGTGCTTGATAGCCCTGTTTTTGCGCCACTATCCCGAGACGATGGCGGGATATAATACTATGCCCAAAGCGAAGCGCGAGAATATTGATATCCAAAAACTTGGCCGCTTTGTGTCGAACTCAATGTTTGCGGGCGTGCCATCGGTGTTGCTCTCGCCACTTATGCCGAGCGAGGGGCTCTACTCGCTAATGTTGTGCTGGATTCCTTGCGGAATAGTGGTGGTGGCGGGTATATATGTAAATGTAAGAAAAGATAAATTTGCAAAATAGATGAAGATAATCTGTATCGGTCGCAACTATGCCGACCACGCTAAAGAACTTAACGACGGAGCCGAATTGCCCAAGGAGCCTCTCTTCTTTTTGAAGCCCGACACTGCTCTGTTGCGCAATAACGACCCCTTCTACATCCCCGCATTCTCCAATGAGGTGCATTACGAGTGTGAGTTGGTGGTGCGTATCACTCGCCTTGCCAAGTGCATCGACCGCAAGTTCGCCTCACGTTGCTACGAGGAGGTGGGCCTCGGCATCGACTTTACGGCTCGCGACCTTCAGCGTGAGGCTATAGCAAAGGGCTTGCCGTGGGAGTTGTGCAAGGGTTTTGACCACTCGGCAGCCCTGTCGAATCAGTTTGTGCCGTTGGCGGAGTTGGGCGGTGATGTGCAGAATCTGGAGTTCGAGATGGAACTCAACGGCGAGGTGCGTCAGCGTGGTTTTACAAAGGATATGCTCTTTGCCGTAGATGAGATTATCAGCCACATTTCGCGCTATATGACTCTGCGTATCGGAGACCTTATATATACAGGTACACCCGTGGGCGTGGGCGCAGTCAAGGCAGGTGACAACATCAAGGCTCGCATTGGTGGCCACACGTTGCTCGACTTTGATGTAATGTAGTTTTTTGTAATTCAAAATTCAAAATTCAAAATTTCCTTGATTATATGCTATTGCACGATAAACTAAAGGAGTACCGTCTCATATTGGCGTCGCAGTCGCCTCGTCGTCGTCAGTTGCTCGCCGATGCGGGTATAGAGTTTGTCCTCGCACCGCGATTTGAGTGCGACGAGAGTTTCCCCGCGACATTGCCTGCCGAGCAGGTTGCCGAGTATCTCTCTTGCCTCAAGGCAGATGCCTACCCCGAGCAGTTGGGTGAGCGTGATATCTTGTTAACCGCTGATACTGTGGTGATTGCCGACGGTAAGGTGCTGGGTAAGCCCAAGGATAGAGCCGAGGCTGTGGCGATGTTGGAGCAGTTGTCGGGCCGTGAGCATCAGGTGGTTACGGGCGTTAGTTTAAGCAACGCTTTAGGTCGTCGCTCGTTTTCGGTGTTGTCGAGTGTAAAATTTCGTGTGCTAACTATCGAAGAGATAGAGTATTACGTTGATAACTACCGACCGTTTGACAAGGCTGGCTCGTATGGTATCCAGGAGTGGATAGGTTATGTCGGCATCGAGGGCATCGAGGGCTCGTTCTATAATGTGATGGGCCTGCCCGTGCAGCGAGTCTATTGCGAACTAAAGGAGTTTGTGGGGTTGGTTGAGTAGAATCAAGCAGTGATAAATAAAAGGGTTGCTCCTGTTTGGGGCAACCCTTTGCTTATATGTTGATTACGATATTACAAGCGAGCCTTGATAGCCTTTGACTCCTCCTCGTAACCGGGCTTGTCCAACAAGGCAAACATATTCTTCTTGTAAGCCTCTACACCAGGCTGGTTGAAAGGATTCACGCCCAAGATGTAACCGCTGATACCGCAAGCCTTCTCGAAGAAGTAGATAAGCGCACCGATTGATGTCTCGTTGATGGCGGGAATCTCGATGCGGAGTTGGGGAACGCCACCGTCGATGTGAGCCAACTGAACACCCAACTCGGCCATCTTGTTGATTTGTGACAAACGCTTGCCCTCGAGGAAGTTTAAGCCGTCGAGGTTAGCCTCCTCGGCCTCAACCTTAACCTCGTACTTTGACTCGGCAACAGAGATGATAGTCTCGAACAGAGTGCGCTCACCCTCCTGGATGTACTGGCCCATAGAGTGAAGGTCGGCAGTAAGTGTTACGCTTGCGGGGAAGATACCCAAACCGTCCTTACCCTCTGACTCGCCGTAGAGCTGCTTCCACCACTCGGCAACGTAGAGCAATTTAGGCTCGTAAGAACCCAAAATCTCAACCTTCTTGCCTGCCTTGTAGAGCTCGTTACGAACGATAGCGTACTGTGCTGCGAGGTTATCCTCGATAGCAACCTCTGTACCTGTAGCAGCCTCCATAGCCTGTGCACCTGCAACCAAAGCCTTGATGTCGATACCTGCAACAGCCAAAGGCAACAAACCTACGGGAGTGAGAACTGAGAAACGACCACCTACGTTGTCAGGAATAACGAATGTGGGGTAACCCTCGTTGGTAGCCAATGTCTTGAGTGCACCACGAGCAGCGTCGGTGATGGCTACGATACGCTCGGCAGCCTCCTCCTTGCCGTAACGCTCCTCGAGGTAAGCCTTGATAAGGCGGAAGGCAATAGCGGGCTCGGTAGTAGTGCCAGACTTTGAAATAACGATAGCCGCAACAGAGTAATCCTTAACGGCATCCAACAACTCGTGAGTGTAATCCTCTGAGATGTTCTGGCCAGCGAATACTACTGTGGGGTTGTCGTGCTGCTTCTTGAGGAACTCGAAAGAGTTGCTCATAGCCTCGATAACAGCTTTCGCGCCGAGGTAAGAACCTCCGATACCGATGCAGATAACAACGTCAGCCTTTGCACGCAACTTGGCAGCCTGTGACTCGATAGCCTCAATCTGTGTAGCGTCGATTGACGAGGGGAGGTTTACCCAACCCAAGAAATCGTTACCGGCACCCTTGCCTGTGTGCAACAACTCGTTGGCAGCAGCAGCCTGCGCCTTCATCTCTTCGGTGATGACTACGCCACTCTTGGCGGTCTCTAATTTCATCAAACTCATTTTTCTTTAGTTTTTTATGTTTTAATTAATTTAATATCGATTCTCTAATCAATGCAATAGGCGTCAAATATTGTGTCATTGGACCTTTAGAAAATTTGACGTTGCAAAATTAACAAAAATTTCCACAAAAAAGTTGGAAAAGTTATTCATCTTTTCACTACCTTTGTACTGTCAAGTCGATTCTGCATTTTTTCTGCTCGACAAAAGGCGGCGCAGAGAGGTGGAGTTGACACGTAACTGTTTGATTAGTAATACAAAATATAGATATGGGATTTTTTTCATTAACACAGGAGTTGGCTATCGACCTCGGTACAGCCAACACGCTTATTATTTACAACGGCAAAGTTGTGGTTGACGAACCGTCAATCGTGGCTTTGGATGTTCATACGGGTAAGGTGATGGCCATCGGCCAGCAGGCTCGCCAGATGCACGAAAAGACTAACCCCAACATCAAGACCATACGTCCGTTGAAGGAGGGTGTGATTGCCGACTTTAACGCTACGGAGTTGATGTTGCGCGGCTTGATTAAGAAGGTGCGTACATCGAACAGTATGTTTGCTCCCTCGTTGCGTATGGTAATCTGTATCCCCTCGGGCTCTACAAATGTCGAGATTCGTGCCGTACGTGACTCAGCCGAGCACGCTGGAGCACGTGACGTATATATGATTTTCGAGCCTATGGCAGCTGCTTTGGGTGCAGGCTTGGATGTTGAGGCTCCAGAGGGTAATATGATTATCGACATCGGTGGTGGTACATCGGAGATTGCTTGTATCTCGTTGGGTGGTATCGTTTGCTCGGAGTCTATCAACGTAGCGGGTGACGTCTTTACAGAGGATATCAAGAACTACGTTCGTCAGCAGCACAACATCCGTATCGGTGAGCGTACTGCCGAGGAGATTAAGTTGGCTATCGGTGCCGCTATCCCCGAGTTGGAGGAGGAGCCCGAAGACTTCTTGTTGACAGGTCCCAACCTCTTGACTTCGTTGCCTCAGACAGTGACATTGTCATACAACGAGATTGCATACGCTTTGGAGAAGTCACTCGTGAAGTTGGATGCAGCGTTGATGAAGGTGTTGGAGACTATGCCGCCTGAGTTGTACTCTGATATCGTGAAGAACGGTATCTACCTGGCAGGTGGTGGTGCCTTGATTAAGGGCTTGGATAAGCGACTCTCGAACAAGTGCGGTTTGCCGTTCCACATTGCTGAGGATCCGTTGCGTGCTATCGCTCGCGGTACAGGTATCGCAATGAAGAATATCGACAAGTTCTCGTTCTTGATGAAATAGTCGCCGCTCAGCAATTTAGTTGTACGAGCAGATAATTTCGTAATAAAAGAATACGTTTTACGGCAGGCGGAAAGGAGCAAGATTCCTCCGCCTGTCGCTAATTATAATAGATGTGACGACCGCTCTCGGGGTGGGAGTCGAGGAAAGGGTTTATGTATAAGTTAATTGAGTTCATACGCAGAATCTATGTGGTGCTGTTGTTCCTCTTGATAGAGGGCGTGGCGCTGTATGCTTATGCGCACTCGACATACTATACGCAGGCTAAAATCCTTGCTCATACGAATAGCGTCATAGGCGGTTTGCAGAACTCGATATTTGGCGTTAAGCACTATTTTACGTTGCGTAGCGAGAATGAGTTGCTGGCGCAGCGTGTGGCCGAGTTGGAGACGCAGGTGGAGTTTATGCGCGAACAGCAGGCTACATCGGCCGACTCGTTGGCTTACGAGCAGATGGACTCGCTGACGGCGCAGGGCTTGGTGCAGTATCGCCATATGGCTGCTCGCATCATATCTAACACGACAAATCGTGAGCGTAACTTCATCACGCTGAACAAGGGTACGATGCACGGCGTGATTCCCAATATGGGTGTCATCACGCCCGATGGTGTGATGGTGGGCTTCGTAGCAGCCTGCTCGAATCGTTACTCGGTGGTGAAGTCGATACTTAATACCGATTTCCGTTCGAGTGGTAAGATTGTGGGCGATGACCGTATCGGCTCGATATCGTGGAGCGGAAAGAGTCCCTACCGTGTAGAGATGAACAACCTTTCAATCTATGCCGAGATTGAGGTGGGTGACGAGGTTATCAGTTCGGGTGTGTCGCAATACTTCCCGCCTGATATGAAGGTGCGTATCGGATATGTCGAGAGTTATCAGCGCAACGACAGCCAGACGGCTAACGATGTGGTGATACGTTTGGCTACCGATTTGGCGAAGGTGAGCAACGTGATTTTGATTGAAAACTACGATTATAACGAAGTGACCGAGTTGGAGAATGCCGTGCAGAATGGCACCTACTCGACAGGCGGAGCCGTTACACCCTATTAAGCGAGGGGTAGTGAGCGGCCGCGGAGGGTTGCTTTAAGGAGGAGTAAATAGTTTTATGCAGAGATATTTATCATACATCGGAATGTTTATCGGCGTGGTGTTGTTGCAGATTTTTTTGATTGACAACATCTCGTTGGGTATATATTTCCACCCGTTAATCTATGTGGCTTTTATCATATTGCTGCCGCTGGATATGCTGCCCGTATGGGTGGTGTTGCTCTCGGCAACGCTTGGCCTTACGATGGATATGATGACGGGAATGTGCGGATTGAACGTGATAGCCGCCACGGCTACAGGTTTTGCTCGAATGGCCATCATCGGATTTACAAGTGGTCTGAATACGGGTGTCGATGATACCATCCCTGCGTTGTATCGCCTGCCACAGAAGAATCTTTTGACCTATATCATATTGATGGTCCTTATGCACAGCATCATATACTTTGTGATGGAATCATTGTCGATGGCACATATGTTCCATACTCTGTTGCGCATAGTGGTGAGCGATGTGGTCTGTGTGGTTATTGTGTGGTATATCGTAAAATTGTTTGTCGAAAAAATCCTTAATAAATAATCGGGACAATGAGCGGGAACGATACATATATTAGGCGTATGATTCTCCAAGCCATTGTCTATGGAATCTTTGCTGTCATTGCTCTGCGAGTAGGATATATCCAACTATTCGACTCGAAATATAAGAGCCTTGCCGACGGCAATGTATTGCGTTATGAGGTGCTGTATGCTCCACGTGGTGAGATTATTGACCGCAATGGCGAGTATCTGGTGCAGAGTAAGGAGTGCTATGACTTGATGGTTACATACCGTGATATCGGCAAGCAGGGCTTTGATACCGTACGCCTGTGCGAATTGGTCGGTATCAGTAAGGAGAAGTTGCTCAGAGTGTTGCGAGATGCTCGCAGTGCTCCGCGTAAGGCTACGCTTGTGGCGGCATTTGTGCCGACGGAGGTGAAGGTGCGTTTGGATGAGTATAACTTCCCGGGTTTCCATTCGGTTTATCGTACGATGCGTAACTATCCGCGTAAAATCGGAGGTAATCTGTTGGGCTATCTTGAGGAGGTTAACCGCAACGACATAAAGGAGGGTGAAGGCGAATATAAGATGGGCGACTATATAGGCCGAGCAGGTGTAGAGGCCGCCTATGAGAAGTATTTGCGAGGTGATGACGGCGTGATGATTCTGGAAAAGGATGCTCACGGCGCTATCAAAGGCTCCTATATGGATGGTATGTACGATACGCTGCCTGTGGCGGGTAAGCGAATAACCTGTACGATTGATGCACGTCTGCAGGCCTTCGCCGAGGAGTTGATGGAGGGCTTGGTTGGTGCCGTAGTGGCTATCGAGCCGCAGACGGGCGAGATTCTGGTTATGGCGTCGTCGCCGACGTTTGACCCCGATGAGTTGATTGGCCGAGAGCGAGGCAACAACTATATGCGTCTGTTGCGCAACAAACGAAATCCGTTGTTTAACCGTGCCGTTAAGGCGAAGTATCCTCCGGGCTCTACGTTCAAGTTGGTGCAGGGTCTTATCGGTCTGCAGGAGGGGGTGCTTACACCTGCACAGGCCTATCCGTGCCATTTGGGTTATCACGTTGGCCGAATCAGTCAGAAGTGTCACCCGCACGCATCGCCGCTCGATTTGCGAAATGCTGTAGCACAGTCGTGCAACGCATATTTCTGCTATGTGTTCCGTGATATAATCGACAATCGTAAATATGGTAGCGTGAAGAAGGGTTTGGAGGTGTGGACCGACTATGTGAAGAGTTTTGGTTATGGCCGCAAACTCGATTCGGACTTTATTGGCGAGGGCCCTGGTACGGTGCCGACACGCGAATTCTACGACAAGCGTTATCGTGGCTCGTGGAATAGTTTGACGGTGTTGTCGTTGTCGATTGGTCAGGGAGAGTTGGGTTGTACACCGTTGCAGATGGCTAACCTGGCGGCAACGATTGCCAACCGAGGATACTATTATATACCTCACATCGTGAAGGCTATCGAGGGGCAGGACTCTATCGACCGCCGATTCTACGAGAAACAATATACGAAAGTGGACTCCGAGCATTTTACACCTATCGCCGAGGGTATGTGGCGTGGTGTGAATGTGCAGGGTGCGGGTACGTCGTGGCGTGCTTATGTGCCGGGATTGGATATCTGTGGTAAAACAGGTACGGCACAGAACCCTCACGGTAAGGACCACTCGACATTCCTCTCGTTTGCTCCGAAGGATAATCCCAAGATTGCCATATCGGTATATGTGGAGTTTGGTGGCTTCGGTGCGACGATAGCGTTGCCGATTGCGAGTCTGTTGGAGGAGTATTACCTGACAGATACAATCACCCGCCCGCATTTGATTGAGACAATTAAGAATTTCCCTTATAATCCGCGACACTATGCTGAATAGCCGAAAGAAAAATCAGATATCGTTGTTTGAAGGTGTTGATAGCGTGGCGGTCATCATCTATTTCCTGCTGGTGCTGATAGGCTTTGTGAATATCGTGTCGGCATCGTATAACGACGAGATAGAAGCCTTTTCGTTTGCGCAAAACTATATAAAGCAGATTTTCTGGATGGGTGCTGCTTTTAGCGTGGCACTGATTATCCTGTTGCTGGATTCGCGGTACTACCATATGTATGCCTACTACGCCTATGCGGGCGGTATATTGTTATTGATAGCGGTATTGCTGTTTGGTCGTGAGGTAAATGGAGCCAAGGCGTGGTTTGAGTTTGGCTCGGTCAGAATACAACCCGTAGAGTTTGCCAAGATTGCGACGGCATTGGCTACGGCCCGACTGATGAGTAACTACTCGTTCTCGATTAAACGTCTGGGGCATTTGATGCGGGTAGCCTTTATTATATTCCTGCCGCTGGCGATTATCATCCTGCAGAACGATACGGGTTCGGGCGTGGTGTTGTGTTCGTTTATCTTTGTGCTCTATCGTGAGGGCTTGAATAAGTGGATATGTATCCCGATGATTATCGTGGCAGTGTTGTTTATCTGCTCATTCCTCTTTACGCCACTCTTCCTGCTGTTGTTGTTGCTCATTATATTTACCGCATCGAGTGCTATGATGATAGGCTCGTGGCGTATGCATATAATGTTCCTGGCGGCAATATGCCTATCGGCAATGCTGCTCTATGGCCTTTCGATGTTCGTGTTCGGCGGTACGTTGAGCGGTTATGCGAGTCTGCTGATTATGACGATTGTGGGTGTTGTCGTGGCCGCAATTTATGCCTTTAGAAAGAATATTGCGGCGATGTTCCTGACGTTGGGTATCTTTATCATTTCGGTGGCCTTTGTGCCTACGGCAGATACCATCTTCGAGTCGGTGCTGAAGGAGCACCAGAAGGTGAGAATCTTGTCGTTCCTGGGTATTATGAGCGACCCGAGTGGTGCGGATTATAATGTCAACCAGTCGAAAATTGCTATTGGCTCGGGCGGCCTGTTCGGTAAGGGATTTATGGAGGGTACGCAGATTAAGTACAATTTCGTGCCAGAGAAACATACCGACTTTATCTTCTGCACGGTGGGCGAGGAGTGGGGCTTTATAGGCTCTATGATTGTTTTGGGCTTGCTGTGTGCGTTGATATTGCGCCTGATGAAGATGGGCGAGAGACAGGAGGAGCCTTTCAGTAGAATATATAGTTACTGTGTGGCGGCCATATTGTTGTTCCACGTTCTGGTAAATGTGGGTATGACCGTAGGATTGATGCCTGTGATGGGTATTCCGTTGCCGTTCCTGAGTTACGGAGGCTCGTCGCTTGTGGCCTTTACGATATTGGTGTTTGTCGCCATCAGATTGGATGCCTCACCTCGCAAGGGCTTGATGTCGGCAGTGAGATAGAGGAGCGAAAGATAGGTTAGAGAAAATAAATGAAGAAGATATGATTTACGTTTTGTATTTATTGACGGTATCGGCCGTTGTGTGGTTTTCGATTTTGGCTTCGCGCTACATCGATATGATTGACCGCTCGACAAAGTTGTCGGGAGCATTTTTGGGAGGAGTTTTGTTGTCTGCCATAACATCTTTGCCGGAGTTGTTTACCAGCATCTCGGCTACGACGCTCATAGACGATGCAAGCCTTTGCATAGGAAATATCCTGGGCAGCAATCTGTTTAATTTTGCGATGCTGGCCGTTGTGATACTCTTCTTTATAAAAGGATTCTCGGCGGCAAACCTCTCGCGTAGTCATCGTATGGTGATGTTGTTGCTCATATTGATGTATGTTGCCGTGTGGTTGAATTGGCAGCAGGTCGTAGACGTGGAAATCGTGTTGGGTGGTGCATCGCCCTGGTTCTATATGGGCATCACTTCGCTCATAATTGCGGTGTTATACATCCTTTCAGTACGTTATCTGGCGGGCGACAATGGTGCGGCTTCAGCCGAGGAGGAGCCTGCGGGCGAGGAGGTGACACTCTCGCTCAAAAGCATCGTAGTGCGATTCGTAGCGGCCAGCGTGGGTATTATCGTGGCGAGTATTATTTTGACATATATTACAGATGACATTGCCGAGCGACTGAATTTGGGCTCTGGATTGGCGGGTGCTATATTCTTGGGTGTGGCGACGTCATTGCCCGAAGTGACATCGACAATCTCGTTGTTCCGTATGCGTAATTTTGACATAGCATTTTGTAATATTGCTGGTAGCAACGTATTCAACTACTTTGTGCTGGCGATAGCCGATTTGTTGTACGTTCGCGGTACGGTATATTTCTTCGAGGATAGCAAAGTTATAAATCTGACGTTGTTCGGCTTGGTGGCATCGGCAGTGATGTTTGTTTTGCTGTGTAGCCGTAAGATTTGGGTGAAGGTGGTAATGGCTTTGGCGGCCATAGGTTGTTACTTCGCGTTCTTGCTGGTGTAAGGGAAGGGATGCATTGAGAACTATTAAGTGAAGAAAACTAAAAGAAAACGTATTATGATAAGAAAATTGTTCCTTTCGTTGGTGTTGTGTATGACTCTGACGAGTGTTTGTGCCGATGAGGGTATGTGGTTGCCGAGCCTTATAGGCTCACGCATCAAGGATATGCGCAAGAAGGGTTTCCGCCTTACGGCAGAGGATATCTATTCAATCAATAAGGCGTCGTTGAAGGATGCCGTAGTATTGTTTGGCGGTGGATGTACGGGCGAATATGTATCGGAGCAGGGTTTGTTGCTTACTAATCACCACTGTGGTTACGGCTCTATACAGCAACTCTCATCCGTAGAGCACGACTACCTTACGAACGGGTTCTGGGCCAAGTCTCAGGCCGAGGAGTTGCCCGTGCCAGGCTTGACTGTACGTCGATTGGTGCGTATGGAGGATGTGACGGAGCGTATCGCGGCTGGCGAGAAGGCGCAAGATATCGTTGCCGAGGCTCGTAAGGAGGGTTATGCGGCTGATGTGCAGCAGATGTATTACGGCAATCAGCAGTTTTTGTTCGTATATGAGATTTTCCGCGACGTACGTTTGGTGGGAGCACCCCCTTCATCAATAGGTAAGTTTGGTGGCGACACCGACAACTGGATTTGGCCTCGCCATACGGGAGATTTTTCGATTTTCCGCGTCTATGCAGACGAGAATAACCGCCCTGCGGAGTATTCTAAAAACAATAAGCCCTATCGTCCTGCACGTCACTTTGAGATTTCTACAAAGGGCGTAGATGAGGGTGACTTCACTATGATTTACGGTTTCCCTGGCAACACGCAGGAGTATGTTATCTCGGATGCGGTGAAGTATGTGGCCGAGGTGTCGGACCCTATGAAGATTGCTCTGCGCACCAAGCGTCTGGATATAATCTCAGCCGAGCAGGCCAAGAGTGCCGAGGTGCGTATCGCCTTTGCTGCTGTTCACGCTTCGATAGCCAATGCGTGGAAGAAGTGGCAGGGTGAGGTTATGGGTTTGCGCCGCTTGGGTACTGTAGCCAAGAAGCAGGCCTATGAGCGTGAGTTTGCAGCGTGGGCCAAGTCGAAGCCCGAGTACGCTTCGTTGCTCGATTCGATGCACACAGCATATAAGCAGGTTGAGACCGAGTATTATATCCGCGAACTCTATACCGAGTCGGTCGGTACGGTAAATGCTTTCAACTATGCACGCACTATGGGCCGCAGTGCCGAGAGTGGTGATAACGAGAAGGTGGCAGCGCAGTTCGCTTCGTTCAATAAGGGTTATAACCGCACGATAGATGAGCAGATTGCCGTAGAGATGCTCGGCGAGTTCTTGCAGCGTATGCCTGCCAATCGTCTGCCCGAAGGCTTGAAGGATGCCGTTGAGGCAAAGGGCGGCGCAAAGCAATATGTCGAGTGGTTGTTTAACGAGACATCGTTGTTGGGCGATAAGGCCCCCTCTGCAGAGCAGGTTAAGGGTGATGTGATGGTTGCCTTTGCCAAGCAGTTTGAGCCTATAATTGAGAATAACAGAAAGTATGCTTATCGTAACCTGAGCAATGTGCCTGCCATCGAGAAGTGGTATCGCCCCTATATGCAGGCCCTGCGAGAGTGGGATAAGAAGCGTGCGTTCTATCCCGATGCTAACCTCACGTTGCGTGTGGCTTACGGTAAGGTGGCAGGTTATGAGTATGCCGATGCCGAGTATCATCACCCTGTATCGACTATCGACGGTATCATAGCCAAAGATGACCCCAATATCTACGACTATAACATTCCACAGCAGTTGCGTGACATCTACGCTGCAAAGGATTATGGCCGTTGGGGTGAGGTGATATATGGCCGACAAAGTGTGCCTGTATGTTTCCTTGCGACAAACCATACGTCGGGCGGAAATTCAGGCTCGCCTATTATCAATGGTCGTGGTGAGTTGGTCGGTATCAACTTCGACCGTACTTGGCGCTCTACGATGAGCGACATAGAGTTTGACCCCTCGATTTGTCGTAACATATCGGTTGATATCCGTTATGTGTTGTTCGTGATTGACAGAATAGGTGGGGCTGGCTACCTGTTGGAGGAGATGAATCTGAAATAATCCTAAGGTACGATGATTGAATCGTTGTTTCTCTCACATTCGGCTCTGCAAGCCGTCATCATCATATCGCTCATATGTGCCTTAGGTCTTATCTTTGGCAAGGTGAGGGTGAGTGGAGTGTCGTTAGGTGTTACGTTTGTCTTCTTCGTGGGCATCGTAGCGGGACACTTTGGTGTGAGTATCGATGAGAAGATGCTGCTTTTTGCCGAGAGTTTCGGCTTGGTGCTCTTCGTCTATTCGTTGGGTGTGCAGGTCGGCCCTGGTTTTATGAGTTCATTCCGCGAGGGTGGTGTGAAACTCAATGCCATAGGCTTGGGCGTGATATTGCTCGGTACGGCTATGGTAGTTGCTATGAGCAAATGCTTTGGCTTGCCGTTGCCCGATATGATGGGAGTATTGTGTGGCGCTACGACTAATACCCCTGCGCTGGGTGCGACACAACAGACTCTGGCCCAGATGGGAGAACCTACGGCTGCGCCAGCGATGAGTTGCGCGGTAACCTATCCGTTGGGAGTTGTGGGTGTGATTATCGCCATTATGCTGATGCGCAAATTGTGGGTTAGACCTTGCGATATGGCTGCCCCGCACGAGGAGCACGTCAATAATACGTTTATCGCAACTCTGCGAGTGCAGAATCCGGGAGTCTTCGGCAAGGATATGCACAGTGTTGCGGAGTTTGCCAAAGTACCTTTTGTTATATCGCGATTGTGGCGTGACGGCGAGGTGATTCTGCCATCGAATGATACTGTTCTGCAAGAGGGCGATAGAGTGTTGGTCGTATCGTCACGCAAGGATATGGATATTATGGAGGTGATGATTGGTAGCCGTGAGGATATCGATTGGAACAGCGACAATATCGATTGGAGTCATCTTGATAGAAAACTTACTTCGCGTCAGATTATAATCACTCGTCCCGAAATCAATGGCAAGCGCTTGGGTGCCTTGCGCCTGCGTAACAGTTACGGTATCAACATCAGCCGTATATATCGTAGTGGTGTGGTGTTGTTGGCTACGCCCGATTTGAGATTGCAGATGGGTGACCGCGTGGTTGTGGTAGGCGATGAGCGTGCTGTAATGAAGGTCGAAAAGGTGTTGGGTAATGCCGAGAAGGAGTTGAATGAGCCTAACTTGACATCAATATATATAGGTATAGTCTTGGGATTGATTCTCGGTGCGTTGCCCCTGTCATTACCTGGTGCGGCTCTGCCCGTGAAGTTGGGCTTGGCGGGAGGTCCTGTGATTGTCGGAATATTGATAGGTTGTTATGGTCCGCGCCTGCGTCTTATCACCTATGCTACACGTAGTGCAAATCTAATGTTGCGTGGTTTTGGCCTGTCGCTCTATCTGGCTTGTTTGGGCTTGAGCGCAGGACAGGGATTCTTCTCGACAGCCGTAAGTGCTACGGGCGCTATGTGGGTTGGATTGGGATTCTTGGTGACGTTGTTGCCCGTTGTAGTGATGGGTGTCTTGGCTATGCGATGGTGGAAGGTCGATTTCAGTTCGGTATGCGGTATGTTGTGTGGCGCAATGGCTAACCCTATGGCACTGAACTACGCCAACGAGAATGTCGATGGCGACCACGCCTCGGTTGCTTACGCTACGGTCTATCCGTTGTCGATGTTTGTCAGAGTGCTGCTGGCGCAGATGGTACTTATGGTGTTTATGTAAGGCGTTGAGAGCAGGAAAATCAGCCGGATGAAGCAGAAAGTGCGGATTTTGGGTTAAAAATTTTGTAGTTTATAAAATAGTCGCTATATTTGCACACCTTTTCGGCGGAATAGTGTTGTTAAGCGCTCCGCCACGAGTGAAGAGGCCCAGGTGGTGAAATTGGTAGACACGCTACTTTGAGGGGGTAGTGAGCATTAGCTCGTGCAAGTTCGAGTCTTGTCCTGGGCACAAAAAAAAGAGAAGTTTAATGGACTTCTCTTTTTTTTTGTGCCCATAGGGCAACTATATTGACATTCCCTCCAACCTCCCTTTATCAAAGGGAGGCTATAAATTGTTGCATAATATTTCCTAACTAATAACGTTGGTAAGAATCCTCTCTTTTTTTGTGCCCGTTGGGCTCCTTATATCTACCCCTTCCCAATAGAAGACTATACTCTATTTAGCGAGTTGTTCGGCGGCGGAGAGGATGGCATTAAGAGTGTCGAGTTCGTACTCAACATATATATGACGAATAACGCCCTGTCCGTCAATTATAAAACTGCGGGGCACATACATCGTGGCATATAATCCATAAATCCGCTTCTGCGGGTCCAATCCTATCGGAAAATCATAGCCCCTTGACGAACAGTAATCGTAGATGTACTCCCTCGTATAACCGCGAGAGATAGGTAGGAAATGCACACCCTTACCCTCCAGGCGTTTCACTATGCGCTCCTCGCTAACATCCATCAACTGCTGACAGGTAGGGCATTCGGGGTCCCAAAACGTGAGCAACACGACATCGCCTCGCAAATCGGACAGCGTAATCCGCTCGCCATCGAGCATCTCGACCGTAAAGTCGGGGGCCTTTTGCCCGACACTCACAAGCGTGGTCGTATTGGCATCGTTACGCTCATCCTTTATACAAGACGAAGCAAACAACGCAGCCAACACTATCAGCACAACGCCCATTACTCGAGTAAGTCGAAACATATCCGTCACAAAATATTTACTTTGACAAATTTAGATAATAATATCCGATATTGCAAATCGGGCATCGTCGCTCAACACCATTGGTCATTTTGTGCAATATAGTGTAACAAAAGAACCATCTTATCTACTCTTGCAGACGCAGAATGGCCACTATGTACAAACAGTAAACCTTAGTGTCCAACAATTTTGTAAATTTGATACCGAAACCTGAAAATCAATAAAATACAGAGAGTTATGAAACTATTATTCGTTGGCGGAATCGGCACAAGCGAGATGTTGTTAATCGTACTTGCTTTATTATTGTTGTTTGGCGGTAAGAAACTTCCCGAACTGATGCGCGGAGCGGGTCGCGGCATCCGTGAATTCAAGGATGCCGTGAGCACTCCATCAAATGATGAAAGGGATAATTAGGTTGTGTGCCTACTTTTTAGGCTGCTTATAATCTAATCTGAACGAGGGCTTCTTGTCAGTGGGGAAATCGGCGGGCAGAGGTTGCTTCACTTTGCCCGTTGCAGCCCACTCTGCACCACGCAACACCAGGGTTTGAAATCCTGCACACTGCATAGCGGGGTTATTCTCCAATGTAGCGCCAGCGTGGCCGAGCATAATGTGGAACACGCGAGCCTTGCCATAATCTACCGTAAATACCAACGGCTCCTCGCGGCCAGAGCCACCTGTAGCCTTGTCGGCAAATCCCGAGTAGAGCAAATCCTTGATGTTGGCGGGGCCTCGCATACGGTCATACATCTCGTCCTGAGCGTGAATCCAATTATCGGGCAAACCCTTGGTTATGGGGTGTTTGGCCGAACGGCAGTGCATAGGATATTCGCGCTGTCTACCGTGTGAGCCACCAGGGCCAGGACTGTTATCCAAAACGGGCTTGCTATCCTTCAAGTAGTAGTATGGGCCCGACTTCTCTGTGCGACCTTCCCAACCACCGAGGGCGATAATCTTATTAAACTCCTCCCAACCAGCGAAGGCGTTATCGGCTGCGTGATATACCACTACACCTCCGCCATTCTGAACATAACGCAAAAAAGCGGCATCAGTCTCGGCTGGCCAACGGTCACCGTTGTAATCGAGCACTACGACATCGTACTTCTCAAAGTCGGGCGTAAACTTACTCATATCGCCACCCGCAGCAGCCGTCAGCACTATATCCGACTCGAACATACCCGAATTATCCAGAATAAGTTTCAGAGCCTTATGGCTTACGGGCCAATTATGGTTATTTTGGCCCGATACAATCAATGCCTTGAATCTTTTGCTCTTAGCCGAAGCGGGCATTATTGCGATTGCCGACAAGAGTAACAACGATGTCAGGACAGCAAAAAGTCTTTTCATAATATATCTTTTCGTATCTTATACACTATTTGGCATACTCATTACACATCAAGTGTGTCGGCGCAACATCCTCGTCGATATGGGGATAGCGGCCCAATGGCTCGAGGAAACGGTTGTCGTTCTCATCATCGTTCACGGTTGATACCTCGCCAATCATACTATGGCCGCCCTCCGACCAGAACTGGTGATACATATAAGGCTCAAAGCAGATGCTCTGTCCCTTTTCGATGCGCAACACCTCGCCAGCAGGCACGACTGTCGTTACTCCGTCAATCTGCACCGTGCAGGGTTCATCCGTAGGACGCTCTTCGGCATCGGCCTTCCACAACTTGATGCACAATGTACCTCCGCCACGATTGATTATATCCTCCATCTTCTTCCAGTGGAAGTGCGTCGGTGTAATCTGATTTTCACGTACAAACATAATCTTCTCGCAGTAACTCTTCTTGTCGTACTTTACGTTTCCATTGCGGATGGTAACCAGCGTAAGTCCCTCCTTCATAAAGTCGCCTTTGGCAAAGTCTGTTACATCCCAACCCAATTGGTTGCGACGTATCTCCTCGCACTCTTCGCCCTTTGTGGCCCACTCTTCGGGAGTCCAATCAACCCACACGGGCAAATAGAATGAATGCTCGGCAAAGAAGGCACGAGCCTCGTCAATATAACGATTAATCTCACTTCGTTTCATAGTAGTTTATCGGTTAAGTTATTTTTATAATCCTCTATCTTTCAAAAACTCCTCAATTTGTTTGAGTGTCGGTGCTCCATCCGTAGCCGTTGCACTATGCAGATTAAACCACGCAGCAGCGTTTGCAGTCTGCAAGGCACGCGCGAGTGGCAACTCCTCGTGCAGAGCGTAAAGCATAGCCGCACAGAAAGCATCACCAGCACCTACAGATGATACAATCTCCGAGGCTGGTACTCGGAACGACGGCTCGTAGCACATCTCGCCACTTGCCAGCATGCCGAATCCACCCTCTGGGAAGTGAATCACAACAGCATCGTTAACACCCTCAGCCAACAGGAAACGAGCGGCAGCCTCCACCTCATCCAAAAGTATCTCTCCCTGCGCATCACGCAACGAACGACCAAAGCAGGCACCTGCCTCTATCTCATTTACGATAAAGTAGTTCATATATTTCAGGCAGGGCAGAATAACCTCACGGAAACGGTTGCCCTCCTCCGATACGACATCTACCGAAGTCTTATATCCGCGCTGCTGTAACTTCTCCAGCACCCTTGCTGCAACGATGCCATACTGCTCGTCGGCGGCATCCATACGCTTGAGCAACAACAGATAACCGAGATGGAAAATCTTCGCTTCGGCTTTAATCTTTTCGACGTGTTCCTCGCCAAACTCAGCATTTGCACCGTGATGATGGAAGAACGTACGACTACCCGAAGTCATATCGGCCATAACATCGGTGTACGACGTAGCGGCATCGACTCTGCACATACCTTCTGCATCAATTCCCATACGCTCTATGGTCGTCATAATCTCGTCACCCCACGCATCACGACCTACGCATCCTCCAGCATACAGTGGAATGCCGCTTTCGAGATGAGCCAAATCGGCCAGCACATTATGCGCGCAACCGCCAAAACCCGACTCTACCTTCTCGATTGTCACCAAATTGCCCGCCGTCGGATAGGTCTTAATAAATTTTATGGTATCAACGAGCCAATTACCAGCACTTACAATTCCTCTTCTCATACTCCTTATACTCTATTATTGCTCTCAAACAATCTGATATGCTCGGCCACAACACGCTGTGAGGCCTCGACCATAATGCCTTTCATCGTGATGTAATCTGTTCGCTCGACACTCTCCACATAGCGTTTTACATCCTCGGCAATGGCGACCTGAATAGCCGTAGCGACGTTAATCTTGCAGATGCCGTTGTGAATACAAGCCTTGAAATCCTCCTCACTCGTACCACTACCGCCGTGCAGCACCAAAGGCATACTATTCCTCTCGTGCAACTCTATGAGGCGTGCAATATTGAGTTTCGGCGTAGCGACATAGCGTCCGTGCTGATTGCCTATCGCCACAGCCAGAGCGTCGACACCCGTGCGGGCAATAAACTCGGCAGACTCTTCTACATCGGTAAAGACATCGGCCTTGTCATCATCAACGCCCACATCACCTACCTTGCCCAACTCGGCCTCGACATCTACACCCATCGCCTTGGCCATACGGCTCACAGCCGACGTTACAGCCACATTCTCCTCGAAGGGTAGATTTGCACCGTCGAACATCACCGAGCCAAAGCCCAACTTTATGGCCGCAGCACAGGTCTCGAAACTCTGTCCGTGGTCCAGGTGCACCGCTACGGGAACGCTCGCTCTTCGCGCAGCCTCCAGATACATCGGGGCCATCAACTCCATAGGCGCACACGGAAACTGCACCTCGGCAACCTGCAAAATGATGGGCGAACGCAACTCCTCGGCTGCACGCACAGCACCTTCGATATTCTCCTGACTCAAGCAGTTGAACGCACCTACGGCATAGCCTTTGGCGTTAGCATCCTGCAATAACTCGTTTAATTGCACTAACATAGTATCTCTGTCTTTATTGATTTCTTTGCTTATTCCTGGTTAAACAAACTGACTATTTTTGTGTCATCAGTCATCGCAATGGCCCTGCAAATAATAGCAACGGCCTCCAACCATAACAAAGTTACTGATTTTTCTGGATTATTGCTCTCTCAAAGAAAATTTTTTATTTTCGTTGCCTCAGAGGTGGCAAAAAAGAAAAGATAGTTATCTGCGTTATTAGTCAGGATATGCTCTGCACCAATTTATAGCCTCCCTTTTACAAAGGGAGGTTGGAGGGAATGTCAATATAGTTGCCCAATAGGCACAAAAAAAGACGAATAACAACATCGTTGTTACTCGCCTTATAAATAATGTGCCACATCGTGCCAAACTATCGAACTTTTATAGAAGACTACTTGAAGATTGTCGAGTTTATCGAGTGGTTAAAAGATTTTTATCCAGAAAAAGCAAAATTTCTCACGGAAAAAAGCCCCGCCTTGAATGACGGGGCTTAGTATTTAAGATACTAAATCGTATTCGATAATAGCATCAGCTTCAATAATAGCACTCTTACTACCAAAGGTAAGATTATAAGCATAAGGCTTAGTATTAGTAACATTGGGGCAATTGCTTTTTAATACAGTACAAATTTTCGATAAGCAATCATTTAATGTTTTAAGAGTAAAACCCCAGTCAAAATAAACATTAGCAACATCAAGGTTAGAATCAATACGACCACCTTTAATCCCTAATGAAACCTTATCTCCGTTATAGAGAATAAGACATTGTTGTTGGAATCCTAGATTCTTATCAACAACTTTAATGAAAATATTTCTTTTCATAATTTTGATGAGATTAAGCAACGGCATCAGTGCCATCACAAGTTTTAATTGTTAATTAAGAATCTGCTAATATTATTAGGAAGTATACAAAGTTGAGCTCAGGAACGGAATGGATTAGCAGTTACATGATTATTATAAGTATCGCCATTCCCTTTGTTTTTATCAGTAAGTCGACACTGCAATTATAGTGATTTTTTATTTGTGCGCAAATTATTTTTGTGTTTATTTCAAATTTAATTGTTTTAGGGCTTCAATGGCTTTCTGGTTGCCTTTTTCTCCTGCTAACTTATAGTATCGAACAGCATCTTTGTATTGTTTTTTATCATAAGCATCATCTGCAAACTCCATTATTAAACCAACATTTTCTATCGGAAATCCGAGCATTAACTCTGCAACTTCATCTGCAACCTCTTTCCCCTCCTTTGTAAGCTTTATCTTAATACCATTATTAATAACAACATCTTGGTCGAAAATTTGAGGTATGTCATCTTTGTTTAGATGGCTATGATATTCTTCTCCTTTTGGGATATATTGTTGCAGTATATCAATACGAGCACCTTTAAGCACTCGTTTTAATATAAATGGGTAAAAAAGTATAGTATTTTTTAACCAGGCCAAATCATCATCTTCTTCAAATAAATTAGCAATATTATTCAATGGGATAGATATCGTGCCAATTTCTTCCTGACTTTCTATAATACCATTCTCGGTTGTTATATATCCTCTAATAGGATTGGTAAATGTAAGTGTTCCCACTTCATCTGAATAAACTATATAATTAATTATACATCCCTTAAAATATTTTGTCCCATTATGGTGTACATTATTAGGGGTAGCACTCTTTAATATATTGCCATTTACATCTATATTAGAATGAGTATTAAATTGAGTCCCCCTATTATAAAACTTTCCATGCGATACAATCTCTTTGGGGTTTGTTTGAGGTGTATGCGTATTGGAAGATTCTTCTTCAAATAATTCCTTTATCCAACCGATTCCAAATCCAACCAAAATTAGTAGTCCAATGCCAAAAATTATTACCCACTGCAATACTTCAAGAAAGTCTAATCCCAAATTATTATATCCCCTATCTTCTGCAACTTCATGCATATAATATGATTGAGCAAAAGTCTCATATCTAAACACCATTAATGCTACAGTACCTAATATTCGCTTGCGTAATTTTAATGTATCCATATTACAAATTTTATATGCTACGATAACTTTCATTAGTAATTAGCGATTCTTATTATTTTCTTCCACTCCTTTTGTCGTGGTATTGATGATACCTTTGCGGATAACGCATATATCATTTTCATAGAATCGACCATTTGACAGATTGAAATTCTTGATGTAGTTATATGCAATCCCCAACGAACTACGTTCTTCTCC
Source organism: Alistipes sp. (assembly GCA_017546725.1). Classification (GTDB taxonomy): domain Bacteria; phylum Bacteroidota; class Bacteroidia; order Bacteroidales; family Rikenellaceae; genus Alistipes. The sequence continues at coordinate 184 of JAFYRX010000059.1, read as the reverse complement.
TTTCCCCATAATAATTCGTACAAATTTATGAAATTATTCGCTGAATGAGTTCCTTTATCCATATAAAAAGTGACCATTTTAAGACTAAATTTATAGCCTCCCTTTCTCAAAGGGAGGTTTGGAGGGAATGTAAATATGGTTGCCCAAAGGGCATCAAAAAAGAGGTGACATCAATCACCTCTTT
>JAFYRX010000007.1 GCA_017546725.1 Alistipes sp. | reverse complement strand
GAACCCTTGCTCTTTGCAAGCACGTTCTTGATACCTACTGACTCCAACACTGCACGCATAGCACCACCAGCGATGATACCGGTACCCTGTGCTGCAGGACGAATCATAACCTCAGAACCACCAAAACGGAACTCCTGCTTGTGAGGAATTGTGCCGTTGATTACAGGAATACGAACCAAGTTCTTCTTTGCATCCTCTGTTCCCTTTGCGATAGCCGAAGCAACCTCCGATGCCTTACCGAGGCCGTAGCCTACAACACCGTTCTCGTTACCTACAACAACGATTGCAGAGAAGCTAAAAGTACGACCACCCTTAGTTACCTTTGTAACGCGGTTGATTGCTACGAGCCTATCCTTAAGCTCCAGGTCGCTTGTACGAACTTTCTTTACGTTTGTATTTGACATATCGCTTAGAATTTAAGGCCACCCTCACGAGCAGCGTCGGCTAACATTTTAACTCTTCCGTGGTAGAGGTATCCGTTACGGTCGAATGCAACTGTTGAGATACCCTTCTCGATTGCGCGTGTAGCAGCCAACTTACCTACCAAGGCAGCTACCTCGCACTTGTTCTTGCCTGCTGCCTCTGCAACAACCTCCTTATCGAGTGAAGAAGCAGTTGCCAAAGTTACACCAGCAAGGTCATCAATAAACTGAACGTAGATCTGCTTGTTAGAGCGGAATACGGTCATACGAGGCTGCTCAGGCGTACCGTTTACGATCTTACGGATACGCATCTTGATCCTCTCTCTTCTTTCTATCTTAGTTAATGACATAATGCTTTGCTTATTTTACTATTTAGATGCAGACTTACCAGCCTTACGACGGATTACCTCGCCTACGAACTTAATACCCTTACCCTTATAAGGCTCCGGCTTACGCAATGAGCGGATCTTTGCAGCAACCTGGCCTACCAACTGCTTGTCGATTGACTTGAGTGTGAGGATAGGGTTACCCTTCTTCTCAGTTACAGCTGTTGCCTGTACCTCTGCGGGGAGCATAAGAGCGATATCGTGTGAGTAACCAAGACCCATGTAAAGGATACCATCCTTAACCTCAGCCTTGAAACCTACACCTACGAGCTCCTGCTTGATCTCGTAGCCCTTAGATACGCCAATAACCATGTTGTTGATAAGTGCGCGGTACAAGCCGTGCATAGAACGGTGACGGGGCTGGTTTGTGGGGCGGCTTACCAAAACAGCTGCTGACTCCTTCTGAGTCTTAGCGTCGGTGTGAGTACCAACCTCGACCTTAATATCTGAATCAACCTTCTGACTCAGTGCACCAAGAGGCCCTTTCACGCTTACCGTGTTGTCAGCAGCAACCTCTACGGTTACGCCAGCGGGTAAGATTACAGGTAATTTACCAATTCTTGACATTTTTCTTTTGTTTGATTGTTAGTTAATTAATGCTGAGAGCAAAAGATTAGTAGATGTAGCACAATACCTCGCCACCTACGTTCTCCTTGCGAGCCTTAGCGTCAGTCATAATACCCTTTGAAGTAGAGAGGATAGCGATACCCAAACCGTTCAATACACGGGGCATTGTGTCTACTGATGCGTACTGGCGCAAACCAGGACGGCTAACACGCTTCAAGTTCTTGATAGCGTTTGTCTTGCTTGCTGCGTCCCACTTCAAAGCGATCTTGATGGTCGGGTGACCCTTCTCGTCTGTGTCGAACTTGTAAGCCAAGATGTAACCCTGCTCGTAGAGAATCTTAGTGATCTCTCGCTTAATTTTTGAGCCGGGAGCTTCAACCACCTTGTGGTTGGCTTTCACCGCGTTTCTAATTCGCGTGAGAAAATCCGCAATAGGATCTGTCATAGTGAATTAAAAGTTAAAAATTAATAAATAAGTTTAATGTTTTTTATTTTGCTTTCAGTCTCCGCCTCTCCCCCTCTTTTCTCCTCAGCTTTCGCCTCTCTGTCTTCACCCCTCGGCCCTTGGGCGTCGGCGGTTCATTTACAGCGAGATAGGCGGAAAAAGTCCGGACCCTGAAAATCGCGCAAATATACGCAAAAAAATCCAATAAATCGCTATGTATCGGCTAATTATAAGGCATTTGCGGCTGCGAAAACGAAAAAATAACATTAAAGTAACATTGGAGCGCTCATTTCTGCATTTTTCAAACAGATAAGCACGATTTTAGTTCGTACTGGCGTCCCAATTTCGTTACCCTTCGCGCACGACAAAAGGCGCAACACAAACTGCCTCGCAGTTCAGCCACCACCTCTGTCACATCCGAGCGCACGCACCGCACAAGGCAAGCGCACCGCTTCGTTCGCATCGCAAGCCTCGGCTATTAAGGTATGAACATAAGCAATCCTCACACGCGGAGCTGTGTTCGAGCGCATACGCCCACACAATATCCACATACGATTATGCTATCTTACCCATAACCGGCCTCTGCGACCTTTGAATGTGTAACTCGATGCCTAACCTTTTCAGCAACCGACATCACCGAGAAGTTACCATCATCAGACGGCACTTTCCCCGATGAGCCCGCGGCTTACTTGGGACTCTGCACCTGTATCGAACTTGTATTCGCTACTATACCTTATTATATATATAAGCGGTCTACCCACTCATATTCACTCGGTCCTCCTTCTAACAGGCGAACCTTGCAACCTCCACCAATTATTTAGTAAGTTCACCGCCTACATAGCAGACAAAACAACAAACAAATAACGGCGGCCCGGGATAGTACAGGCACCCACAGGGGCACCTACGAATGACTAGTTCTGGGAAAAACGACGGGGTTAGGCGGCAGGAAACCCTGCGCTACTGCCTTCCACACATCGAAAAAACAGTCGCCCGGGGCGCACTTGGCGCCCCTGCGACAGCAAATCTACTACCAGCTGGCCTTCTTTACGCCGGGGATCAAACCGTTTGATGCCATCTCACGGAACTGAATACGGCTGATGCCAAACTGACGCATATAACCCTTAGGACGACCTGTCAACATACAACGGTTATGCTGACGGATGGGATTCGAGTTGCGGGGCAACTTTGAGAGGGCAATCCAAGCCTCCTCGTGATCCATCTCACCGCTCTTAACCTTTGCAGCAATCTCCTCACGCTTGTGAGCGTAGCGGTTTGCAAGCTTTACACGCTTTACCTCGCGTGCCTTCATTGATTCCTTTGCCATATCCTACTGGTTGTTCTTTTTAGCGTTCTTGAAAGGAAGGCCGAACTCGCGCAAAAGGGCATAACCCTCAGCGTCTGTCTGAGCCGT
>JAFYRX010000058.1 GCA_017546725.1 Alistipes sp. | reverse complement strand
GATAGAAGCCAACCCCAGCGGGTTGGCTTCTATCGTATTTTATACCTTGTGGATTACAGATTTAAGCGGGTGCGGGCGTCTCGCATAAAACGATTATAGCGGAAACGCGAATCGGGCGTCATCGGGAGAGTGTCGCCGATTTCGGGCGGCAGAATAGCATAGTCGGGCAGATGTACCCATACGGGAGTAAGACGCAGTGAGTAGTTTTTGACTGTTTTCTTCACGCGGCCATCGGTGGCAAGGCTGTCGATGATTTCTACATCGATAGTAGCGACAAGGCCTCCGTCACGAGGTGTCGTACGCTGGTTGGAAACAAAGTTACCGAGCGAATATAGCGTAATGCCGTCGGCTGAAGACTCGGCTGGTTGGACAACGTGAGGGTGACTACCTATAATTACATCAACGCCATTGCGACGCATAAAAGCAGCCAAGCGGCGTTGCTCACGATTGGGCAGAAGTTCATATTCGTTACCCCAATGGACAACGGCTATTACACAATCAACCTCATCGTGATTAATTGCCGACAAATCACGAGCCATAACAACTGTATCGAGAAGATTTACAACCGTACCTCGAGGAATGGGTATTCCATTGGTGCCATAGGTGTAGTTCACGATAGCAAAACGAATGTTGCAACGCTCAAGATAAAGGATATTACGAGCCGCATAATCGAGTGTATCGGGATAGACTCCCACACGCGAGATTTTAGCAGAATCGATAATTGCCGTTGTCGAGCGAATACCGCGCAGTCCCTTATCACAGCAATGGTTGTTAGCAAGGGCGGCGACATCGACACCCATATCGTAGATTGCATCGACCAATGATGCAGGTGAGCGGAAAGCAGGGTAGCCTGTAAAAGGACCCTCATAGGACAGCGTGGTTTCGAGATTGACAATCGCGAGGTCGGACTTGCGGAAATAGGGTGCTATATAGCGAAACGAGGGCGCGAAATCATACGTTACGCTATCGGCAAGGCGAGCAGCATATAATTGCGGTTGGTGTTGCATCAAATCACCAGCGGCAACTATGCGAGCACGACGCACCTTGCATTTAGCAGGCGCAGAGTGCAGTGCATCGCTTACGGGCCGCACAAACACAAACGGCACAAAAGCGACAACGCACATCAAAAATATCGAAAGCAGATGTTTCACTTTTATCCTCTATTTACTAAAGACAAATATAGGAAGGGGAATTGGAAATTCAAAATTCAAAATCACTTTAGCAGAAAGAATAGATTCTCAAAAAAGCGCAAGCCTGTATGGCCTGCGCAGAAGCGGTGAAGTAAATTAATTATGAAAAAGATTTTTATTTACTTAACAGCGGCATCGGTAAATAATACTTTTACACCTACATCATCGCTTGTAGATTGTGCTGCTGAGAGATTTTCTATCGCAAATGAATAAGTAGTAAAAAGAGTATCTCCATAGGTCACTCCTCCGTTACGACTATGAGAATATTTTATGCTGTTTTGCGCTGTCATATTACCATATTGGATAGGAGGAGATATCCACCAATCTAATGTTGTACTTTTATTAATTTCCATACCTACACCCCCAAGAGCAATACAGTGGAATGCCTGATGATATTTTTCATTCACCGTAATATAGCACTCGCTTTTCAATTTTGGCATATCGGATTGCATCAGACAGTCGTAATAAGAATCAATGGCTATAAAAGACCTTGTGTATCCGTACTCTATAATCGAACCGTTCTTTGCATTAGGAATCTCAAACGATAAGCGAGTAGTCCCATCGGACATATTTTCAATATTAATTTGCTTACTGTAAAGCTGGGATTTCACCACTTTATTATCTTCAAGGCTATAAGAATATGCCTCGATAGAGTCTTTATTGCATCTCACCTTTTTCTCTGGACATTCAATTACTACATTGGCTCTTGCCACACCGGCATCAGTCAAAATCTTAATTTTTCGCCATACAGTTTCGGTAACGGTCATTGGAGAGGTAGTCCCATTTACCAAGAATGATTTTATATCAACAAGGCTCGGCGTAATGCGTATATGCTCCTCCAATACTATTGCATCGGCATCGGGTGATATTGCATAACTCATCTTACGAAAATCTGACTTTTTGACTTTCCCTTTTTCATAATACGGAAACATCCCGTCAAGTACCTGCGAAAACGATGACAAAGAAATCGTCACAAAGGATATAAACACCAAAATCTTTTTCATAAGGTTTTTATTTTTAATGGTTGAATGTTAGGTTGTTGCGGGGCACATATTCCCCATACTACAAAGTTACAAAAAATTTTCGGGGGGGGGCAAATATTTTAGCCTAAAAAGAACAAAAAAATCATTTACTTCATTACAGAAAAGGCGGGTCGTCACAGAAGACAACCCGCCAAACAGACGATGTGGAAAGCATTAGAAATTGTACTGGACCATCAAACTCAAACGGTTGGCCTCGCCCTTGGTGGTATCCATATCAGTACGCGAACCGTGCAAATACTCTAAAGCCAAGCGGCAGTTGTCGGTAGCCTGATAGAATACATTTCCGAAGATGTAGGTGCCGCGTTTGTATTCGTTCTCGGCATAATAGCCGTGATTCTTATTGACGCGAACGGTTGAATAACCTCCCGATGCAAACAGTTTTGAGGGTATGATATTCACCTGACCTGCAACCTGCCAAGACCACATCGGCATAGTTTGTATTTGATAAGCATTTTCGGGGTTGGGCGTAAAATCGAGTCCGCTACCCGTCAAATCCTGAATATATGGGGTGATGCCCTTGCCATAAACACCATTGAAAAACATCGTAAAATAGTCACACGTCACTACGCGACCACTCGCCTGAACACCCCAACCGAAAAGGCTTGTATTGCGGTCGGTATCGACATTATGAAGGTACATATTACGCAAGACGGCCGATGCACGGAAGTGGCTTTGACGATTAGAGCCCCACGCATACTGAACATACATTGGGAAGTCGGGAACACGCTGCGAGATTGGCGAGAAATAGTCGCCATAAGTACCGCTTACAACGGGCATCTCGGCAGCAACACCAAGTTTTAGGTGATTATCCGCGAGATTGGCCTCATAGCGTAACATTGTGGCAAAGTTGAAGTTATAGGCGTTAGGACCTTGAAAATCGACAGTAAGAGGTGCGGCCTCCAAGTCGCAGAAAGTAGTTACGTCACGACCTGCCGTAAAGCCCAACATAGAGATATAAGCCGAGCGCAGACGTGGGGTATAACTAAACTCTTCTCCACCACGAAAGTCCATATCGACAAAGGCTACAACTTGGCCCAAAGCAGGCGAATTGATAACGGCCTTGGTAAAGAGTCGAGAAGTGGTAGCATCCATCATAATACGCTGACGATTGGCGTAGGTTGCCTCCATAGGTATGTTATAGGGGACAAAGTCGATATTATCGACAGCGCCCTTCATATCGTAACTTGCACGAAGATTGACATAACCACCAATACCCAACGAGAAACGATTGTTGCGTGTAGAGAAGATAAACTGTGGCGGATGCACCTGCTGGAATCCCTGACGGAAGGTGGACTCAAAATCATCCTGTGCATATTCGGCCGCAACACTATTCAAAGCCACGAGTTCGCCCACACTGCGGAAATAGGGACTCTCGGAGGCATCGACCGTGACCATATAAATGGCTGGATTGCCTGCATCATCGGCCGACTGGGTTTGAGCAGAGACGTTGCCTGCAAAGATTACAATAGCCAAAATGGCTGCTAAATGTCTAATTGTTTTCATAGTAAAGTCGTTTTAATTAAAATAACTATCTTTGCCAAAGTAAAAGCAACTCCTATGCCAAAGAGCGGCGTAGAATAGGCTGAATATTATATAGAAGAGATGATTTGGGTGATTATATTTTGCTCGGCCGTGATGGTCGGGTTGGACTACAAGGCAACACAGATATTTTTCGGGCGAGAGTTTAAGCGTTGGGCCAAATGGTATTTGGGCACGATGTGGGCTACTGATTTGTTGCCGTTGATTTTTTCACTCGTAGGTCTCTGTTTCAAAGACAACAGTACATCTCTGATAATGACATCGATGTGGATACACTTCACATATATGGTAACAGCCATCGCAAGACAACCTTTCAATATTGCGGTCATTTTGAGTACAAAAGGATGGATGAGATTCACGGGAGCAATGGTCAGTTTGTTGGCCGCAGGAATATTTTTTTATGGGATGGCCGTCACACGAACGGGTTACATTGTAGAACACATCGAATTAACATCGGAACGACTCCCAAAAGAGTTTGACGATTATAAGATAACACACATCACCGACCTGCATATAGGCTCAATGGTTAATCCTAAGAAAGAGTTGTCGCAAGTTGCAGAGTTGTGCAACAGTTTACAGAGTGATGCCGTTATGTTCACGGGAGATTTGATTAATGTAAGACAAGAGGAGATTACGCCACCAATAGCGGATATTTTAAGCAACTTCAAGGCTAAAGATGGAGTTTTCTCGGTTATGGGAAATCACGACATTGGCATCTGTATAAAAGACACTATAACACATCGGCCAGAGATTAACGCACAACAACTAATCGACAAGGAGCAGCATTGCGGATGGAAAGTTTTGGAAGACAAGACCGTTTACATTAAGCGAGGCGCAGACTCCATAGCCATAACGGGTATTTCGTTCAGAAAAGAGTTACACGAAGACCGCCATTCAGCCAAATTACCCGACACCGATATTATGAAGGCATACAATGATGCTACAGCCGAATTATTCAACATTACACTTGCTCACATCCCGCAACATTGGGATGAGATAGTGGCGGCTCACAAAGCCGACTTGACTCTATCGGGGCACGTTCACGCTATGCAGATGCGATTTCCGTTGGGCAAGCGCGGGATATCTCCTTCGCAAATTATATACAAGCGTTGGAGTGGTCTATACGAAGAGCAGGGTAGGTGGCTCTATATTAATGACGGCATAGGATGCATTATGTATCCTATGAGAATAGGTACACCGCCAACGATAACGCAGATTACCCTGAAGTGCAAATAGGCATAGCCACTGTTAGCAACTACTGCAATTCTGTAACAGCATCTCGCAATTGTTCCAGAGCCTGACGCAAAACGGAGCGTTGCGTTGCCACATTCATTCGCATAAACTGCTCGCCACCACAGCCAAACATTGCACCATCATTCATAGCCAGACCAGCACGATTGACAATCATATCGTTGAGTTCGTCGTGGCTCATACCCAAAACCGAGAAATCTAACCATACAAGGAATGAAGCCTGTGGCTTAAGAAGTTTTATCATCGGAAGATGTCGGCGCAGATAATCATCAACAAAATCTATATTCTGCTCAACGTAAGCGAGCATCTGACGTCGCCACGAATCTCCATTGCAGAATGCAGCCTCAGTGGCAACCATAGCAAAAATCGTAGGCGCATCCATCTCACAAGCCGAGAGCCACGAATAAAACTGCTCTCGCAATGCAGCATCGGGAATTATTGCATACGAAGAGACTATACCCGCAATATTAAAGGTCTTGGAGGGTGCACCGAAAGTAATTGAACAACGTGCGGCTGCATCACTGACTGTAGCAAACGGGGTATGACGATTACCGAAAAGCGTCATATCGCAATGAATCTCATCGGAGATAACAACCAGATTATGACGGTCTGCAATTTCGGCCAAACGCAACAATGTTTCACGACTCCAAACAATACCAGCAGGATTATGAGGATTGGACAAGATTAAAATCTTGCAACGCGCATCAATGATACTCTCCAAATGGTCGAAATCCATCTCATAACCTCCATCGGCCATGCGGCGCAGGGGATTGAACACGACTTCACGGCCACTATGTTCAGGAACGAGTCTAAAAGGATGATAGACGGGTGGCTGGATGATTACCTTGTCACCCTTCTCCGTCAATGCGTTAATCACCATACCGATACCTTTGACAATACCTGGGATATATCGTAGCCACTCGCGCTCAACTCGCCACGCGTGGCGAGCGAAAAGCCAATCTTGAATACTTTGCCAATAGGAGTCATATGCCACAGTATAACCGAAGACAGGATGCTCCAATCGCTCACGCATTGCATCTACCACAAAGTCGGGCGTTTCGAAATCCATATCAGCAACCCACAATGGTATAAGGTCTTCGTTGCCATACATCTCGCGCAAGGCATCATACTTAACACAATTAGTACCTCGGCGGCACACAGGTTTATCAAAATCGTAAATCTTCTCCATTACTCACTCTCCAATTAAAAATCTCATTACATCTACGCCGTCGGCATAATCATCCAGCGCAGGATATTGTGCACGTCCAAACGGCACTACTCGCGGATGCTTGACACAATGCGAGACAACACACTGCAACGTCGCATCGTTTGCTGCGAGCCACTCTTCAACTTCCGCCAAATCGTCGTAGAAAGCATAATTCACACAACTTATAGCATCGGAATACTCCCTACGTTCACGCGAGAGGCAAAATCCCCAATCTCGAACATCAATGCCCGACATCAGCATCAATGCACGCTGAGAGAGATAGTTACCTCGATACATCGCACCCAAATTTTCAGGCGCAGACAATCTCAATTCACCTCCTCGAGGTAAAAACACCAACGAGACATTGCGACAGCCAAGGCCACAGTAAGAGAAAATATCGCGATGCAAACCCTCAATTTCGACTACAGATTCATCCCCACCAAGAACAGCGACAGAATGGCGGCTACCACGAATAAGCGTTGGTAGTTCGGCGTATGACCTACGGAAATGAGCCGCTGCCGAATCTCCGCCTGTAGCTATAACCATATCAACTTGTGCGGCAGGGGTATAATCTCGGATTGGAATATCGGGCGCAATAGATTTTAGTTCGGATATTATATAATTTGTAAGCACCGAATCCTTATGAGAAGGCTTGACGTAAGCCTCGTGGCCACACATAAGCACACACATAAGGTCAAAAAAGCCAACAAGCGGAATATTGCCCGCCATAATGATTGCCACACGGCGGCGTGGGGTAGCGGTGAGGTCATACTTCGCCACCCACTGCTGAAGTTTTTCACGCGAGAGGAACTCTTGACGTATGGCATCGACTGCCATCTTAATATCAGCATCCGAAAACCATTCATTGGCGGCATTGGCTTGAGCAATAATATGCGCGGTATGGGTATCAGCCCCGAAGTCTCGAAGCCGTACACCAAGAGCAGAAAATATATCTATCATACGCATATTTACAAGAAAATACATTTTTTCGATGTCAAAGATACAAAAAAATTTGGAGTTTAAGATTTTTTATGTACCTTTGCACCGCAATCAAAACAAAACGCGGAAATAGCTCAGTTGGTAGAGCACAACCTTGCCCAAAAGGAAATAAATACTTCCAACCTTGGCAAGGAGAACAAAACCAAGAACGTTCACATAGATTTTGCGGAAATAGCTCAGTTGGTAGAGCACAACCTTGCCAAGGTTGGGGTCGCGAGTTCGAGTCTCGTTTTCCGCTCTGGAAATCAAGCAGTTACAGAAATGTAACTGCTTATTTTTTTGTCTAAATCGGGGTATAGAGGACCGAAAATAGAGATTTTGGACACCTATTTTGCCACCTATCTTGGATAATATCACATAAAACGTAAACAGAATGGTATTAGATAAGTATGTTACCAATTATGTTACCATCTTTCAGGTGTTGAAGTAAAAATGACTTACGTTTTTTTACTACTAATAAACAAAAACCCTCTCCAAAATATTATTTCAGAGAGGGCTTATTATCCATAAAGTCAATACCTAATTATGGTCGCAGGCCGCTACCGCCTTGCAATGTGATGGTCTCGCCCGTAACATATTCGGCATCTTCTGATGCAAGGAACACGCACACACGACCAATATCGCCTTTCGGGTCGGCAAAGTGGCCCAACGGAATACCCTGAATAGTCTTTTCGTACAGTTCGGGGAAATTCTCCTTCCACTGTTGCAGACTCTCGGTCATAGCAAGAGGACAGATGACATTAACCCTAACGCCATCGGGGCCCCACTCGGCAGCTGCCACACGCGACATACCTCGGATACCCTCCTTGGCTGCAGCATACGATGCTTGGCCTAACTTACCAAACAAACCTGCACCCGATGCAAAGTTAATGACCGAGCCTCGTGTAGCCTTCAGGTAGGGGAAACACTCGCGCATATAGAAAAACGCAGCATACAAACCAGAATAGATTGCAAGGTCGAAATCCTCCTTAGTATGCTCAACAAGTGGCATACCCGACTTTGACACCTGGGCATTATTTACCAGAGTATTGATTTTGCCAAATTTATCAATAGTCTTTGCTACTACCATCTTGATGGCCTCTTCGTCGGCTCCGTCAGCCACCAAAGGCAATACCTCTACACCATATTTCTCCTCAAGTTTCTCTTTAGCCGCAATAAGGCGCGACTCTGTTCTACCAGTGATGACCAGATTTGAACCCTCCTCAGCAAAAGCCTCTGCCAAACCAAATCCGATACCTTTACCTCCACCTGTAATCAGGGTAACATTACCATTTAATCGTTTCATAGTTATACCGTTTTAGTAATTTTCTTGATTGAAACCACAATGAGATATTATGCACTATTCTGCATCAAAATTAATAATTTTATTGCATAAATTGTCATTTGCAAAAGAAAATATGCAACAAACTGCCAAATATCATATAAATATGCTACAAAATACTAACTTTGTAGAGTAATTCAATCGAAACTTATGGAAGTTGTAAATCTTTTACATTTTGCCACGCGCGATGAGTTAAGAGGCTGGCTTGAAGAAAATCACTCTACAGAGCGTTGTTGCTGGGTAGTAATATACCGCACGAAACGTCCAGAATGGGACGCTATAGCATATATTGACGTAGTGGAGGAGGCTCTGTGCTTTGGGTGGATTGACTCAACTATGAAGCGCTTGCCCGATGGTCGCCTTGTGCAACGTCTTTCACCACGCCGCAAGGGTAGCCATTGGACCGAACTCAACAAACAACGTTGTGCCGACCTAGAAAAGCGCGGCCTGATGACCGACGCGGGAAGAAAAGAGTGGGAGAGGGCATTAGGCATATAAGAATCTGACAAATTCTTCACTCCTGACACACTATTTGCCTTACCTTATAAATATTTACAGCATCCAATAATTGAAAAATCAATATATTATTTCTAATTTTGTACACATTAAGATATATTGTGAGCGAGATTCTTGGGAGAAAATACTAAAAGACTAATTATTAATCACTAAATACATAGAAACCTTATGAAAAGAATTATTCTATTTTGTGCGTTATGCGCTTTGGCACACTCTTGCTCGAAGCCACTTTCGCCACAAGACCGTTTAACGGTTAACGACAAGAAAATCAACGAAATCATCGCTGAGATGACTCTCGAAGAGAAAGTCGAGATGATGCACAGCAAGACGATTATGTCGTCAGAAGGTGTACCTCGCCTTGGTATTCAAGACATCAAATATGCCGATGGACCTTTCGGTGTACGCGAGGAGGTAGGCGACGGTTTCCGTGCCAAAGGCTGGTCACTCGACTCGGCTACATACTTCCCCACAGGCTCGGCTTTGGCAGCAACTTGGTCGCCCGAATTGGCTTATGCCTATGGTAACGGCATCGGTGTAGAGGCTCGTTTGCGCGGTAAGGACATTATGCTCGGTCCGGCTATCAATATTCAGCGTTTGCCCGTCGGAGGTCGTACATATGAGTATTTCTCGGAAGACCCAGTATTGGCGGCTGAACTCGCAGTACAATATACTATCGGTATGCAGGATGCAGGAACGGCCGCTTGTGTTAAGCACTATGCATTGAACAATCAGGAGACAAACCGCGGCTCAGTAAATGTTATCATCGACGAACGTACGATGCGCGAGATTTACCTCAAGCCTTTCGAGGATGCAGTAGTAAAGGGTGGTGCGATGTCAGTTATGCCCGCATACAACAAGGTTAACGGTTATTACGGCACAGAGAACTTCGTACTCAATAACGAGATTTTGCGTAGAGATTGGGGTTTCAAGGGTATGACCGTTTCGGATTGGGGCGGCACCCACAGCACTATGGGTGCAGCACTCGGCGGATTGAATGTACAGATGACAGGCGACAACTATTTCGGTCAGCCCCTCATTGACTCAATCCGCGCAGGCAAACTCTCGGAGGATATTGTAAATGACCGTGTTCGCGAGATATTGCGTCTTCGTTTTGCGATTGAGCCTATCCCCGAAAACGTAGCCAACACAGTACAGACATCACAGCCCGAGAGTCGCCAGACAGCATACAATGTTGCAACAAAGTCGATTGTATTGCTCAAGAACGAGGGTGGTTTGTTACCTATCAATAGCGAGAAGGTAAAGAAAATTGCAGTTATTGGCCGTAACGCCATTGCTACAACTGCCGCAGGTGGTATGGGTGCTGGTGTAAAAACACCTTACGAGATTACACCGTTGCAGGGTTTGCAGAATCGCTCAAATGGCCGTTTCGAAATTAATTACGCGGCTGCATACAAGAATTATTTGGGAATGTTCGGTCGTATGATGATGCGTATGCGTGGTGGCAATGGCGGCAACGCGAATATTGCAAACGACATAGCATTGGATATCGACGAGGCCGCTGACGCAGAGTTGTTAAAGGAGGCTGTCGCTGCGGCTAAAGAGGCCGACCTGGTGCTCTTCTTCTGCGGTACAAACAAATTTATCGAGACAGAGGGTAGTGATCGTCAAGATATCAAGTTGCCCGTAGGTCAGGAAGAGATTGTAAAGGCTTTGGCAGAGGTTAATCCCAATATTGTCAGCGTTATCATCTCGGGAGGTCCTTGCGACTTGCAGGAGTTGGGGAAGTATTCAAAATCTATCGTTCAGGGCTGGTGGAACGGTTTGGAGGGCGGCCACGCCTTGGCTGACATTCTCTACGGAGAGATTGCTCCCTCTGGCAAGTTGCCGTTCACATTCCCCATCAAATTGGAGGATTCACCCGCTTATGCTATGGGCAACTTCCCGCAGAAGGCTGAGGCTGCGACAGACGTATTTGCAGCAGCACACCGCGACGATATCACAGGTGGTCAAAACCGCCGTATGCAACGTCCTGCACCCGATGCTCACTACACAGAGGGACAATATGTAGGTTATCGCTGGTTTGATACAAAGCAGGTGCCTGTAATGTATGCTTTCGGTCACGGATTGTCGTATGTCGATTTTGAGTATGCAAACATAGCAACCGACAAAAAGGAGTATAAGGCAAGTGACATTATAGCCGTTTCATTCGACATTACAAATAAGGGCGCAATGGATGCCGACGAGGTTGCACAGGTGTATGTGACACGTTTGGATGCAAAGGTTGAGTGGCCCGTAAAGGAGTTGAAGGGCTTTAAGCGCACAACAGTTGCTGCAGGTCAGACTCAGCGCGTAACAGTAGAGATTCCCGTCGAGAGCCTTCGTTATTGGGATGTAGATGCCGACACCTGGATGCTCGAGAATGGTAATATCGAGATTTTGGTTGGTGGCGCTTCTGATAATATCAGCCTTAAGGCGCAGGTGGCTATTTAGTTAATCGGCCACAAGGAACAACAAGAGGTGTAAATCTTTCGGGATTTGCACCTTTTTATTTTGCCTAACCAATCCAAACACAACGCCTAAAACAAAAAATTATTAAAAAAATCACAACATAAATAACACCCAATCAAAATAATGTATATATTTGCAGTGCATAAGGCGCCTTTACGGACCAAGCGTTACGAAAGGTGAAAAGGGAATACGGTGTGAATCCGTGACAATACCTGTTGCTGTAAGTTCCATTCTCGTTAGGAGAATTTATTTGTGGTATTCTTTGCCACTGACGGAAAACCGTTGGGAAGGCGCTACAAATGGAATAAGTCAGAAGACCTGCCTTTTGCATTTAACAGATTGTGACCTGCAGGACTACGGGACGAATCAAAACTAAATTTATCCGTCAAATTGAGATTTGTGCCACGTCGAAGGTGGCAATGCGGAGTTTGTCGCAAAGGGGCTTCGTCTTCACGACAAAGGATTGTTTTGAGTTAATTTATGGTTCTGCTCCACAAGCAAACATTTTTTTAATTAACTTAAACATTTTTTTGCTATGGAGAAAAAGAATTACGTGCAGCCAGAGATTGAAGTGCTGCAAATCGAAATCGAGAAGGGCTTTGCTGCATCGCAGCAGGAGTCATCACCTTGGGGTGATATGTAAAACTAACTACAAACTCTAAAAAAGAACAATTATGAAAAAAATTTTTGTAGCAATGGCAACAGTGGCTCTTGCCATTGGTTGTAACGATATTGATGACACAGCGTCTGTCGAGAAATTGGTTGTAACGGGTTATAGTTGCGAGGATACCCGTACCGCATTTGATACACCAAATCAATCTTCAATTCCTTTCCTTTGGTCGGATGGAGATTATATCTGGTTGGGCTCAACAAAGAGCGAGGCTATCTCTGAGGGTTGCAAGATTGCAAACTTCACCTTCTATAACGGCTCACCTGCCTACTCAGGCGTAGGACACGTGTTCTACAATATGACAGGTAATTCTGAAGCCGCAAATGTTCTTGCCGAGCAGACAGCAGACGGCAACTTGGGCAACGATGGCGACTTCGGATACGCTACACTTGACAAGTATAATGCCTTCTTCTTGAAGCATAAGACCGCTTACGTATGGTTTGACACTACTACCGACGATAGCGATATGCCCAAGTTGAACTCTATTACTCTCTCTGCTCCCGAGGGTGTAAATATTGCAGGTGAGCGTACTTACGACTTTAAAAACGATGAGTGGGATGATAATGTTACAAATGGCAGCAACACTATCAAGATTAACTTCGAGGGCGGTTACGCTCTGCAGTCATCAAACAACGGTGTTATGGCCGTTATGGTATGCTTGCCCGCAGCAGTTGCTGGTCAAGAGTTGACTATTACTTATGCTTTCGAGGGTGGCAAGAAATTTACCGAGGTGAAGACTCCCTCTTCTGACTTTGTCGCTGGCGCTACACAGCGAGTGAAGAGCAAAATCGCAAAGTCTGCTTTAGTGGAGCCTGAACTCGATTATGAATTGCGAGTATTGACATTTGAGGATGAGGATAAGCAGTTTAATGCATACGAATTAGAGTATGGAGATTGGTGGACTATCGAGAAATGGAGTGATTTGATTCCCGAAATGCAGTATGGTGACCCCAAAACCTATGGCGACGGTGGATATGGTGGCGGCGATGCACGATACACTTGGTGGGATGAAGGCAACACCGATATTAAACACACCTTTACAAACGCTTGGGATATGGACTACTACTGCTATTGGTCAGGAGGTCACATTATCTCTAATTACACAAAGCCAAATTATACAAATGATGATTTACGACCTTATGTTGAGGAGTATTATGAAAATACAGGTGCGAATGTAGATGCTATATTGGAATATGCAGGATGGCAGATGCTCCAACTTATGACTCCTATTGGTGCTCACTCGGGAGAAAACTTTGCTGTTCATTATGGATATCAAGACGAAAAGAGTCAGGGTATGTCAGACCGCCTTACAGGCTTCGAGTTTGATGGAGAGCCACGAGTAATTGACCATATGTGGGTGACTCTTACCAACTACACACTCAATCAACTCGTATACGGAGTTTGGCAACCTGGCGTATCTCAGCCTGGCCAAGGTGGCTTTGGTGGTAATTATGTGGGGTTAACCACAGATTCTAACTTGAAAATTGTAGCATACGGTTATTGCTCAAAAGATTATGGTTTTGGAGCATCTGACCAAGGTGAAAACTATTGTGACTCAAAGTCAGAATTCTATTTAGTGAAAGATGGTGTACCTCTCACAGAGTGGGCTAAATGGGACTTGTCGGAACTTGGCGAGGTAGCCCACGTGAACTTCAATTTTGAGTATTCAGACGATATGGGTGGTCGTGAAGGTTTTACCATTCCCGCTTACTTTGCTTACGATGATGTAGCAGTTCGTGTTAAGAAATAAGGATAGGAAATATAGATGAAAAGGATTTTAGTGTATGTAAGTTTATGTATGGTTGCTGCGCTATCGTGGTCGTGTAATATAGACGATGATATCACAACAACCTTGCCCCCGAACATCGTACTCGACAGCGAGACAGGAATCTACACTGTCAAGCAGGGACGCGAAATAATTATCGCACCCAGTTACGAGTCGGCAGAGGAGGCTACATTCAGTTGGACGATGGGAGGTGAAGTGCTTGGCACTTCACCCTCGTTGTCGTTTACAGTTGAGGAGATTGGCCAGTATTTTATAACTATTACAGTCACCACCGAGGGGGGCTCCGACGAAGAGGAGATTCGTGTGGATGTCATTGATTTGGAGATACCTACAATCTCAATCGCTGGCAATAAAAACCTGACGGTGGCTGTTGGCACAGAGGTCAAATTCAACTCTACGGTACGCGAGACAACACTCGAGACAACGCTCGAGTGGAATGTCAATGAACAGAGCGGCGGAAAGGAGTCGACATACACATTCAAGGCCGAGGAGGTGGGTAGTTATACCATCACGGTGACTGCAACCAATGAGGATGGTACGCACAGCGACAGTGTGAATGTGGAGGTGCTCAATGCCGAGGATATGCCATTTGCGTGGGAGTTCAACCGCACCGAGTATCACACCGTAGCGGGTCGCCGATTGCAAATCAAGCCGTCTATGGTAAGCAATACCGAGGGCGTAGCGTTCAGTTGGCAGATAGACGACGGCGAGGCTACAGAGGGCGAGGAGTCATTTGTATTTGAGCCCCAAAAGGCGGGGGAGTACCACATAGCAGCGACTGCCACAAGAGAGCAGGAGGACAAGCATATCACACTCTCGCACGAATTTGTAGTAACCGTTTACGAGGAGGGTGCGTTCTATCGTGAAATGAGTAGCACATCGAAGGCCGACTGGAACAAGGTATATGAATATACCCCCGCACCTGGACAGTTTATCAACGAGTTGCAGACTGGCGGTTTTGACGGCACGCAGACAACACCCGAGGCTGCAATAGCCTATGCCGAGGCTCGAATGTCACAGACCAAGGAGGATGGCACTCCTAATCCTATTTGGGTATCGTTGGGAGGCTTTGGAGGTTACATCGTTGTAGGCTTCGACCATAGTATCGACAATTCGGGCGATTATGACCTCGGAATCCTCGGCAATTCGTTTAAAGGCTCATCGGAGCCAGGTATCGTGTGGGTAATGCAGGACGAGAACGGCAATGGCCTGCCCGACGACACTTGGTATGAGTTAGCAGGCTCGGAGACAGGCAACGAGGAGACCATACAGGACTATGCAGTAACCTACTATCGCCCCACAGGCCCTAAAATGCCTGTGCAGTGGACCGATAACTACGGCAATAGTGGGGAGATTGACTATTTGAAAGCATTCCACAGACAAGATTACTACTATCCTTTGTGGATTGAGGAGGATAGTTACACACTGACTGGCACCTGCCTTAAAGCGCGCAACTTCGACGCTTCGGGCAATGGCACATACTGGGTGAATGCGGAGTACGATTGGGGTTATGTAGATAATTTCAGCCCCACCGACCGACTCACAGACGAGGCAAATGCCAATGCGGATGCCAATGCTAACCACTTCAAAATATCAAATGCCATAGACTTTGAGTGCAGGCCTATACATTTGGATTACATCGACTTCGTGAAGGTGCAGGTGGGTGTGAACACCAAGAGTGGTTGGTTGGGAGAGGTCTCGACAGAGGTCTTTGGATTCTACGATTACAATATGAAAAAGTAACATAACTTATGACAAGAACGTTTGTTAGGTTAATACTTCTTGCCCTGCTCCTGCTTCCTACATCGTGTATGAAGTGGGAGTACGGCTTGGAGGAGGATTTTGACACCTCAACTTCGGGCAAGGGGCTATTCATTACCAACGAGGGCAATTTCCAGTATGGTAATGCAACACTTTCGTACTATGACCCCGCAACAAAGAGTGTGCAGAACGAGATTTTCTATCGTGCCAACGGTATGAAGTTGGGCGACGTGGCACAGTCGATGATTATACGCAACGGCATAGGATGGGTGGTGGTGAACAATTCGCACGTAATTTTCGCCATCGACATTAACACCTTCAAGGAGGTGGGCCGAATCACAAACCTCACATCGCCACGATACATACATTTCCTGTCGGATGAGAAGGCCTACGTCACGCAGATTTGGGATAACCGCATATTCATAGTAAACCCCAAGCGTTACGAGATTACGGGCTATATCGACATCCCCAATATGACTATGGAGAGTGGCTCTACCGAGCAAATGGTGCAGTATGGTAAGTATGTATATGTGAATTGCTGGTCGTACCAAAACCGCATCCTCAAAATCGACACCGAGACCGACCAGGTGGTAGATGAACTCACCGTGGGAATACAGCCCACATCGCTCGTGATGGACTGCAACGACAAATTGTGGACAATCACCGATGGCGGCTACGAAGGCTCACCATACGGACACGAGGCACCTTCGCTCTATCGCATCGATGCCGAGACATTCACAATCGAGAAACAGTTTAAGTTCGACTTCGGAGACTGGCCGTCGGAGGTGCAACTCAACGGCACGAAGGACAAACTCTACTGGCTCAACGACGACGTGTGGGAGATGGACGTGACGGCCGACAGAGTGCCCGTACGACCATTCCTGCCGTATGACAACACGCTGTATTACGGCTTGACCGTATGTCCGCGCACGGGCGACGTATATATTGCCGACGCTATTGACTATGTGCAACAGGGAATGGTATATCGCTACTCTAAGGATAGAGAACTCCTCGACAGTTTCTATGTAGGAATTATCCCTGGAGCCTTTTGTTGGAAATAAACTTATTGCGCTATGAAGAGACTTATATTTGCAATATATATAGCACTTGGCCCGCTGATGGTGATGGCGCAAGAGAACGACACACGAGATTGGGCCCGCCGAGGCATTACCATCAAGGATGTGGTAGTGTACGGCAAGCAACCAATGAAGGAGATAGGTACGCAACAGACCAAGTTTGACACGCTGGTACTCAAAGAGAATATCTCGCTATCGATGGCCGACGTATTGACGTTCAACTCATCTATTTTTGTCAAGAATTATGGCCGTGCGACACTCGCAACTGTCGCCTTCCGAGGAACATCGCCCTCGCACACGCAGGTGACGTGGAACGGTATGAGGATTAACAACCCGATGTTGGGTATGACCGATTTTTCGATGATACCCTCCTATTTTATCGATGACGCCTCGCTGCTGCACGGCACATCGTCGGTAAACGAGACGGGCGGTGGCTTGGGTGGTGCCGTAAAACTATCCACCAAACCAGCACAAGCCGACGGTTTCGGCTTGCAATACATCCAGGGATTTGGCTCGTTCAAGACCCTTGACGAGTTCCTGCGACTCACCTATGGCGACGAC
Source organism: Alistipes sp. (assembly GCA_017546725.1). Taxonomy (GTDB): domain Bacteria; phylum Bacteroidota; class Bacteroidia; order Bacteroidales; family Rikenellaceae; genus Alistipes. The sequence continues at coordinate 33,601 of JAFYRX010000058.1, read as the reverse complement.
CATTGGCAGGTATCTACACGCGCCGTATACTCCTCTTCACCCAATGATTACAAATATCGCAATCACGACAAGAAGGTAAATGTCTATGATGACGATATGAATATCATTGACCAATACTATCCTATTGAGAGTAACCGCAACGGAGCATACAAGGATTTGCATCTCTTGCAGGAGGTATATTACAATACGGGCAAAGGCGACCGTTTGGGGCTTAATGCGTGGTATATAAACTCCAATAGAGAGCTGGCAATGCTGACCGTTGACCACGGCGACGATACCGATTTCGAGAATAGACAACGTGAAAATACATTTCGCGGAGTCCTTTCGTGGGACCATCTGCGTAGCAACTGGAAATTGAGCACAAAGGCGGGTTACATCTACACCTGGATGGCGTACGACTATAAACGTGATTTGGGCAACGGCATAATGGCGCATATGACACGTTCGCGTAGCCGTATAAACACCTTTTACGGTCAGGTCGATGGCGAATACTACATTGGCAACAAATGGCTCTTCACGGCAAATGCCTCCATTCACCAGCACCTTGTCGAGAGTGAGGATAAGAACATCATACGCCAAGATGGTAATAAAGCCATTGTTGGCTATCGCAAAGGACGTCCTGAATTATCAAGTTCGGTATCAGCAAAGTGGCGACCAATCGACCGATTGGGCTTGTCGCTCGTCATCAGGGAGGAGATGTTTGGCGAGGAGTGGACTCCAATCATCCCTGCATTTTTTATCGACGGTGTGATATCAGAGACTGGCAACATCGTGGCAAAGGCTTCTGTGTCGCGCAACTTCCGTTTCCCCACCCTCAATGACCTATATTTTCTGCCTGGAGGAAATCCCGATTTGAAGAAAGAGAGTGGCTGGACTTATGACACAGGTCTCTCATTTGCACTCGGGCAGGAGGGCGTATACTCTTTGAGCGGCTCGGCCAACTGGTTTGAATCCTTTATCAAGGACTGGATTATATGGCTTCCCACAACCAAGGGCTTCTTTTCGCCTGAAAACATCAAGGATGTACACGCCTACGGAGTTGAGTTAAAGGCCAACCTCGATGTAGCGCTAACGCAAGAGTGGCGACTCAACCTCGACGGGACTCTGTCGTGGACTCCTTCTATTAACAAGGGAGAGCCCCGTACACCTGCCGACCAGTCGGTGGGTAAGCAATTGCCTTATGTTCCCGAGTACTCATCTACCATTACAGGTCGCCTGTCGTGGCGTAGTTGGTCGTTCCTCTATAAGTGGTGCTACTATTCAGAGCGATTCACTATGTCGTCGAACGACATATCGCTTACGGGCAAATTGCCACCATACTTTATGTCCAACATCTCACTCGAAAAAGTGCTGAAGTTCAAATGGGCTGACTTTTCATTGAAGGGCTCTATAAACAACCTTTTCAACGAGGAATATCTGTCGGTACTCTCACGTCCTATGCCAGGCATCAACTACGAGATTTTTATCGGCATAACCCCAAAGTGGTAACATATAAATACGGATAATTATATACCTCACAAAGAAATGATTGAAGCATTAAGCATATTTCAGTGGACAATTCTTGCGCTTACGGCATTATGCATCGGTATGTCAAAGACTGGCGTCCAAGGATTGATGTTGCTTGCTGTGCCTTATATGGCAATGGCCTTTGGCGCTAAAGAATCGACAGGTGTCATATTGCCAATGCTTTGTATGGCCGATATTATGGCTGTCGTATATTACAAACGCATAGCCGACTGGAAAACTGTCATAAAACTATTGCCTACGGCCATACTCGGTTTCTTTGTTGCCATATTTGTTGACAAACTTATTCCCACCGAAGAGTTCCGCCAGTTGATGGGGTGGACTCTTGTATTGGCTCTGGCTGTTATGATATGGAGCGAAGTATTCGGCAAGGAGAACAAATGGATGAAGAAGTGGTGGTACTCGGCATTATTTGGTCTGCTCGGAGGCTTTACCACTATGATTGGTAATGCGGCTGGACCTGTATTGTCGGTCTATCTGCTCTCGATGCGCAAGGACAAGATGGAGTATATCGGTATAAATGCGTGGTTTTTCCTTGTAGTAAACCTATTGAAAGTGCCTCTACAAATATTTGTTTGGGACAATATATCGTGGAGTACATTTTCTCTTAACCTTGCGATGCTTCCCATTATCGGCATTGGAGCGTGGCTTGGTATCGGCATAGTTAAGATGTTTCCCGAAAAGGCATTCCGTCGATTCATTCAGATTATCACAATACTATCTGTTATTATGATGCTGGTATAACGAAGCCAGAATACGACTCAGAGATTATAAAACGAAAAGAGCGGCTGAAATTCAGTCGCTCTTTCTTCTGCGGTGCGTAGGGGACTCGAACCCCTGACCCCGTGCGTGACAGGCACGTATTCTAACCAGCTGAACTAACGCACCATTTGCTGATTGCGAGTGCAAAGGTAGTACAAAATTTCGAATCTGCAAATTTTTCTTAATTTTTTTCGTTGCATTTTTATTATCCTGCCTACCAATCCTCATTTAACGACAAAGAAAATACCTGATTATATAATTTATTCAGTATATTTGCGTTTAAGATTATAGGAAATATGACAGAATAAAAACTATCCTATTATGAGAAAACCTAACGACATCGAAAAATATCAGGACAACTACTCCGAGAACAAACTCCTGAGCAAACTCTCTTCTGCGGCAAAGTGGGCGGGAGCAAAGGTCATATATGCCGTATTGTTATTATATTATGTTTTGCGCAGTCCTAACATTTCGGCAACAGACAAAAGCAAAATTTACGGTGCACTTGGCTATTTCATCTTGCCAACCGACCTTGTATTGGATTTTATTCCGATGATGGGCTACACTGACGATATGGCGGCTCTGCTGTGGGCGCTGCATACCGTTATGAACAACCTCACGCCCGAGATAAAGCAACAAGCCAAAGATAAACTCGCCGATTTATTGGGCACGGTTGATGAAAAGAAGATAGACGAGATTACGAAATAAGCATAAAAGGATGAAGATGTTTTTTCTAATCATTTTGGGAGCCTACTTAGGCGGCAATATATACATCTACATTCGTTTGATGCAAACCTTATCGGGGGCATCATCATTTCTGCGAATTTTGCTATCGTTGCTGTTTTGGGCATTGGCATTAATGCTGCTCGCATCGATGCTTATGCGCGATGTGCAAATTCCAACGACTATAGCCAAAACGATGTTCAATTTAGGCTCAATCTGGATGGTCTTCACGCTATATATGGTACTTGCGCTGATAGTGTTTGATTGTGCAAAAATCTTTGTACCGACAATGCGATGGGGATTCCTATATGCCTTGGGACTAACAACTGTATTACTAATATACGGATATTACAATTACCGCCATCCGAGAATTGAGCAGATTGATATCACACTCGACAAGCCGTTCTATGGCAGAGAAATCCGCATCGCTGCAATCAGCGACATACACTTAGGAAATGGTACAGACAAAGCCGCCTTGAATCGGTACGTAAAGTTGATTAACAGCCAAAATCCCGATTTGATTCTTATAAGTGGTGATTTGATTGACAACAGTATAATTCCCGTCAAACAGCAACAAATGGAGGAGGAATTGCGAGAATTACACGCTCCGATGGGTATTTATATGGTTCCAGGAAATCACGAATACATCAGTCGCATAGAGCAGTGTGAAGCGTTTCTGCAAAAGACACCAATAACGCTACTACGAGATAGCATAGCGACACTTTCCTGCGGGATACAGATTGTGGGACGTGATGACCGACATAATCGTCGCCGCAAGTCACTTGAAGAGTTGCTTGATAGGGTAAATAGCACCAAACCCATTATTGTTTTGGACCACCAGCCCTACAATCTTGCAGAGGTAGATGCTGCTGGAGTCGATATTCAGTTGAGCGGGCACACTCATCGCGGACAGGTTTGGCCTCTGAGTCTGCTGACCGACTACATTTATGAGCAGAGTCACGGTTATCGCAAATGGCAAAATACGCACATTTATGTATCGACCGGACTATCACTTTGGGGGCCACCATTCCGTATAGGAACAAATAGCGAATTGGCTATAATCACCATTAAACCTGCACAAAACAATAACTTTTTGCAGAAAAACAACTGAATCGTCGTCCACATAAAACGGACGGCGATTTTTGTTACTGACCTGCTAATCTGCACAATATATCCCCTATGAAGCGTAAAAAAATCCACCTCTCACCCATATTTTAATTACGCGACAAATAAATATTCATTAAATATTCGTATCTTGCAAAAGATTTTTTACTAAACCTCAATAATTTATGAAAAGATTATTTCACACAACACTAATTGCCACGATGGCGTTTATCGCATTGTCGGCAATAGCAAACAACCTGTTTGCGGCAGAGAAGACGGTTACGGCCAAGGAGAGAGTGATTGTCGCATACGTTACATCGTGGAGCAGGGTAATGCCCGACCCCAAAACGATGACACACATCAACTATGCATTTGGCCACGTCACCAATACATTTGACGGCGTGCGTATAGATAACGAGGAGCGTCTAAAGAGCATCGTTGCCCTCAAGAAGGATAACCCACAATTAAAAGTTATGCTTTCTGTAGGAGGATGGGGTAGTGGCCGCTTCAGCGAGATGGCTGCTGACGACAGACGCCGTATGGCTTTTGCCGAGGATTGCCGTCACGTAGTAGATGAGTTCGGGCTGGATGGCATTGATATTGATTGGGAATATCCTACGAGCAATGCCGCAGGCATATCATCATCGGAGGACGACACAGAGAATTTCACGCTTTTGATGCGCGATTTACGCAAGGCTTTGGGCAAGAAGTATCTGCTTACATTGGCTTCGGTGGGTAGCGCAAAATATGTTGATTTTAAGGCCATAGACAAGTACATAAACTTCGTAAACATTATGGCTTACGATATGGGAGGCGCGCCAAAGCACCACACAGCCCTCTATCGTTCAAAAAACACCAATATGAGCGCAACGGATGCCGTTAAGGCGCACTTCGAGGCTGGCGTGCCGATGAATAAGTTAGTGTTAGGTATGGCATTCTATGGTCGCGGTGGCAAAAACTATCCCAACTTCCAGGATTACAAGGATATTCCCGCCACATCGGACAAATATATCGAGCGTTGGGATGACGAGGCCAAAGCACCTTACTTGACCGACCTTCGAGGTAACTTCGTTTTCGGATTTGAGAATCCTCGCTCATTGGCTGGCAAGTGCCGTTACGTTTTGGAGAATGGTCTGAAGGGTGCAATGTATTGGGATTATGACGGCGATAACAAAGAGGGCGACCTGCGCAATACTGTTTATCAAGGTATTTTGGGCACACCTATCCCCGACGATGAGTTGTTGGAGCAGACACTCACTACAACCCCTCAAAAGATTGTTCCCGCCGAGCCCAAGACACCTCGCCTGTTGGTCTTGACCGAGCGCGGTGGCAATCACGGAGATTTTACCGATGCCGCAATGGCTTGGCTAAACAACTTCGCTAAAGAGAATGGCTACGAGATTACTGAGATAAACAACACCGAAAAGATTAACAAGGAGTTTTTGGCGCAGCACAAGGTATTTATCCAACTCGACTACGTTCCTTACAATTGGACCGACACAGCAAAGGCCGCATTCGAGCAGGCCATATTCGATGGCTCGATAGGCTGGGTGGGATTCCATCACGCAACACTTCTTGGTAATTTCGACGGCTTCAAGATGTGGGAGTGGTTCTCGGACTATATGGGTGGCATAAAGTTCAAGAACTACATTGCGCCATTGGCCGACGGAGAAGTTGTCGTGGAGCGCAAGAATCACCCCGTAATGCAAGGCGTAAACCTGAAGTTCAAGATTACAAAAGAGGAGTGGTACACATTCGACAAGAGTCCTCGTGGCAAGGTTGATATTTTGGCACACGTTGATGAGGCAACATATTCACCCAAATCTAATGTTACTATGGGTGACCATCCCGTTGTTTGGACCAACCCGAGAATGAAGGCTCGCAACGTATATTTCCTTATGGGCCACGACAAGGAGTTGATGGAGAACGAGGACTTCACAAAGATGTTCTCTAACGCTATCAAGTGGGCAGCAGGTCCTGCTAATTGGTTCCCCCGATTCCGTGTATTGATTCACCATAACAAATATGTAGAGGAGGCTCACCGCCAATTTGCAGAGGATGGTATACGTTTCTTTAAGGATATGACCATAGGCGACGGTCTGGCGGTAGATGTAACCGACGATATGAACGATTTCAACGATGAGAAGTTGCGCTCGTATCATCTCGTAATCTCACTCAACGACAACCCTGGCCACTCACCCGAACAACGCGCTGCATTTGAGCGATATATGAAAAACGGAGGCGCTTGGTTTGGTTTCCACTCGGCAGGTTACAACGACCGCAATACCAATTGGCCCTGGTTTGTAGATTTCTTGGGCGGTGCAGTATTCCACCGCAACAATTGGCCTCCGCAGTCAGCAAAACTCGAGATTGATGACCAGCGTCACCCCGTAACGAAGGGTATGCCGCGCACATATATCTCTCCGCAGAATGAGTGGTATCAATTCAGCCCCAGCCCACGAGAGAAGAAGAATGTAAAGGTATTGGTTACGCTGTCAAAGGATAACTATCCGATTGGATTCAAGGATACAGTAACCGACGGCGATTTCCCTGTAGTTTGGTCGAACACCGATTACAATATGATTTATATGAATATGGGGCACGGTACAAGAATATTTGTTGACCCGACACAAAATTACCTTATCTACAACGCTATGCGCTGGCTGATGCGAGAGCAGTTTTAGGTAAACCACAATGGATAAATCAAGTAGTGCAAAAAAATAGGCGGGAATCTCACGATTGCCGCCTACCTTCGGGGCATCAGAAGCCCCTTAAACTACTAACCCAAACTTAAATAAATGAAGAAACCTCGCTACGGCACTGCTTAATGCCGCAGTTGACATAATAAGTTGCAATTGGCGTGCCAAAACGTAAAGCGTCAGCAAAAAAGGCCGCAAAAGGGTTAATTTGCTGATTTTTGTGACTTAACTGAATATACCAAAAACGTTTTGGCCTGCAAAGACTTGTTTTATCACTAAAATTTTGCTTTATTTGTAAACAAACTAATGTAAAATAAAATTCACACACGATGTTACGAAAAATTAGAATCTTTTTAGCGGCAATATTTTTCATCTGCATCACGTTGCTGTTCCTCGACTTTACTGGAACAATTCACGCGTGGTTGGGATGGATGGCAAAGATTCAATTCTTGCCTGCCGTATTAGCCCTCAATGCGGGAGTAGTTATATTATTAGTAGCACTGACGCTCATCTTTGGACGAATCTACTGTTCAGTAATATGTCCGTTGGGTGTAATGCAGGATATATTCTCGTGGTACGGCGGCAAGCGCAAGAAAAATCGTTTCACATACTCAGCCGAGAAGAGATGGTTGCGTTATGGCGTATTGGCCGTATTTGTAGTGTTGTTAGTCGCAGGACTTAACTCTATCGCATTGCTCGTTGCACCTTACAGTGCTTATGGTCGTATCGCACAGAATTTGCTGGCTCCCATTTGGAACTTCGGCAACAACTTTTTGGCAGTAATCGCTGAGCACCTCGACAGTTACGCATTCTACTCTACAGAGATATGGATTCGCAGTTGGGCTACATTTGGTGTCGCAGTCGCTACACTCGGCATCGTAGGTTATTTGGCGTGGAGAAGTGGCCGTACATATTGTAATACTATATGCCCCGTCGGCACAGTACTCGGATTTTTGTCTCGTTTCTCTCTCCTAAAGCCCGTAATCGACACATCGAAGTGTATTGACTGTGGTTTATGTGCCAAGAAATGCAAGGCATCGTGCATCGACGCAAAGAATCACAAGATTGATTACAGCCGCTGCGTAGTATGTATGGATTGTTTGGAGTCTTGCAACAAGCAGGCTATTTCATACACAATGCGCAAAGGTTCTTCTTCGGCTCAAAAGAGCGAAGAGAAGGTCGATAACTATCGTAAAAACTTCCTTGTAGGAGCAGGTCTGTTGGCTGCATCTGCAGCAAAGGCTCAAGAGATGAAGTTGGACGGAGGATATGCTAAAATCGTAAAGAAGGAGCCTATCGCAAAGTTCCGTACGCTTACACCTGCAGGCTCATTGAGCGCAAGCAATATGGCCTCACACTGCACGGGTTGTCAGTTATGCGTTACAGTATGTCCTAACAATGTACTACATCCGTCGCCTTATCTCGAGAACTTTATGCAACCCGCAATGTCGTTCGAGAAGGGGTATTGCCGTCCGGAATGTGTAAAATGTTCGGAGGTATGTCCTACAGGCGCGATAAATCCGATTAGCGTAATCGAGAAATCGTCTATTCAGATTGGCCACGCAGTATGGGTAAAGCGTAACTGCGTAGTTATTACCGACAACGTTGATTGCGGCAACTGCGCCGAGCACTGCCCGACAGGAGCCATCTCTATGGTATTGTCAGACTACAAGAACAAGAAGTCGCGTAAGATTCCCGTAATAAACAAGGAGCGTTGCATCGGATGTGGTGCGTGCGAACATCTTTGCCCATCACGCCCGTTCAGTGCAATATATGTTAAGAGTTACAAACATCACCACACAATCTAAAACCGTAAAGAGATGAAAAAGGAATATAAGGAAAGTATCGACCGCAAAGAATTTATCAAGCGTATTGGTGCTGGCTCGCTACTAACAGCGGCGGCTCTTACGGGATGTAAGGTAAACAAAACGGGTGAGGTAACTCTTGCCGAGGACGAAGTACCCACCGACAAGATGGAGTATCGCACCAATCCCAAAACGGGTGATAAGGTATCTATTCTCGGCTACGGATGTATGCGCTGGCCGACAATGGAGCAGGAGGGTAAAACCGTAATTGACCAGGAGAGAGTTAATTCGTTGGTAGATTATGCTATTGGACACGGCGTTAATTTCTTCGACACAGCCCCCGTATATGTTCAGGGTTTGTCTGAGAAGGCTACGGGCAATGCACTGAAACGCCACCCCAGAGAAAGTTACTTTATCTCGACCAAGATGTCTAACTTCTCGAACGCGTCGCGCGAGAACTCGATTATGATGTACGAGAGTTCTTTCAAGAACTTGCAGGTAGATTATATCGATTATTACTTGCTACATAATATTGGAGGCAGTGTAGGCGATTTCAACCGTCGCTTCATCGACAACGGAATGCTGGATTTCCTTATCGAGGAGCGCGAGAAGGGTAGAATCAAAAATCTCGGATGGTCGTTCCACGGCTCGGCTGATGTGTTTGACCATATATTGGCATACCACGACAAAGTACATTGGGATTTTGTGCTGATTCAAATGAACTATTCGGATTGGCGCAATGCTCGTGGCCGTAACGTAAACGCAGAATATCTCTACGGCGAGTTGGAAAAGAGAGGAATACCAGTACTTATTATGGAGCCTCTGCTGGGTGGTCGTTTGTCAAACGTACCGACTCACATCGAGGCACGATTGAAGATGCAGGAGCCTGACCGCTCGGTGGCTTCGTGGTCATTCCGATTCAATGGTTCGTATCCTAATGTACTGTGTATGTTGAGCGGTATGGTTTACGACGAACACTTGCAGGATAACATCATATCATTCTCGCCATTTACACCTTTGACCGAAGAGGAGAAGGAGTTCTTGTTTGAAACAGCAGAGTTGATGTTGCAATATCCGACTATACCTTGCAACGACTGCAAATATTGTATGCCCTGTCCTTACGGATTGGATATACCTGCGATTTTGCTGCACTACAACAGATGCGTTAATGAGGGTAACCTGTCTAAATCATCACAAGACGAGAACTACCGCAAGGCTCGTCGTGCATTCCTTATAGGGTATGACCGTGCTGTACAGAAGGAGCGTCAAGCGGCCTATTGCGTTGGTTGCAAGCAATGTAACCCGCACTGCCCGCAGCGCATCGACATTCCACGCGAGATACGTCGTATTGACCAATATATCGAATATCTTAAACAAAATAAAGAGTTTTAGTTGTTGCCAATGCTTAACAGTCTGCGACAAATACTTCATACAAGTGCGTGCTCTTGCGTCATTGGTAACGGCGACACCATAGCCGAATTCCATCAGCGAGGCATAAAGGATTTGTACGACTTACTACACAACAACCGACATATGCTCGACGGAGCCTCTATAGCCGACAAGGTTATAGGCAAAGGAGCAGCAGCGTTGATGATTGCAGGATGTGTCAAGGAGGTCTATGCGGATGTTATTAGCGAGGCTGCAATGGAGTTATTCGGCAGATACGGCATCACGGTCAGTTACGACAAAAAGGTTGCTCATATTATAAATCGCCGAGGCGACGGCATCTGCCCCGTAGAGAAGCGTTGCACTGAGTGTAACACTATTGAGGAGTGCCTGAAAGAAATTGATGAATTTGTAATGAGTATGATGTAGATGAAAAATTGGTTATACATATTTATTTTAGGGTTTTCAATGTGGATAGCATCCTGTCAGCACAACTCAACAGACAGGGCAATAATGAATGCCGTTGAGAAACAGATGGAGATGTATCCTAAATCTACGTTAAGGGATTTATACAAAAACTTCTTCCAAGACTATTTCGGGCCTGGCCACATTATTGCAAACACTGACGCCGCCAACAACTATTTGCGCCAAGAATTATCATCCGTAACGGAGTTTGAGGGTGATGACTACGAGTATACAGGCTACAGAGGCAAAATGGTGAGGGTAAACCTGAAAGTTATAGCAGATGGCAGAGTACCGTACGACAAATATCTGGATGCTTTTTTACGAAGTGTAAACGGTATCACACCGCCCTCGATTGAGGAGTGGAAAGCAGAATGGGCGAAGATTGATTCGGTTATTATGACGATGGATATCGTATTGGACAACGCAGAGAAAGACCGTCAAGAGATTACGCAGTTGCTTAACGAAAATAAATTTGTTATGCACCACAGCCGACAATTTAACGAACACTACGCTCCGCATTATCGCATAATTGAGAGAAAGATATTCGAGGAGGAGATATTGCCATTAATCGGCAAGAACAATAAAAAAAACTAATTAAACATTAAAGAATATGCAAACTACAAGTATTAAACTCTATGCGCTGAACTTTTCGCAGGCAAAAACCTACGTTGTCGCAGTGCTATTTATTTTGGGTAATATTGCATTACCCCAACTCTGCCATCTTGTACCACAGGGAGGTATGATATTGTTGCCAATCTATTTCTTCACGTTGATTGGTGCATATAAATATGGTTGGAAAGTTGGTCTATTGACAGCTGTATTATCGCCCGTTATCAACCACCTTTTGTTCGGTATGCCCGCCGCTGCAGTTTTGGCTCCAATCTTGGTAAAATCTACAATTTTAGCATTGACAGCAGGGTATATTGCTACACGTTACAGCAAAGTAACTATCGCTTTGTTGGCTGTGGTAGTTTTGACTTACCAGATTGCTGGAGGCTTATTCGAATGGGCCTGGACAGGTAGTCTTACTGCTGCATTACAAGATTTCCGCCTCGGTTTAGCAGGTATGGCTTTGCAGATTTTCGGAGGCTATGCGTTTATCAAGTATTTGATTCGTAAATAATCTGAAACAAACATCATTGCGTAAAGAGTTATAAAAACAGAAAGAGAGGTCGCCTTCTACGGAGCGACCTCTCTCTTTTGCATACTCTCTTTAAATATTATTTCTGCACCTGAACGGGCGAATTTACTGTAGAGACAAAACCTGTACCGTCGGCCACATAGGCATATACACGGAAGTTACCCTCCTCGTTGATGGTTATCTCGGCTGTGGGCTCTGTTGTTGTAAACACCTCGCCATAGCGCTCGGGACGAGGCTCATACGAGCCACCGAAGCCCAACTTTGTAGCCTCATACAACACCTCCCAAATGTAGGTCATTTTGTCACCCTCGCGGTCGGTTGCAGCAACCTCCACACGGAATGGCTTGCCTTTCTGTAGGGTAGGGCTCTCCTTGGGGCTCTTGCCATCCACCTTGATACCTGTAACTACAGGTGCAGTCTGCGCAGGCTCCTCGCCCGACCAAACTCGCTGCATAGCCTCGACCATAGGGGTCTTCTCGCCCTTCAACGGCAGCCCATCAACCTTACCCTCGACAAACATACTAAACCAAGTCGGTGTACGCTCCTCCTTCTGTCCCCAAAGGAATACAAACGAGCCCAAGCAACGCTCGTCGCCCAAGATAGCCTTATTGTAACGCTCCTCATATACCTGACGCTTCTGCTCGCTGGTCTGCTCAATGGGGGCCTTCCACGTTGTAGAAGAGGTCTCCCACCAGCCCGTAGGGCCCCACTCGGTAATCATATATGGGCCTTTGTAATCGGACTCGGCAACAATATCCTTGACCTGGAAAATAGAGCCATAACTATTGATACCAACTATATCGAGCGACGGTGCATAACGCGCGATAGAATCCAGCGCACTCTTGTTGTGAGCGATTACGGTAGCAACCAGATGACGCTTGTCGATGGCCTTCATAGTAGCAGCCAACTCCTCAACAAAACTCCACACGACACCGTTGTTTGCGCCGCTTAACTCAATTTCGTTACCGATGCCCCAGCACAAGATATTGGGGTCATCCTTGAAAGTTTCAGCCAACTCTCGGCAAGTGTTGAGCATCTCGCTCTTAAACTTCTCGTCAGAATACTTCTCCAACTCTTTGGGCAACCATATACCCTGCATTACGCGCATACCATTTTTGGCAGCCAACTCCGATGTGCGCTTTACGCTCTCGACATCACCGCCCCAAGTACGGCAAGCATTGGCACCCGAGGCCGAGGCTACATCGAGACGGTTGGTACCGCCCACACCCTTGATATATGACGCCTCTCCATCCACACGCAGTTCAAATCCGTTACCTTTCTTACGGATGACTGCACCCTGCTGTGGCGCACACGATGCGACACAGACACTCGCTACAGCGACTAAAAACAAATAAGAAAATTTCATAATTAGATTAAGGTTAAAAGTTCATTTCTCAAAGATACAAAAAAAGAGCAGAATAAATAAAATTCTGCTCTATAAATTACGATATTAGGCGACCAAATTAGTCGTTGGGGTAGGCAGCAATAAACACATTGCGGCGACGTAACTCGTCCTGCACCTTATGCAACTCACGCAACGAAACCTTACCTACAACATACTTATAGTTGTCCGATATATAGTTTTCGCTAACTGACTCAAACTTCACCAAGTCGAGGTCGGCATAATCCGAGTAGCGGTAATATACTCGGAACGAGTGGTCGGTTGTATATTCGGGCATCTGCGAATCGTTGCGCTTCTTATACTCATACTTATAGTCATACAAGCAAGCAGTGATATCGCTCAACACAGCAGAGCCTGTGGGGTAACCACCTGCACCACGACCAAACATAAACTGCTTGTCGTAGAACAAACCCTTGATAACCACTCCGTTGAACTCATCCTCGACGCTATAGATATACTTATTGCGTGAAATAAGTTGCGGCATTACGCTCATAATGAGTTTATTATCCTTCAACTTTTCAACGTGAGCCACCAACTTGAAGCGACGCTCCTTCTCGTTTGCAAAACGGATATCGTCATCGTTCATATTAGAGATACCATAAGTAAATATCTTCTCGGGAGCAACATACAGGCCAAAGGCGTGGATGGTGATGATGATGAGTTTGAAGAGTGAATCCCAACCGTCAATATCGAGCGTGGGATTGCTCTCGGCAAAGCCCAATTCCTGCGCTAACTTCAAGGCATCGGTATACGACATCTTCTCGTTGAAAATCTTTGAGAGGATAAAGTTTGACGAGCCGTTCAAGATACCCTTAACCGATGTGAGAAGGTCATTGTCGTAATACTCCTCCAGGTTACGGATTACGGGAATACTACCACAAGCCGAAGCATCGTACAACAACGCCACGTTGTAACGAGCCTGCAACTCAATCAACTCCTCGATATGGTGAGCCAACATCTTCTTGTTACCCGATACAACGGGAAGGCTCATCTGCAGGGCTCGTTTAACGATAGTGTATGCCGCATCGGCATCGTCAATCAGCTCAACGATGAAGTTGATATCGGGGTCGTTAAAAATATCGTCAGCATTGTTAGTGAACTCCGCCTCTATACCACGCTGCTTGCTCAAATCTCGCACACAGATGCGCTTAATCTCTACATTCTTCGAGCCGATACGCTTCAATACATCATACAGACCACTACCTACTGTACCGAAGCCAAAAAGACCGATGTTTAGTTTCTTTCCGTTCATAATATTTTGTTTTCGTTACTTATTCGTTCAAAAAGTTAATTATAATATCGTTCAATTGTTGATGCTCAACCAAAAAGCCGTCGTGACCAAAATCGGAATCTATAACGTGATAGCGCACGTCGGCAATATTATCGACCATTATCGTGTGGTCCGAGGGCGGAAACAATATATCCGATGTGATAGCAACAACCAGACTCTTGGCCTTGATTTGGCGCAACACATCCTCCACACGACCCCTGCCACGTCCCACGTTATGAGAATCTACGGCCTGCGACAAGCGGTAATATGAGTAGGCATTAAATCTGCGACGCAACTTTTCGCCCTGATAACGCTGATACGACAGCACACGACGCTGGAAACCAACCTCGTCGGGGTTCTCGTCCTCCTGCGTCTTGTCGTAAGCCATACCGCCACGATAACTCATCAATGCTATACTGCGAGCCGTAGCCATACCCTGCAAACCTGCATCGGCATTACGCTCACCGAAAGTGGGGTCGCACTCAATGGCCATACGCTGCGACTCATTGAAGGCCGAAGCCCACGGCTTGGTACGAGGGGTAGTGGCAATGAAAGCTGCCTTCTCGGCGAAGTCGGGCTGCATAATCGACCACTCCAAACATTGGAAACCACCGATAGAACTACCTATGAGCAACTTAACTCGACTGATGCCCAGAAGCTCGGCCAAAACCTGATGTGCACGCACCATATCGCGCACGGTCACAAGCGGGAAATCGCCATACCACGGCTCTCCCGTAGTAGGATTAATGCTCAACGGGCCGGTAGTACCATAATGCGAGCCGAGGAAGTTGGCACATACTGTGAAATATTTTGCGGGATCCAAGAAGCATCCCTCCTCAACCGTATGAGGCCACCAATCGGCAACATCGGAGTTAGCCGTCAGCGCGTGACACACCCATATCACATTGCTCTTGTCGGCATTCAGTTCGCCAAACGTATCGTAAGCAATCGTAAGCGAGGGTAGCACCGCTCCGCACTCCAACTCAAAAGGTTTGTCGTATGTATAAAATTGAGCCATCTAAACTTTCTAACGCTTATTACGCTTATTCGGCAGCGGCAAAAGCCTGCTCGAAATCTTCAATTATATCCTCCACATTCTCCAGACCCAACGAGATACGCAACAACGTAGGTGTAACACCTGCCGCCTTGAGGTCCGACTCGCTCAACTGCTTGTGAGTTGTAGATGCAGGGTGGGTAACTACAGTAATTGAGTCACCAATCATAGTCATATTGGCTGCCAACTTGAGAGCCTCCACAAAGCGAACTGTGCTATCCAACGAGCCCTTGAGTTCGATTGCAAACACTCCCGACGAGCCGTAACGATAATACTTCTGGGCATTCTCATATCCTGCGTGGTCCTCAAAGCCTACGAAACTAACTCGCTCCACACGCGGATGGTTGTGGCAATACTCGGCCAGACGCCAAGTAGATTCCACCTGATGCTTTACACGCAACGACAATGTCTCCAAACCGAGCAACATAAGGTAAGAGTCGAACGACGAGGGGCAACAACCGAAATCGCGCAGACCATCTACACGACACTTTACGATAAATGCCGCTGCGCCAAACGCCTCATAGAGATTAAGTCCGTGATAACCCTCCGACGGACCATCAATCTGTGGGAATTTGCCGTTGGCCCAATTATAGTTACCGCCATCGACGATAATGCCGCCCATAGCTGTTCCGTGACCGTTAATCCACTTGGTAGCCGAATCTACTACGATATTTGCACCCCAATCAAAGGGGTTGCAGAGGAAGCCTGCCGCACCAAAGGTGTTATCCACAACGAAGGGTACATCCTTGCGCTTCGCCAACTCACCCAAAGCGGCCAAGTCGGGAACGTAGCAGGTGGGGTTACCCATACTCTCGGCAAAAATCATCTTGGTCTTGTCATCAATCAAGGCCTCAAAATCCTCAATGCTCTCGCTCTTTGCAATTCGGCAATCGATACCCAACTTACGCAACGAGATGCGGAACTGATTATATGTACCTCCATACAAATAGGGCGATGCCACGATATTATCACCAGCCGAAGCCAATGCTGTAACCGTAATCAAGATAGCCGACATACCCGACGACAAGGCCAACGCTCCTACAGCGTTGTACAATGCTGCCACACGCTCCTCGTAAGCCGAAGATGTAGGATTCTGCAAACGAGTATATATGTTACCGCCCTCACTCAACTCAAACAGGCGAGCCGCATAGTCGCAACTCTTGAAGTGATAGGCTGCGGTGGGGTAGATTGCCACACCACGCGAGCCTGTATGGTCAACGTGATAACCACCGTGAATCTGCTTTGTTTCGAAACGCAACTTTTTTTCTGACATAATTCTAAATATTCTTTGTATTCGCCACACAATAATGGCCGAACACACTAAAATCACCTAACTAAAATATTTTCTTGGAAAATTTTGCATCAAATGACGCAGGGCAACACGTAGTCACCTCGGATAGAAAGAGTGCCTATCGGCACATTCGCATCGAGTGCATAGGGATGCTCACCATCGACAATATGTTGCAGGGTCTGCTCATTTGTACACGTTTTATTAAGTGCAAATATAACTATAATTTTCTTATTATATTAAAGTAGCCTCAAAAAAAAAGCAATATTTTGCTTATATTTGCTGAACAAATTAATACAGAACCATTATGAAACGAATTACAATTATCATCATCGCTTTGATTATTGGTGCTTGCTCAGGTAATCAAACAAAAAATCAGCAAACTGAAGCGCCAATCCATTGCCACATAAATGGCGTAGTTCACGACAGACCCGAATCTCGCAAATTACTCCTATACGTTGGCGTTGATGGAAACATCGCATTATCATCACAACCACACAGCGAGATTAAGATTAGCGATGGACAATTCTCATACGACCTCTACATAGATGAGCCACAATATTGCGAACTCGTATTTGAAGATGAGTTAGAAAATGGCTATTGGCAAGCCATAGATTTTGTTGCCGACGACGGCACCATAAATATGAACCTCTATTCCACTGAAGAGGTTGGCAAAACGGTCATCGAAGGCCCTGCTTCAACAAATGAATATCAATCATATAAAACTGAATTGCGCAAACTACAAGACGCGACAAACGAGATACGCAACAAACTAAAAGAAGAGGGTAAAACCTACACCGAACAGTACTCGTCATTAATTGCTCAAATCGAGGCTTTTGAGAACAATTCACCGAATCAGAAGCAATTAATCGAGCAGATACAAACAATGACAGAAGAGCAAACGTACGCTCCCGAGACTTTAGCCGAGCGCAAGCGTTATCAAGCCGAGCGTTTGGCTAAAATGCTCGAAATTGTTACAGGCGAGCCATCAACCGCTCGACTTGCGATACTGGCCAAACAGATGAAATATAATCTTCCTCCCCAAGAACTTATTGACGCATTCAACAACATCTATGCAGTCAAAATGCCCGACAATGTAATGACCAAATTTTGTCTACGCCAAATAGCAGGTCTTCAATTACAAATAGGCTCGCAATATATCGACTTCGAAGCGCCCGACCTTGAAGGGCAGATGCATCGTCTGTCGAATATGGTCGATGGCGCAAAACTCGTCATATTGGATTTATGGGCATCGTGGTGTGGACCTTGTCGCAAAGCATCAATGGAGATGATTCCGCTATATGAACAATACAAGGACAAAGGTTTTATGGTAATCGGCGTAGCAAGAGAATCTGAGAACACCAAAAATATGCAGACCGCCATCAAAAAGGATGGATACAAATGGCCACAACTTGTCGAATTAGACGACCGCGCAAATATTTGGGCTAAATATGGTTGCAACAATGCCGCAGGTCGCCGAATATTGATTGATGCCGAGGGCAAAATTTTAGCCTTCGACCCCACAATCGAAGAACTCACGGCCGCAATACACAAATATATTGGCACAAACTAAAACTACATAGACTATGAAACGAATTCTTTTTTGTGCGATAGCACTTATATTGTCGTACTCCGCATACTCTCAACCCCAAGAGACCTACAAAGGTTGGAAAAAGGGCGAATTAGATATCCACTTTATCTATACCGGTCGTGGCGAGGCCAACTTCTACATCTTCCCCGACGGCACGTCTATGCTGGTGGATGCTGGCGACCACCAAGCATCCGTTCCAATGACCGACCCCAAACCCGACCTCTCGCGTCGAGGCGGTGAATGGGTGGCACATTATATCGAGAGAGTAAACCCCGCAGGCCACGAGGTAGATTATATGATGCTTTCTCATTTTCACAACGACCATTCGGGCTCAGTAACGCTCGATGCGCCCACAACCAAAGGTCGTACGCCCGATTACAAACTCGTCGGCCTTGCCGATGTAGGCGAGACCATCAGATTTAAAAACTTCATCGACAGAGGTTTCCCTAACTACAACTATCCAACGCCCATAAACGACATTCACACAGAAAATTACAAAAATTTTATCCACTGGCAAAAACAAGAGTTTGGCGCAAAACAAGAGGCTTTCAAAGTAGGCGCTAAGAATCAAATCAAACTCCAAAAGCAGCCCACAAAATACGCAAAACTATTCTCGATTCAGAACATCGCAGCCAATGGAGAGATTTGGAATGGAGATGAGCAGGGTAACACTACACGTTATTACGACCTGCACACTGACAACACTAAAAACAGCGGCAATGAAAACACAAAGAGTATCGCCTTTAGAATCGACTACGGGCCGTTTTCATATTTCTCAGGTGGCGACATTAGTCACGGTGTAAAAGATGCTGACGGCAAAAATATCAACCTCGAGGCGAAGGCGGGCGAGGCGTGTGGCGAGGTAGATGTATGCAAGTGCAACCACCACGCATACAAGGATGCTATGCACCCAGACTTCTTGAAACATATCAATGCTCAAGCATACATCAACCCCGTTTGGGACCAATATCACACCCAACCCCAAATCATTAATCGCATACTCTCGCAAGAGCAGTTATCGGGCAAAAGCAACGCGCACCCGACAATGTTTTTAACACAATACATAGTAGAGTCAGCACGCAAGCAATACGCCGATGAGGAGTGGATGCAGAGGGTAGGCCCACACAACGGGCACATCGTAGTAAAGGTCTATGACAAGGGGCGAAAATACAAGATTTACCGACTCTCGGCCGATGATGAACAGATGAAAATCCAGGCCGTATATGGACCTTTCAAAAGCAAAAATTAGAGAACAAAAAAGTCTGCTAACACACAAAATTAGCAGACTTTTCATTTATACGATTTTAGTCTTCTACAACCCAATCATCACTCCAATATTGTAAGCAGCGAAAGCCAGCACCCACGCCAAAAGCGTGTTATATACTACCGAAAATACCGCCCATTTCCAGCCGCCAGCCTCACGCGCAATGGTCGCAATGGTTGCAATACACGGAAAATAGAGCAATATAAAAATAATAAACGCCAAGGCCGCAGCACGAGAATAATTACCCGACGAAAGCATCAGCGACGACAGGGTAGCGGAGCCGCTACCACTCTCATCAACAGAATACAACACACTTAGAGTCGAAAGAATAATCTCTTTAGCAACCGCACCCGACATAAGCGCAACACTCGCTCTCCAATCCAATCCCAAAGGCTGCATTACAGGCTCACATAACTTACCTATACGGCCCAAATATGAGTATTCAGCCTGCGAGGTATGCTCTACATTTACATCTGTAAGCGTAGCCGATTCTGGAGCAGAAACCTCTTGCCCGACGTGAGGATAATAACTCAAAAACCACACGACAACAGCAGCCACCAAAACCAAACCTCCAATCTTACGCAGATACTGCTCACTACGCTCCCACATATGACGCAGAGTAGCGCTCAAGGTGGGTATGCGATATGGCGGCAACTCCATAACAAACGGAGTCTCATCAGGACCAAACTTAAATTTTCTCAACACACGAGCCGTCACTATAGCAGCCACACATCCAAACAGATAGATAGCAAACAACATCACACCTGCACACTCTGGGAAGAAAGCACCTGCAAGAAAAACAAATACAGGCAAACGAGCGCTGCACGACATAAAAGGATTTATCAAAATAGTAATAAGGCGACTACTACGACTCTCGATTGTACGCGTCGCCATAATCGCTGGCACGTTACAACCAAAACCCATAACCAGCGGAATGAACGATTTGCCGTGAAGCCCCGCCAAGTGCATCAATTTATCCATAATAAATGCAGCTCGAGCCATATAGCCCGAATCCTCCATCAGCGAGATAAACAGATAAAGTATCAAGATGTTAGGCAAGAAGACTGCCACCGAGCCAACACCCCCAATCACGCCATCGACTATCAAGTCGCGCAACTCACCCTCGGCCATCAACCCCGAGACAAACTCTCCCAACCATTGGAAACCACCCTCAATCCACTCTTGCGGATAGGCTCCAAGCGTAAAAGTCGACCAAAACATAACAAACATCAGGGCCAAAAAGATAGGAATACCCAGATATTTGTGCGTAACTATACGGTCGATATACGACGTTGGGGCATCACCCTGTTTCTCCGATGGGGTATAGGTCTCGACCAACGCACCCTCGATAAAACCATATTTTTCGTTGGTAATAGCACTCTCAACATCCTCATCCAAGTCAGTGATAATACGTGCGGCACCCTTAACACTCTGATTCTTCCAATCCGTAAAGTGAGGACAACCACGCAACAGTTCCCTGACACTACTATCGCCCTCCAACATCTTAATCGCCCAATATCGCGGCGGGAAAGATTTAGGCAACTCCTCGATATTACGTTTCATCAACTTGGAGAGTGCCGTAATCTCCGCCTCAATCGACGAGGAGTAGTTGATGTGAATATGACGCACTTTGGAGTTCTGATTTTCATAGGTCAGGATTATCTCATCCAAAAGATTCTCCAAACCGCGACCATCACGCGCCACAACGGGTACAACAGGCACACCAATCATTCGTCCTAACTGCTCAAAATCGAGTTGAGCACCACTGCGCTCCAATTCATCATACATATTCAAAGCCACAACCATCTTGGGGCTTATGTCAATAAGTTCGGTCGTGAGATATAGATTTCGTTCAAGATTAGATGCCACAACGGCATTTACCACCACATCGGGCAATTCATTCATCAAATGCTGACGTACATACAACTCCTCGGGAGTATATGCCGACAATGCGTATGTACCTGGCAGGTCGGTGATATTTATCTTGTAACCCTTATACTCCAACGAGCCACTCTTGGCATCAACCGTCACGCCACTATAGTTGCCGACGTGTTCGTGACCACCCGACAAAGCATTAAAGAGTGAAGTCTTTCCGCTATTGGGATTACCCACCAAAGCGATATTTATTTGGCGCACCTTCTCGTTGAAGACATCTTGCACAACATCTTCATTCTGCGACGTCGAAGCATCACCGCTTTGAAGTTGGTATTCGCGAGCCTCTTCGGGGGTAAGCACCTCAACCATTGCCGCTTCGCTACGACGCAACGAGACTTCGTAGCCCATAATTCCGTATTTGATTGGGTCGCGCAACGGAGCATTTAGTACCGCAGTCACACGCTGCCCTCTGACGAATCCCATCTCAAGAATTCGACGACGAAAACCACCGTGACCCAGTACCTTTACAACAACGGCCGACGAGCCTGTTTTAAGTTCTGATAAAAGCATATATTACGTTTGCTCTCTATTTTTGCTTACAAAAATACATATTTTTTTTGACATATACTAATCACTCTTTAAGCACAGATTTTTCAAGTAAAACTTTTATTCAAAAAGTAACAAATTCAAACAGGCGTTTTAGACCATTTTTCACCCATATTTCACATACAAATAGCGACATTTTTCAGCATTATTTACAACCTTTCAAAACCCAATTTTGCACAGCATTTTTCCATTCAAAATCCAACCTCGAATCACCATTTTCAACCACACAAAAACTTCATTCGACAAAAGTGAATAATTTGTTGATACATTTGTACTATTATTATTTCTTTTTCTAATAAAAAAATGTATTTTTGCACGTATGAATTACCCGTACGCACATAACTCATTAAGCAGACCGTCTTTACGCATTTTCGCCACTCAAAATAGTGGTGCAAATCCATCTTTTGACGGGCTCTTAACAGCTATGAGCAATCATAAGCAAAGTAAAGCAAACTGCGTATTGCACACAGATGCTTTACCTACGGGTGAGTACAACATATTGAGCAAACAAAATAATTATTAAATAACAAAACGGGCCGTTGTAGCGTATACTACAGCGGCTGCATTTAAACATTACACATTGAATATGAAAGTTGCAGTTATTATGGGTTCGACAAGCGATTGGGGCGTTATGTCGGCCGCTTGTGAGACATTGGAGGAGTTGGGAATTGAGTACGAGAAGCGTGTCATCAGCGCACACCGCACTCCCCATTTGATGGTCGAGTACGCTACAACAGCCAAAGAGCGTGGCATTGGTGCCATTATCGCTGGCGCAGGAGGCGCTGCCCACGTTGCTGGTGTAACAGCCGCCCTGACTACAGTACCCGTAATCGGTGTACCCATCAAGACATCGGCTCTCGGTGGATTGGATTCATTGCTCTCAATCGTACAGATGCCGGGTGGTATCCCCGTATCGACTACAGCCATCAACGGTGCAAAGAATGCGGCTCTTATCGCAGCCTCAATCTTCGCATTGACAGATAAGGATTTGGAGGCACGTCTGATTGCCTTCCGTGAGGCACAGACAGAGAAGGTGCTCGAGGCCGAGTTGTAATTTTCGGCATTAGAAATTGTTTTCGCAAAAGAACAAAGTAAACAAGATATGAAGAATTACCGCATTTATGTAGAGAAATATCCGCGTTTCCAAGTCGAGGCCGACACGTTGCGCAAGGAGTTGAACAACAACTTGGGGCTTAACTTGGAGTCATTGCGTTTGCTGAACGTATATGACTTATTCGGATTTTCAGAGGAACTTTTGGAGAAGAGTCGCTATGCTGTTTTCGGTGAGATTGTGACCGACTGTGTAAGCGATGAGTGTAACCTCGAGGGTTGCAAGTATTTGGCAGTAGAGTATCTGCCTGGTCAGTTTGACCAGCGTGCAAGTTCGGCTGTGGATTGCGTACGATTAATCGAGCCTACGGCTAACGTGCGTATCAAGAGTTCGAAGTTACTCATCTTTGACAACGCAGTCACTGACGAGGAGATGGCACGCATCGAGCGTTACTACATCAACGCCGTAGAGTCGCGCCGCAAGGATTTGAGCGTACTCACTGATATGGAGAACGCCGAGGTTAAGCCCGTAGCCATCTTGCACGGCTTGACAGCCTTGAAGGACGAGGAGTTGGCTGATTACTGTAAGCAGTATGGTTTGGCTATGAATGCCGACGACTTGCGTGAGGTGGTTAATTACTACAAGGCCGAAAATCGTGACCCGTCGGAGACAGAGTTGCGCATATTGGATACATATTGGAGTGACCACTGCCGCCACACTACATTTACGACCGAGATTGAGGAGATTACAATCGACGAGTCATTTCTCTCGGCAGAGTTGGAGGATTCACTCGAGACACTCAAGCAGATTCGCGAGGAGTTAGGTCGCAGCGAGAAGAGCCTTTGCTTGATGGAGTTGGCTACAATCGGTGCCCGTTATTTGAAGAAGACAGGTGTTCTTGACAATTTGGAGCAGAGCGAGGAGAACAACGCTTGTAGCATCTATGTCAACGTAGATGTTGATGGCACAATGGAGAAGTGGCTCTTGCAGTTCAAGAACGAGACACATAATCACCCCACAGAGATTGAGCCCTTCGGTGGTGCTTCGACTTGCTTGGGCGGTGCTATCCGCGACCCGTTGTCAGGCCGTAGTTATGTATATCAGGCGATGCGCGTAACAGGTGCTGGTGACATATACAAGAGCGTAGCCGAGACAATGGAGGGTAAGTTGCCACAGCGCATCATCTCTACAAAGGCTGCTGCAGGTTATTCAAGTTACGGTAATCAGATTGGTCTTGCTACTACACACGTTCGCGAGATTTACCACCCCGACTATGTAGCCAAGCGTTTGGAGGTAGGTGCTGTAGTAGGTGCTGTTCGCGCCGAGGATGTTCGTCGTGAATCTCCCGCAGCGGGTGACATCATCCTTATGTTGGGAGGTCGCACAGGCCGTGACGGTATCGGTGGAGCGACAGGCTCATCTAAGGAGCATAACGTAAAATCTATCGAGGAGTGCAGTTCAGAGGTACAGAAGGGTAATGCCCCCGAGGAGCGCAAGTTGGAGCGTTTGTTCCGTCGCCCCGAGGTTACACGCCTTATCAAGAAGTCAAACGACTTTGGTGCAGGTGGTGTGAGTGTTGCCATTGGCGAGTTGGCTCCTGGTTTGGATATCTATCTTGACCGAGTTCCTACAAAGTATAGCGGCCTTAATTCTACGGAACTTGCTATCAGCGAGTCACAGGAGCGTATGGCTGTCGTTATCGAGCGTAAGGATATGGATGCTTTCATCGAGTATTGCCACTCGGAGAGCATCGAGGTTACTCACGTTGCCGATGTTACCGACACCAACCGTTTGAAGATGTTCTACAATGGCGAGATGTTGGTTAATCTTTCACGCGAGTTCATCGACTCGGCTGGTGCAAAGCACTACACCAAGATTCGCATTGCGGCAGTAGAGGATAAGAATCCTTTTGAGCGTAAGATAGAGGGTGCTACTTTGGCCGATAAGGTCAAGGCTAACCTCGAGGATGATAACGTGGTATCACAGCGTGGTATGATTGAGATGTTCGACTCTACAATCGGCGCATCTACCGTTTTGATGCCGTTTGGCGGTAAGACTCAGAATACCGAGACACAGGTATCAGTTCAGAAGTTGCCCGTAGGTAACGCAACGACCAACACTGCCAGCATTATGGCATTTGGTTATAACCCCTTCATCGCTTCTTGGAGCCCATATCACGGCTCTGCCTATGCAGTAATCGAGGCTGCGGCCAAGGTTGTAGCAGCAGGTGCTCGTTACGACAAGATGCGTTACTCATACCAGGAGTACTTCGAGCGTATGAACAGCGAGGAGTCGTGGGGTAAGCCGTTGTCGGCTTTGCTCGGCGCATTGAAGATGCAGGTAGAGTTGGGATTGCCCTCAATCGGTGGTAAGGACTCTATGAGTGGTACATTCCAGAACATCAACGTACCGCCTATGCTTATGGCATTTGGTATCACTACAGTTGATGCTCGTACTGTCATCAGCCCCGAGTTCAAGAAGGCGGGCAACAAGTTATACCTTATTAAGCACACTCCGCTTAACAACTATATGCCTGACACCGAGGCTTTGAAGGAGACCTTCTCATTCGTAAGTTCAGCCATCGAGCAGGGTAAGATTCTATCGGCTTACGCCGTAGGCTTCGGAGGCGTTGTCGAGGCTGTAGCCAAGATGTCGTTCGGTAACAAGGTCGGCGCAGAGGTTACAATGGACGAGCAGGCGTTGTTCGATTACGCTTACGGCTCATTCGTTGTGGAGGCTGCCGAGGATTTGGATTTCGTTGCTGCCGAGGTTATCGGTCAGACAATCGAGAAGGCCGAGGTGGTATTCAACGGCACTTCGTTCTGCATTGACGAGTTGCAGAAAATCAATTCAAAGAAGTTCTGCCAGATATATCCCGACCGTGGTATCGAAGGTGGCGCAACTCGCAAGAGCGAGCCCGCAAAGAAAGAGATTAAATATACAGGTACTCCCATCGAGCAGCCTATCGCATACTTGCCCGTATTTGCAGGCACGAACTGTGACTACGACACAGGCAAGGCATTCGAGCGTGCAGGCGCAAAGGTTACAACAAGTGTATTCTGCGACCTTACGGCTGACGACATTTTCAAGTCTATCGAGACTATGAAGCAGAAGATTGACGAGTGTAACATCTTTGTATTGAGTGGTGGTTTCTCGGCTGGTGACGAGCCCGACGGTAGCGGTAAGTTCATCGCCAACGTACTCAACAACAAGATTATCACCGACGCTATCCACGCATTGCTCGACAGAGGTGGTTTGATTCTCGGTATCTGCAACGGTTTCCAGGCATTGGTTAAGTCAGGTTTGTTGCCTTACGGTCGCTTGGGACAGGTAGTCAAGGAGTCACCCACATTGTTCCGCAACGACATCAACCGTCACATCTCGCAGATTGTATCTACTCGCGTCGCTACAACTAACTCTCCGTGGTTGTCATCGTTCGAGTTGGGCGAGTTGCACTCTATAGCAGTGAGTCACGGTGAGGGTAAGTTCGTCGTAAGCGACGAGATGGCCGAGGAGTTGTTTGCTAATGGTCAAGTAGCATTCCAGTATGTTGACCCCGCTGGCGAGGCAACACTCTGCGCACCGTACAACCCCAACGGCTCAAGTTTCGGTATCGAGGGTATCATCAGTGCTAACGGTCAAATCTTGGGTAAGATGGGTCACACCGAGCGTTACGAGGAGAACCTCTTTAAGAACATTCACGGCAACAAGCAGCAGGGTATCTTTGCTAATGCCGTAAACTATTTCAAAGGTAAATAAACTGACTCTCAGATGAGAATTAAACGCTTTATACGCACATTGACTACCGCGGCCTTGATGGTCGCAGTAGTCACTTTGTGTGGCTGTAAACGCGACACATCTCTGCGCGTACTATATTGGAATTTCCAGAACGGAATGTGGGCCGACGAGCCTAACAACTACGATAACTTCGTAGAGTGGGTGAAAGAGTACGACCCCGATGTATGCATTTGGTGTGAGGCCCAGACCATTTATGAGACGGGCACAGGCAAAGAATGTAAAGCCGAGAATCGTTACCTAACCGATAATTGGGGCGAACTCGCAGCACGTTTTGGTCACCAATACTGGGAGAAGGGTGGACATAGAGACAATTACCCACAGGTAATTACATCGAAACTCCCCATCAAGGTCGTAGAACAAATTGTCGGCGAGGAACCAGATAGTGTAGTAACACACGGCGCAGGACATTTCTGTATAGAATTTAACGGCAAGAAGGTAAACATTGTCACTCTACACACCTGGCCACAACGCCACGCTTATCGCGCAAAAGACATCGAGGCAAGTAGGGCAGAAAATGGTGGCGACCACTATCGCCGTAAAGAGATGAAGTATATTTGCGAGCACACTATCAACGAGCAGGCAAATGCCGAAGATGAAATGTGGTTTATGGCGGGTGATTTCAACTCACGTACTCGCAAGGATAACCATTTCTATAACTACGACGAAAACTCTACTGCATTCTTGGTGCACGACTACATCCTGCAGAACACTCCTTATATAGATATAATAGGAGAGCGCTATGCAGGCGAATTCCATACAACCGTGCAAGGTAAGGCACGTATTGATTTCGTATATTGTACGCAACCGCTTTACGAGCGTATCATCGACGCTTACGTTATACGTGATGATTACACGTCCGTAAATGCAACGCGTGACGATGCGACAGGTTTCTATTTCCCGTCTGACCATCTGCCTATCTTGGTCGATTTCGAAATAAAGTAGTACAACTAGAGAGAGTATAACGAAAATAAACAATAAACAAATAAAGTATATGGCAAAAAGTTATGAAAACGCCGGTGTAAACCTCGAGGCCGGCTACGAAGTGGTTCGTAGAATCAAATCACACGTTAAATCTACCAACCGTCCTGGTGTTATGGGTAACATCGGTGCTTTCGGTGGTATGTTCGATTTGGCATCACTCAATGTCAAGGAGCCTATCTTGGTTAGTGGCACCGATGGTGTAGGAACCAAACTCAAACTTGCGTTTGAGATGGACAAGCACGACACAATCGGTATCGACGCTGTTGCTATGTGCGTGAATGACGTATTAGCACAGGGTGCAGAGCCATTGTTCTTCTTGGATTATGTAGCCGTAGGTCACAACGAGCCCGCTAAGATTGAGGCTATTGTAGCAAGCGTAGCCGAGGGTTGCCGTCAGGCTGGTTGTGCTCTTATCGGTGGTGAGACAGCCGAGATGCCGGGTATGTATGGCGGTGGCGAGTACGATATCGCAGGTTTCACTTGCGGCGTTGTAGAGCGTGCGAAGTTAATCGACGGCTCAAAGGTTAAGGTTGACGATGTTTTGATTGGTATCGCATCAAGCGGTGTTCACTCTAACGGTTTCAGCCTCGTTCGTAAGATTGTAAGCGACAACAACTTCGATTTGCACCAGCCTCACGCCGACTTGGGTGAGAAGCCTATGGGCGAGGTATTGCTTACACCTACACGCATCTACGTTAAGCAGGTGTTGGAGGTTATCCGTCAGTGCGACGTTCACGGCATCAGCCACATCACAGGCGGTGGTTTCGACGAGAATATTCCCCGTATCTTGAAGGATGGTCAGGGTGTTGAAGTTACTGAAGGCAGTTGGGAGATTCTTCCCGTATTCCGCTTCTTGGAGAAGTGGGGTGGCGTATCACACCGCGAGATGTTCAACATCTTTAATATGGGTGTAGGTATGGTTATCGCACTCGACGCATCGGAGGCAGACAAGGCTATCGAGATTCTTACCGCTGCAGGCGAGAAGGCATCGGTTATCGGTCGTATCGTAGAGGGCGAGGGCGTTACCATTAAATAATGGCTACGCAATCCAGACATAAGATTGCTGTCTTTGCCAGCGGTTACGGCTCAAACTTCGAGGTAATTGCACGAGCAGCACAAGCGGGAGATATTCCCGCTGAGGTAGCGTTGATGGTGTGCGATAAACCTACTGCGAGAGTCTGCTCATTGGCCGATGAGTTGAGCGTAGAAAAGTTTGTTTTTTCAGCAAAAGATTACGCATCAAAGGCCGACTATGAGCGAGAGATAGTAAGCCAATGCCGCGAGCGTGGGGTAGAGTTGATTTGCCTTGCAGGCTATATGCGTCTTGTAGACGAAGAGTTACTCAATGCTTACAAAGGGCAGATTATCAACATCCACCCTTCATTACTACCCGCATTCCCAGGCGTAAATCCTCTTGAGAGGGCTATGGAGTACGGAGTCAAGGTCTATGGAGCGACCATTCACTACGTAGACGAGACACTCGATGGCGGTAAGATTATCGCTCAACGTGCCATCGAATACGAAGGCAACGATATTGAAGAATTGACCGAATTAATCCACGAGGCAGAGCACAAATTATATATTAACACGTTACAAAAATTATTAAAATAACAGAAAAATGAGAGCATTAATCAGTGTAAGCGACAAGAACGGTGTTGTAGAATTTGCTCAACAGTTGCGTTCTTTGGGCTGGGAGATTATCGCTACAGGAGGTACTATGAAGTTACTTCGTGATAGCGGTTTGGAGGTTATCAACATCAGCGACGTTACAGGTTTCCCCGAGATTTGCGACGGTCGTGTTAAGACTTTGCACCCCAAGGTGCACGGTGGTCTTTTGGCACGTCGTGACGACGAGAGCCACTTGGCTGCATTGAAGGAGAACGAGATTGAGTTCATCGATATGGTATGCGTAAACCTCTATCCCTTCCGTCAGACCATTGCAAAGCCCGATGTAACTATGGAGGACGCTATCGAGAATATCGATATCGGTGGTCCCTCAATGTTGCGTTCTGCAGCCAAGAACTACAAGGATGTGACAGTTGTTTGCGACCCTGCAGACTACGCACAGATTATCGAGGAGATTAAGGCTACAGGTAACACAACAATTGAGACTCGTTTGCAACTCTCTGCAAAGGCATATACACACACAGCAGAGTACGACTCAATGATTGCTACATATATGCGTAAGGCTGCTGGTTTGAACGAGAAACTCTTCTTGGAGTTTGACCTTGTTCAAGGCTTGCGTTATGGTGAGAATCCTCATCAGCAGGCCAAGTTCTACGGCAGCGCCGAGGCTGGCTCATTCTCATTGGCAAATGCAAAGCAGTTGAACGGCAAGGAACTCTCTTACAACAATATTCAGGATGCTAACGCAGCGCTCTCTATCGTTCGCGAGTTCGACGAGCCTTTCTGCGTAGGTCTTAAGCATATGAATCCTTGTGGTGCTGCTATCGGCAAGGACGTAGTTGATGCGTGGACCAAGGCTTATGAGGCCGACAAGGTTAGTATCTTCGGTGGTATCGTAGCCGTTAACCGCGAGGTAAACCGCGAGGCTGCTGAACTTATGAAGCCTATCTTTTTGGAGATTATTATGGCTCCTTCGTTCTCTGACGAGGCATTGGAGGTACTCTCTACAAAGAAGAACTTGCGTCTTTTGCAGGTAGATATGAGTAAGGACGACAGCGTTGTCAATCAGTATGTAAGCGTAAACGGCGGCTTGCTCGTTCAGGATTTGGACAAGACTACCGCTACAGTTACTGCCGATATGTGCGTTACAGAGGTTAAGCCCACAGAGGAGCAGGTTACCGACCTTAACTTCGGTTGGAGAGTGGTTAAGCACGTCAAGTCTAACGCTATCGTTGTAGTTAAGGATGGTCACACTGTAGGTGTTGGTGCAGGTCAAATGAACCGTGTAGGTTCTGCAGAGATTGCCCTCAAGCAGGCACAGGCGGCTGGCTTCACCGAGGGTTTGGTGTTGGCTTCTGACGGTTTCTTCCCCTTCGACGACACTGTGACTTTGGCTTCACAGTATGGTGTAACGGCTATCGTTCAGCCGGGTGGTAGCGTACGCGATGAGGACTCTGTAAATAAGGCTAACGAGTGCGGCATCACTATGGTTTGCACTGGTATGCGTCACTTCAAGCATTAATAGCATAGGCCTATGAAAGTTCTTGTAGTAGGTTCGGGTGGACGTTGCCACGCTATTGTCGAGGCGTTGAGCAAGTCGCCCCAGGTAGATAAGATTTTTTGCGCTCCGGGCAATGCAGGTATCGCTGCATTGGCCGAGTGCGTAGCCATCAAGGAGACACAGGTCGATGCTCTTTGCGACTTTGCCAAGAGCAACAACATCGAACTTACAGTTGTAGGTCCCGAGGTTGCTTTGGAGGCTGGTATCTCCGATACATTCAAGCAGAACGGACTCCGTATCTTTGGCCCCACGAAGGCTGCGGCTCAAATCGAGACCAGCAAGCAGTTTGCCAAGGATTTGATGAAGAAGTACGACGTTCCGACTGCGGCTTACGAAACATTTGAGGATTTCGACGCAGCATTGGCTTACGTTAAAAACGGCTCATTGCCCACAGTACTCAAGTATGACGGTTTGGCGGCTGGTAAGGGCGTTGTAATTGCCGAGACATTGGAGCAGGCCGAGGAGGCTTTGCGCGATATGTTGCTCGACTCGAAGTTCGGCAAGGGTAAAGTGGTAATCGAGGAGTATTTGGAGGGCCCAGAGTTCTCATTGCTCTGCTTTGTAAATGGTCACGACGTATATCCTATGCCCGTATCGCAGGACCACAAGCGTGCATACGATGGCGACAAGGGTCCCAACACAGGTGGTATGGGTGCATACACAGAGTTGCCCTTTATCACCAATGAGGATTTGGATTACGCTATGCAGAACATTATGCGTCGCACCGCTTCGGCTATGGTCGAGGAGGGATGCTCATTCTGCGGAGTGTTGTATGGCGGTTTGATGAAGACGCAGCAGGGCATTAAGGTTATCGAATTCAACGCTCGTTTCGGCGACCCCGAGACCGAGGTTATCCTGCCCCGCATCAAGAGCGACATCTGTCAGGTATTCTGCGATGTAGCCGACGGCAAGCAGCCCACAATCGAGTGGTACGACTTCGCCACATTGGGTATCGTTTTGGCATCGAAGGGTTACCCAGGCTCATACGACAAAGGCTTCATAATTGAAGGCACCGAGGATGTTGATGGCTCAATCTATCATATGGGTACAGCCTTGAAGGATGGCAAATATGTAACATCTGGAGGCCGTGTAATGATTGTCGTATGCCAAGCCCCGACATTGCGCGAGGCTCAGCAGAAAGCCGCCGCAGAGGTTGCCAAAATCAAGTGCGAGAATTTGTTCCACCGCACCGACATTGGCGACAAAGCATTCAAATATTAACTTAAAACTTATCGAACTATGATTATAAGCGGTAAAGAGTTAGCGCTCTCGCTCAAGCAGGAGATGGCGGCCAATGTTGCCACCTTCACCGAGAAGTACGGCCGCGTACCTCATTTGGTTGTAATCCTCGTAGGTGAGGACCCAGGTAGCGTATCTTACGTTACAGGCAAGGCAAAGGCATCCGAGGAGGTTGGTCTAAAGAATACAACAATCCGCAAGCCCGACACTATCTCGGAGGCGGAGTTATTGGGTATTATCGACGAGTTGAATGCCGACGACAGCGTTGACGGCATTTTGGTGCAGTTGCCTCTGCCCAAGCACATCGACTCTGACAAGGTTATCGCTGCTATCAGCGCCGAGAAGGACGTTGACGGCTTCCACCCGATGAACGTAGCCAATTTGTGGCTCAAGCAGCCCTGTACACTTCCTTGCACACCCAAGGGCATCATCAAATTGTTGAAGCGTGCCAATGTGGAGATTGCTGGCAAGGATGTAGTAGTTATTGGCCGCAGTAACATCGTCGGTCTTCCCGTATCGAAGTTGCTTTTGAACGAGAATGCGACTGTTACTATCGCCCACAGCCGTACAAAGAATTTGGCAGAGGTTACACGCCGTGCCGATATATTGGTTGTAGCCATCGGCCGTGCGAAGTTCGTGACGGCAGATATGGTAAAGGAGGGTGCGGTAGTTATCGACGTAGGTGTGAATCGTGACCCCGAGACCAACAAGTTGTGTGGTGACGTAGATTTCGCAGCTATCGAGCCAAAGGCATCAGCCATCACTCCCGTTCCTGGTGGTGTAGGCCCTATGACTATCACCTGCTTGATGGAGAACACTATCGAGTGCTTCCTCCGCAAGATGCAGAAATAGGGTAGCGATACCCCGACAAGCAAATAGCCGTCCTTCGCGGGCGGCTATTTTTGTTATTGTTCCCCAAAAATGCAAAAAATTTAACTCCTTTGTAATTTTTGCCCCTCGAAAAGCGACTAATAGAGCAAACAACAAATAAAAACAATGAAAACCCAAACAAAGGAACAGCGATTTTTAGAGGCAGTATATTCCAACAGGAATATTATATACAAAGTCTGCTACATCTACGCCCCGAAAGGGATGATAGATGATTACTACCAAGAGGTGTTGTGTAACTTGTGGCAAAGTTTCGACAACTTTGAAGGTCGGAGCAAATGCACGACTTGGATTTACCGAGTTTCGCTCTACACCTGCATCTCGTTTATTCGACGACGACAACCCGCGTCAATATCACTATCTGTTGATATATCCAATGACGAGGACCCTGCGCTCAAAGAGCGATTGGAGGAACTTCACTCGGTAATAAATCGACTAAACCATCTCGACAGAGCATTGATAATACTATGGCTCGATGGATATGCGTATAATGAGATT
>JAFYRX010000057.1 GCA_017546725.1 Alistipes sp. | reverse complement strand
GGCCACACCAAGATGCCCAAAATTCCAAAAGCACGAAGCGATTGTTTTTGTCGGCAACTACACTCTGCAACGACAACTCCTCGCCAGAAGGGGTCAAACCCTCAATATTTATATACGACTTTCCAACGAGATTGTTAGTCTGCTCCTCGCGTTGCTTGACAACTTGCAAACGCTCCTCCCTCTCTTGCTTCAACGACATATAAACCTCTTTCATATGGGGCGGCATCGCCTCAATTATCTCGATTATCATCTCATTCGGCATAGACCAATGATAACGCTCAAACAAAAATCCGCCGAACACATTATCAATATTCTCCATAATATGCGGTTTTATAAAGTCAAACAACTGCTCCGGAGTAGTCTTCGGATTCTTTACAACAGGCTTCATCAAACGACTGAACTCATAGTTCTTATCGTTCAACGGCGTACCCGTGGCTGTGTGATAATGGCAATTTGCATCCATATCCCCTATAATGATATGACCAGACTCTACGATAAATGATACCAATATATCGTCATCCAACTCATAATCGCCAACTGTTATGCTCGCAGGTAAAGCCCTTTCGCACTCTCCCTTAAACGAGAATGAGTTATTTACAACCTCTACGGAATCCGATGCAACAAGATTCATAGTTTCATCAACTATACATAAATACGCCCATTTCCCATCGACAAAATCTTTGGAACTTCCTGAAATTGTGTATTTAACCATATTGCTACAACTCGCAAAGGCTATTAGTGCCACAAGAAATAATAACTTTTTCATAAAACCATCTTTAACAATTAATACACCCAGCAGGAGCCACCCTCGGCATCTACCGTTCACACTCAAAATATGCTATTCTACACAAAGTTAGCAATTTGTTGCAACATTCCGCAACACCCACACTAATTGGGTACAAATAGTCCAAAAAAACGGAAATATATAGATTAATGTTGTAAAGTACGTCACTCCACCGAGCCGCAAGGCGAGGAATGGAGTCTCTAACCTCAATCGCATTTTTAGTGTAGAGATTCCAATCATCACTCACTAAAGTTCGTGATGTGGAATGACGTAAGACAAAATACAACACGAAAGTATATAATTACGAAAAAATTACTCGGAGAAAATGAGGATTTTGAGAGCGAGAGTAACATTGCGTTTAAGCGAGGGCAGAGAGTGTTTGCACTCATTGCCGAGCATTGCAATGAAAAGGAACTTAACGCCAAATGAGCCACTTCCAACCCCATTGAAGTCGTATAACAAGAGTTGATTTTAGGCTTGCGAAACTCGAAAAAGCGCAGTTTACAAAATGTAAATGAGCATTTTGAGAGTGAGCGTAACGACAAAGCAACCTTGTTAGACGACTTCAAAAACCAAAAAGCCCACTCCTAAAAGATAGGAGCGGGCCTTCGGTGATATATTTCACGCGCCGTAATCGACGCAGAGAATTACATCTTCTTACCTACGTTGGTCTTCTTTGCTACGGGAGCAGCCTTTGCCTTTGCAGCAGCCTTAGGTGCCTTAGGAGCCTTAGCCTTCTTCTCAGCAACTACTGTTGCGTCCTCTACGGCGTCAGTCTTCTTTGCAGCGGGCTTGCGTGAACGACGTGTCTTAGGCTTAGCCTCCTCTGTTGAAGGCAACTTACCGAATGTGTAAGCCTCGTTGAAATCAACGAACTCGATGATACACATATCAGCAGCGTCACCCAAACGGAAACCAGTCTTCAAGATACGAGTGTAGCCACCGGGACGCTCAGCAATCTTGGGAGCGATTGTGCGGAACAACTCTGTAACTGCCTCCTTCTGCTTCAAGTATGAGAATACTACACGACGTGAGTGAGTAGTGTCCTCCTTTGATTTGGTTACCAAAGGCTCGATGAACTTCTGAACAGCCTTAGCCTTTGCAACCGTAGTCTCGATACGCTTGTGCAGTACGAGCGATGATGCCATATTTGACAACATTGCCTTGCGGTGACCCGCCTGTCTGCCAAGGTGATTAAAATTTTTATTGTGTCTCATAATTAGTCTTTATCAAGTTTGTAGAGTGATACGTCCATACCGAACTTAAGATTGAGCGATGCCAGCAACTCGTCCAACTCTGTAAGCGACTTCTTACCGAAGTTACGGAACTTCAAGAGGTCGTTACGATTGAGTTTTACCAAATCACCTACGGTATCAACATCAGCGGCCTTCAAACAGTTAAGAGCACGTACGCTCAAATCCTGGTCTGACAACTTAGTCTTGAGCAACTGACGCATACGCAATGCCTCGTCGTCCAATGTGTCATTCTCGCTGGCGTCATCCATATTGATGGTAATCTTCTCGTCTGAGAAGAGCATAAAGTGCTGGATGAGAATCTTGGCGGCCTCTTTCAAAGCCTCCTTGGGATGAATCGAACCATCAGTAGTAATCTCCAAATTCAACTTTTCATAGTCGGTCTTCTGCTCGACACGGTAATCCTCAATCGAGTATTTGACGTTCTTGATAGGTGTGAAAATAGAGTCAATCGGGAGCACGTCAAGTTCCTTAGCCTCGGGAGCATTCTCCTCTGAAGGCACATATCCACGACCCTTACCAATGGTAATGGTAATCTGCATCTTTGTACCAGGGGCCAAGTGGCAGATTACGAGTTCGGGATTCAAGACCTTGAACGATGAAAGATAATTTGAGATGTATCCTGCTGTCAACTCTGTAACACCCGCTACGTTTACTGTCACCTTCTCGAACTCCTCGTTCTCGACTGTGTGCAAAAAGCGGACCTGCTTGAGTTTCAGGATGATATCCATCATACCCTCCATCACACCCGGGATAGCGGCAAACTCATTGTTCACTCCGGCTACCTTTACGGTCGTAATTGCATAACCCTCCAATGATGAGAGCAAAACGCGTCGCAAAGCGTTGCCGACTGTCATACCAAAACCGGGCTCCAACGGACGGAACTCAAACTTTCCGAACGATGCAGTGGCTTCGAGCATAATAACCTTTTCAGGCTTCTGGAATGCTAATATTGCCATAAAATTATTGAATTTGTGTTAATTACTACTTCGAGTAAAGGTTAACGATAAGTTGCTCCTTGATGTTCTCAGGAATCTCCTCACGCTCAGGCTTCTGGAGGAACTTGCCGCTCATTGTAGCAGCATCCCACTCCAACCAAGCGTAACGGCTTCTTGCTGAACCCGATACAGACTCTGTGATAACCTCCAAACTCTTCGACTTCTCGCGTACTGATACTACATCACCAGCCTTAAGAGCGTACGAAGGAATGTTTACTACTGAGCCATTAACGCAGATGTGACGGTGTGACACCAACTGACGTGCAGCAGCACGTGTAGGAGCGATACCCAAACGGTATACTACGTTATCCAAACGGCACTCGAGCAACTTCAACAAGTTCTCACCTGTGATACCACCCATACGTGCTGCAGCCTCGTAAGTGCGAGCAAACTGCTTCTCCAAAATACCGTATGTATACTTTGCCTTCTGCTTCTCGCTCAACTGCTCTCCGTACTCAGAGTTCTTCTTACGCTTGCGAGCAAGACCGTGCTGTCCAGGAGGATAGTTACGCTTCTCAAGCACCTTATCCGCACCATAGATAGCCTCGCCAAACTTACGGGCGATTTTTGATTTTGGTCCTATATATCTTGCCATTGTTTTTACTTTTTTTAATGTGTTCTAAAGTCTTTGTCTAAAGTCTTTGCTTTTGTTCCTAAACTACTTATCCCGCATTATACGCGACGACGGTTAGGAGCACGACAACCGTTGTGGGGCAGCGGTGTAACGTCGATAATCTCCATTACCTCGATACCTGCACCGTGGATAGTACGTACGGCGCTCTCACGACCCTGACCAGGACCCTTGACATAAACCTTAACCTTACGCAAGCCCATATCGAAAGCAACCTTCGCGCAATCTGCGGCTGCTGTCTGCGCTGCATAGGGAGTATTCTTCTTCGAACCGCGGAAACCCATCTTACCGGCTGAAGACCAACTGATAACCTCGCCAACCTCGTTGGTGATGGTGATGATTACGTTGTTAAAAGTCGAGTGTACGAAAGCCATACCCACGGCACCAACCTTAACAACCTTCTTTTTAACTGTTCCAGTTTTCTTTGCCATAACTTCCTATTTATTACTTCGTTGCCTTTTTCTTGTTTGCGACTGTCTTCTTGCGACCCTTACGAGTACGAGCGTTGTTCTTAGTCGACTGACCACGAACGGGAAGACCCAGACGGTGACGAATACCACGGTAGCAACCGATATCCATCAAACGCTTGATATTCAACTGTACCAATGAGCGGCACTCGCCCTCTACCTTGATACCCATATCTGCGATTGTTGAACGGATAGCACCTACCTGCTCGTCTGTCCACTCGCTTACTTTAACATCTTCACTGATTCCTGCAGCAGCAAGAATCTTGCTCGCCGTGCTGCGACCGATACCATAGATATAGGTCAAGCCAATCACGCCTCGCTTGTTTTTTGGTAAATCTACACCAACTATACGTGCCATAAATTCTTTACTTTAATTAATCGTTTGAATATTACCCTTGGCGCATTTTGAACTTAGGATTCTTCTTGCAGATAACATAAAGCTTACCCTTACGCTTTACAATCTTGCAATCCTCACTTCTCTTCTTGATTGATGCTTTTACTTTCATAATTTTCAAGCAATCTTAATTATTTGTACCTAAAGGATATACGACCCTTACTCAAATCATAAGGTGTCATCTCCACTTTGACTTTATCTCCGGGCAAGATTTTAATGTAGTGCATACGCATCTTACCTGAGATATGAGCCGTGATAACGTGTCCGTTATCCAATTCGACGCGGAACATAGCGTTTGACAACGCCTCGATAATTGTTCCGTCTCGTTCAATAGCAGTTTGTTTTGCCATAGAGTTTTACTTAATTGTTAAGTGCTTGTTCGATTATATTAAAGTCTGTCAGAATGTCGGGTCCATCTCGGCGGATAGCAACCGCAAACTCGAAGTGGGCCGATGGTTTACGGTCTTTGGTGCGGACGGTCCAGCCATCACGCTCAAAGACCACTGCTCGTGTGCCCATATTAATCATAGGCTCGATGCAGATAACCATACCCTCCTTCAACAGCGGGCCTCTGCCGCGTGCGCCGAAATTGGGGACTTCAGGGGACTCGTGCATTTTTCGTCCCAAGCCGTGACCTACCAATTCGCGCACTACGCCGTAACCAAAACTTTCGGCGTGTTGTTGCACTGCTGCTGATATGTCGCCTACGCGATTACCAGCCTTCGCCTGTGCTGTACCTTTATAAAGAGCCTCTTTAGTGACTTCCAAGAGTTGGCGTGCCTCGGCGCTAATCTCTCCTACGGCAAACGTATATGCCGAATCACCAACAAACCCCTTCAAAAACGTACCTAAATCAACCGACACTATATCGCCCTCTTCGATGACTCTCTCTGACGGAATACCGTGAACAACCTGCTCGTTTACCGAGATGCAAGCCGATGCGGGGTAACCCTGATAACCCAAGAATGCGGGCTCGGCTCCATTATCGCGGATAAACTCCTCGGCGATTTTGTTCAAGAAGAGAGTCGTAACTCCCGGACGTATGTTACGTCCTACCTCTGCAAGCGCGCGGCTGACCAAAAGGTTATTCTCGCGCAAGAGTTCGATTTCTTCGTCCGTCTTTAGATAAATCATCTTAAAGGTCTATATTCTCCGACTCAAAGTCGGTCAAACATTCTTTAATACTTAACTCGCAAGCAACCGATTTAAATTTCTACTATCAATCGGCAACTCTATTAATGGCGACCCTGAATACGTCCTGTCTTCATAAGACCATCGTAGTGACGCATCAAAAGGTAACTCTCAACCTGCTTAAGAGTGTCAAGAACTACACCCACCATAATCAACAACGATGTACCGCCATAGAAATAAGCGAACTGCTGCTGAACACCCAAGAACTTCATAGCAAGACCGGGCATAATAGCCACCAATGCCAAGAAGATTGAACCGGGAAGAGTGATTCTTGTCATAATGGTATCGATATAATTAACGGTCTGCTTACCGGGCTTAACACCAGGAATGAAACCACCGTTACGCTTCATATCGTCTGCCATCATTTGAGGATTGATGATAATTGCCGTATAGAAATATGTAAAGGCAACTACCAACACTGCCAACGTAAAGTTATACCAGAAACCCTGAATATTAGCAAAGGCTCCCTGCAAACCAGGAATCAATGCGGGAATCATAACAAGAGCCTGCGCGAAGATGATAGGCATAACGTTTGCCGCATTCAACTTCAAGGGGATGTACTGACGTACACCGCCATACTGCTTGTTACCGATAATACGTTTAGCATACTGTACAGGAATCTTACGCACGGCCTGAAGCACTGCGATAGATACCAGGAACACCAAGAACAGTAAAGCAATCTCGACTACGAACATAATGAGGCTACCCGTCGATGTGCTGACACGAGCAGTGAACTCGGCCAACAAGGCTTGAGGCAGACGGGCCACAATACCAATCATAATTATCATAGAGACACCATTACCGATGCCCTTGTCCGTAATACGCTCACCGAGCCACATTGTGAACAACGTACCTGCGATGAGAATAACTGTCGCATAGGCGTAGAAAGCGAATGTACCTCCGTAAACAAATGCGTCAGGCATTTGGCGATAGAGGTTGGCCACGTATGCAGGAGCCTGAATACACAAAACTCCGATTGTGAGCAAACGTGTCCACTGGTTGAGTTTGCGGCGGCCACTCTCACCCTCCTTCTGCAACTTCTGAACTGCAGGAACCATCATACCAAGCAACTGGATGATGATAGAAGCGGTGATATATGGCATAACACCGAGTGCCAAAATGGCTGCATTGGCGAATGCACCACCAGAGAATACGTCAAGCAAGCCCAAGAGGGTGTTGCTGTTCATCTGGTCTGCCAAAGCCGAACCCTCGCCCAAAGCGTTGGGGTCGATACCCGGGATTACCACAAAACATCCCAAACGAAATACAAGCAGAAGACCCAACGTATAAGCGATGCGCTTACGCAACTCCTCAATCTTGTAGATGTTTTTCAATGTTTCAACGAGTTTCTTGTTGGTTGCAAGTAACAGCACGATAAGCGCTATTATCACACCAGCAATCAGATAACCGTTCATAATTATTAACTTTGGTTTTTAGTTTACAATTTCTCTACATTACCACCAGCGGCTGTGATAGCAGCCTCGGCGCTCTTCGAGAATGCGTGAGCAGTAACGTTCAAAGCCTTTGTTACGTTACCATTACCCAAAATCTTAACCTTATCGTTTGATGAGATAAAGCCAGCGGCTACCAAAGTCTCAATGTTGATTACATTGAGTTCCTTCTTTGCTGCCAACTCCTCCAATGTAGAAAGGTTGATAGGCTTAAACTCTACGCGCTTCAAGTTCTTGAAACCGAACTTAGGCAAACGACGCTGCAAAGGCATCTGACCACCCTCGAAGCCGAGTTTCTGAGAGTAACCTGAACGAGACTTCGCACCCTTCATACCACGAGTTGAATAACGACCGTGGCCTGAACCTGCGCCTCGACCAACACGCTTATCGTGGTGGGTTGAGCCCTTGGCGGGCTTCAAATTATTGAGTTCCATCTTCAGTAATTCTTTTTTTGATTAAACTTACTTTACCTCCTCGACCTTTACAAGGTGCTTAACTCGCTCGAGCATACCCTTGATGATTACTGAATCATCGTGCTCTACGCTCTGGTTAATCTTGCGAAGACCCAAAGCTGCGAGGTTCTTACGCTGCTGTGCAGTTGTACCAATCTGGCTACGAACCTGTGTAATTTTCAATCTTGCCATAGTTATTCGCTTCTAATTAACCGTTAAACACTTTTGTCATCGAGATACCGCGTACCTGTGCTACGCTGCGAGCATCGCGCAACTCACACAATGCTGATACTGTAGCCTTTACGAGGTTGTGGGGGTTAGATGAGCCCTTGCTCTTTGCCAACACGTTCTTAACACCTGCTGACTCCAATACGGCACGCATCGCACCACCGGCGAT
>JAFYRX010000056.1 GCA_017546725.1 Alistipes sp. | reverse complement strand
GGCCTTAATAAGTCTATTCGAGTTATTGTAGGAATATGTCCCCTTATCATTATCATCATCAACGTAACTTTGCACAAGACCATCTTTCAAGGAGTAGGTATAGGTGTCAGTACCAGTATCAGTATCGGTGCCACCATATATATAATCAGATTCTCGTTCATATTCATATTTTACCATCACTGCATCATCTCCCCCTATAAACTTATAACTGTATTTACTCTGTTCACTATAAGAACCGTCATCGTAACTATATGTATCTATTGCAGAACTCAAACGCCCCTCGTTATCGTAACTGAATGTGTAAGTTTCTTCATTCGAAACCATTTTTACCAACTTCTTTTCGCTTACTATTACTTCTTCGTTTCCACCTTCTTCGCCACCTCCTACATCTGTGTTTGCACCGTCATCATCTTTGCTACACGATACAAAATTCGCACACATCAAAACGGCAAGTAATGCCGCGCTAACTAATCTAAAAGTTTTCATCTGTTTATTTACTTTTTTGCCCCCACAATTCCCAGATGAAAGCGGATAAAACAAGAAAAGGTGTGGGAACTTATTGCTTTATCCTAAAATCAGGCTTCTCGCATTGCCTACAGCACGGATAAAACAGTAGCCCACACCAAAGGTTATGTAAGAAGCCAATGACGGCTATACATACCAATGATGTGGTGCTATTGTCACAATCTTCGTGCTGTTTCAAATTTTGCGAGAATTTGATTTTAGAAGATAATTTCAATAACACCTTACGTTAAAAATGTCCTTCCAAACCTTTTGGTGGAATGGAATTACTGCAAATGTAATAAAAAAGAGTGAAATTACTTACAAATGGTGTGATATTTTTATGAGATAGAAACTTTGTCGGTGTGAAAAACGGGGTGTTCTTTGTGGTGTTTAATACGTCACAAATATGATTAAATAATTAAAGAGGTTGTCCGAAAAATGGCGGACAACCTCTTGGAAAGTAGTTAAAGTAAAACTTTAAGTGATATTCAAGTAATACTTTAAGTCAAACGTGTTAAATTGTTTGTAATGAAGCAACTTTGTTGCTGAACTCTTGCTTCAAAGTGTTGATTAATTCTTTGACGCTGATAATCTTTTCGGCCCGCCAAGCGTTGCTTCCGCAGAAGGCGTAACCATTCTCCATCTTGCCCTTGTAAGCGTTGTAGAGAGCCAGCATAATGCAGTAGGGAGAGTGTGTTACGTCGCACGTTTTGATGCAGTTGAACGGGCACGCTTTGGGTTGTTTTAATCCCTCTTTGACTTTCTGCAAAAAGTTGTTGTGGATGGCACGTCCAGGCATTCCTACGGGACTCTGTATAATCTCGATATCCTCCTTGCGGGCATCAATGTAACTCTGCTTGAATTCGTCAGATGCGTCGCACTCATCGGTTGTGACAAAGCGTGTACCCATCTGTACGCCGTCGGCTCCGAGTGATGTGATGTTGTAGATGTCCTCGCCTGTGTAGATGCCACCACCTGCAATAACGGGGATGAATTTTCCTTGTTGTTCGCCAATCTCACGAGCCGCAGTAACTACTTCGGGGACAATGTTTTCGAGCGAGTAGTTCTCGTCGTTAATCTGCTCGTGGCTATAGCCTAAATGACCTCCAGCCTTAGGGCCTTCTACTACTACCGCATCGGGAGTGTAGCCGTACTCGCCAATCCAGCGGCGGCAGATAAGTTTCAATGCTCGTGCCGAAGATACAATAGGTACGAGTTTCGTAACAGAGTCGGGCTTGAGGAACGATGGCAGGTTTAGAGGAAGTCCAGCGCCAGCGAATATGATGTCGGCTTTCTCCTCGATAGAGGTGCGTACCATATCGGCAAAGTTGGATAGCGCAACCATAATGTTAACGCCGATGATACCCTTGGTTGCTTCGCGGGCCTTCTTTAACTCCTGCTTGAGACCGTGAATGCAGGCATCGTTAAAATTCTTTGAGATGTCGTTATAAATAAGACCAAGACCTGCGGCCGAGATAACTCCGACACCGCCAGCGTTGGCTACGGCAGAGGCCAAACCCGAAAGCGAGATGCCTACGCCCATACCTCCTTGCACGATGGGTACTTTTGCAACAAGGTTTCCAATTTTCAATTCTTTCATATTTATGTTTGTTTTAAATCATATATCGCAACAATTCGCGATATCCTTCTGCAAAGGTAATAAAATATTCATTTTGGTAAATTAAATGTTGTAGATTTCCTGCATTGGTGGCGAATTGGACAAAAAAATGCAGACTCAGAAGGTGAGTCTGCAATTTTTATCAGTGTATGAAATGTTGAATTGCGATGTTATAAAATCTCCTCCAGACGTGCAACGGGCGAGATGCTCAAGTCGCTGATTAAGCCTTGCTTGTAGCGGTAATAGCCCGAAATGGCAATCATTGCTGCATTGTCGGTTGTGAACTTCAATGGCGGCAGGAATGTGCGCCAACCTCGACGGCGTCCTGCCTCTGTTATTGCATCACGCAGACCAGAGTTGGCTGATACACCACCTGCGATGGCTATGTCCTTTATGCCGAGTGCTTTGGACGCCTTGATGAGTTTGTTAAGCAGGATGTCGACAATCGTGCGTTGCAACGAAGCACATAGGTCGGCTTTGTTCTTCTCGATAAAGTCGCTGTCGCCAGCAACTGCATCACGCAGGGTGTAAAGGAACGACGTCTTAAGGCCAGAGAATGAGTAGTCGAACTCGCCTTTAACGTGCGGTTTCGCAAAATCGAATGCTTTGTCGTTGCCCTCTTTTGCCAAGCGGTCAATCACGGGGCCTCCGGGGTAGGGTAAGCCCATCACTTTGGCGCA
This sequence comes from Alistipes sp., assembly GCA_017546725.1. Lineage (GTDB taxonomy): Bacteria > Bacteroidota > Bacteroidia > Bacteroidales > Rikenellaceae > Alistipes. The sequence goes on along the minus strand of JAFYRX010000056.1, from coordinate 36,239 downwards.
CTTGTCGAATGCCTCACCTGCAGCATCATCAATCGTGGTGCCTATAATCTCCATCTCAAGCGGAGAGGATACCTTGACAATCTGAGTATGTCCGCCGCTGACCAACAAACACAGGAAGGGGAATGACGGATGTGGAACTTCGCTGTCGGGCAGGTCGATGAAGTGCGAGAGGATGTGTCCCTGCAAATGGTTGACCTCGACCATCGGAATGTTGTGTGCGATAGACAAACCTTTGGCAAACGATGTACCGACCAAAAGTGAGCCCAAAAGGCCTGGTCCGCGCGTAAATGCTATGGCATCAATCTTGTCGGGGGTTACTCCAGCCTCCTTCAATGCGGTGTCGACAACAGGTATAATGTTCTGTTGGTGAGCACGTGAGGCCAATTCGGGGATTACACCTCCATACTTTACGTGAACGGCCTGTGATGCTATCACGTTCGACAAAAGTGTGGTGTTGCGTATGACGGCAGCCGATGTGTCGTCGCACGAAGATTCTATTCCAAGTATAGTAATGTCCATATTTTTGGCATTTTTTTCTATTATTAATAGAAAAATAGTTACTTTTGTAAGTTTTATGACCGTAGTTGAGATGCGCAAAGTTACGAAAATATTATTAAAGGCACTATCAGTCACGCTTTTGTTTCTGATATTTTCTCCTATTGTGCTCACTTTGGTCGTAGATTTACCCTCTGTGCAGAACTTTATCGTTGACCGCGCGACCGTCATAATCTCAAATAAGTTGGGTACTACCGTGTCGATTGACCGCATACGTCTGGGTTTGCTGGGAAGTTTGCGTGTCGAGGGTTTTTATGTCGAGGATTTCCAGCAGGACACATTGTTGTATGTCGATAAGTTGAAGGTCTATCTTTCGAGTTTCGAGGGCGAGAAGGGTATAACCTTGCGCAATGGCTCGGTTGAGAGGTCTAAACTTTATATTCGAGAGACTCCCAATGGCGTGATGAACATCAAGGAGGTGGTAAATACATTCGCTAAACGTGACAGCCTGCGTGAGAAGGGTGACTTTGCATTTAGGGTAAAGGATGTCAAGGTGGATGACTTTAATCTCATAGTTGAGCAGGATAAGCACCGTGAGCCATCGTACGGTATCGATTACAATGATTTGCATTTCGAGAATACATCGGCCTATGTCGAGGACTTTGAGTTGTTGCGTGGTCAGGTCAAGGGCCGTGTGCGTAATTTCGCGACACGCGAGCATAGCGGCTTTACGGTCCAAAACTTTACGGGATACTTCCTCGTAGATAAGGGCGTTGTTGATTTGCGCGATTTCGAGATTATGGCCGAGAAGTCGGATATTCGTCTGCGTTCGTTTGTGCTCAAGGGTGATAGTTGGGCATCGTACAAAGATTTTATACATAACGTAAATATTTCGGGTGAGGTTTACGATAGTAGTGTGTCATCGGATGATGTGGCGCACTTCGCTCCTAAGATGTTACCCTGGAATCTGATTGTATATGGCGCAAATGCATCGGTCGATGGTACGGTGGATGATTTGAAAGTCGATGTCCACGAATTGGAGTTTGGCCATAACAGTACGTTGAGCGGAAAAGTGCATCTCCGTGGTCTTCCCGATGTGAAAAAGTCTACTATGACGCTTGATTTGCAGCGTCTTAATAGTGACGAGATGGATTTGTCGATGCTCTTCGAGGGTATTACGGGCAAACATCTGCCCGCAAAGGTCTTGTCGATGGCCAATGCAGCGGGCCGTATTATTGCGGCTGGTAGATTCAATGGTGGATTCGCAGCCTGCAATGCCAATATGTTACTTACGACGGATGTGGGTAATGTGGAACTCTCTGCCGAGCGTGCCCCGATGAAGCGAGAGAAGGGTGAAGCCCCGATGTCGAGCCTTAATGCGGTGGCTGATTTGCGATATGTCGATGTGGGGCAGTTGTTGCACAACGATATTCTGGGCGAGACAACAGCCTATGCGTCGTTTAACGGAGCTACATCGAAGCAGGGTGTGTCGGGCGATTTTGCAGCGCGTATAGGTAGTATGGAGTTTTATGGAGCCAACTATGAGGAGGTTGAGGTTTCGGGTAGCCTGAATCGTAAGAGTGTTACTGCGACCGTTACGAGTGAAAACGCTCCGCTTAATATGACCTTGAATGGTATTGCAGATTTCAATAGCGAGCAGCCCGTCTACGATTTCAGACTCAATGTGCGTGAGGCCGATTTGGCGGCAATGAACATCAATAAGCGTGATTCCATATCACGCGTGGCGTTCAATGCCGAGATGTATGCCGTAGGTCGCACGTTTGACGATGTAAACGGCTCTGTGAATATTGATGGAGGCCGCTATTACTATAATGCCGATACTTTGAGTACGGGCGCTATGCGTTTGGTGGCCCGCAGTGGTGAGGGACAGCATTCGTTGAATCTCACATCTGATTTTGCCGATGCTACGTTTACAGGCCCGTCAAGTTATGCCGATGTAGCGAGTTATCTGAATGTCGCTATGCGTAAGTATCTGCCTGGATTGTCCGACGAAGATAAGTATGTCAGTGCCGACGACAGCGGATATTCGGCTCTGTCGGTTAAAATCAAGAAGATTGACCCGCTGTTGGATGCTATATCAGATGGATTGAAAATGGCAGAGGGTACAAACCTCAATTTTATGATGAATCCTGTGTCCAATATGCTCTCGCTTAGAGCCGAGTCGCAATACGTGGAGCGTGGAAATATATTGGCAACCAACTTGAATGTTAATCTAACCAATCAGGGTGATTCGTTGGCTATGTATCTTCAGTCGGAGGATTTGTATGCAGGTGCATTCCATCTGCCGCAATTGTCGGTGATGGGTGGTGCCAAGAACGACCGAGTAGTGATGTCGGCAGGCTTTAAGAATTCGGAGACCTTGTCGTCGGGTGTTTTGGGTTTAAGGGCAAATATTGTGCAGGATTCGGTAACGGCTCAACGTCGTGTTGTGCTCAATATACAGCCTTCGACCGTCAATAACCGTAAGCGTGAGTGGCGCATCACGTCGGGTCCCGTGACGATAGACACTACGCGCATCGTGGTTAATGACTTCAGAATCCGCAGTGACCGCCAGTTGTTGCATCTTGATGGTGTGGCTTCGCGTAGTAGGGAGGACTCTTTGACGCTCGTTATGCAGGAGTTTGATATCTCGCCGTTTATGGGCTTTGCCAAGCGTCTTAATTATACGGTTACAGGCCGAGGCAGTGGTGTGGCTTCGATGAAGTCGGCATTGAGTGGCGGTGAGTTGATGGCCGATATCGATATCAATAGTATGTATGTCAACGAGTTTGCCGTAGCGCCGCTTTGTCTGTTGTCGGCTTGGGATATGAGCCAGCAACGAGTGCGTGTACGAGTGAAGAATCAGCGTACGAATGAAAATATAGTTACAGGATATTACGACCCGACTTCGGTACGCTACTATGCCGAGGGTACTTTCGAGAAGATGCCTATGGCATCGCTTGGCCCCGTGATGCAGGGTATTCTATCGTCAACAGAGGGTGAGGCCTCTGCCAAGTTGGAGATTGCGGGACAACGCCGTCATGCCAAACTCAACGGTTCGGTCAATGTCTATGATTTGGCTACTACGGTAGATTTCACCCAGGCCCGATACTCTGCGCCTCGTGCGACGTTGCAGGTGAAGGACAATCACTTTATTGCCAATAATGTGAGAGTTTACGACAAGGAGGGTAATAGCGGTATGTTTAATATGGACCTAAGCCTTGAACATCTGTCCAATATAGCATACTCGGTACGAGTTGTACCGCGTAATATGATTGTACTCGATACCGATATTAGCGATAATGACCTCTTTTACGGTAAGGTATATGGTTCTGGCGTTGCTACCATTACGGGAGATAAGAAGGGTACTACGCTCGATATTGTAGGCTCAACGGAGGGGGATTCGCAATTCTTTATGCCGTTGTCGAGCAAGTCCGATGCGGCGAATGCCGATTTCGTTGTGTTTGAACAGTCTGGTGTACGCGAAGTGGCTGATTCGAGCAATTACCTGTCGCGTCGAAAGTTGGCCTTCGAACGTCGTAACCGCCAGCGTGCTTCGGCAGGTACGGGAGCCCTGAACATCAATGTCGAACTTACGGCCAAACCCAATACGGAGGTGCAGTTGGTCATCGACCCGACGGTAGGCGATATCATTAAGGCTCGAGGTGAGGGAGAACTCAATATGCGCATCGTGCCAAATGCAAATATATTTGAGATGTATGGTGACTACACCATCACCGACGGTAGTTACCTCTTTACGCTGCAGAATATTATTAACAAGAAGTTCCTTATTGAGAGTGGCTCTACGATACAATGGACGGGAGACCCGCTGGATGCACGATTGAATATCGATGCTGTATATAAACTCAAGGCTTCGTTGCAGCCTCTGTTGTCATCTACGACGTTGGAGAATATCAAACGAGCAGTGCCCGTAGAGTGTATAATCAACCTGACGGACAGATTGACCGCTCCGACAGTGCTCTTCGATATAAAGGTGCCTAATGCCGATTCCGATATACAGAACGCAGTAGCCAACCTGCTTAACAACCAGCAGTCGATAGCCACACAGTTTATGTACTTGCTTGTGAGTGGTGCATTCTATTCCGACTCTTCGACTTCTGCAAGTATCGGAGCAACGGCATCTGCTACAACAGGTTTTGAGTTGTTGTCTAATCAGTTGAGTAACTGGTTGTCGAGCGACGATTATAATATCATCCTGCGTTACCGTCCCCGTTCGGAACTTACGAGTGATGAGATTGATTTTGGATTCTCGAAGAGTTTGGTGAACGATAGATTGCTCGTTGAGTTGGAGGGTAACTATTTGGTCGATAACCGTATGGCGGCCAGCAGTAATCTCTCGAACTTTATGGGTGAGGCTTATATCACTTGGCTTATAGACCAAAATGGTAACCTGAAACTCAAGGGCTTTACGCAGACTATTGACCGCTTTGACGAAAACCAGGGTTTGCAGGAGACGGGTGTCGGTATCTATTATAAAGAGGATTTTAATAATTGGGCCGATTTGAAGCGTCGTATGAAGGAGCGTTTTATGAGTCGCCGTAAACGTGAGGAGCGCCAACAACAAGAGCGAGAGGCCGAAGAGGAGCGTTTGCGACAGTCGGATAGTCTGTTGCGTAGTGGCGAGAATGCAGCGATGAATCGTTTTATAGAGACACGCGAGGATAGCGATGCAAACCAGAGCGGTGAGAGATAATTTTTAGGTCGGTGCAACCGTTTATTACGTAGGCAAACTATTAACAAGCGAAAACAAAAAAACAATAGAATAAAAACTTAAATAAATTAAAAGAAAAAATTATGATTGAATTTCTTCAGGCTGCCGAGACGGCAGCAGTAGCAGGTCAGACAGCAGCGGCTGTCGAGGAGGTAACTCGTATGGGTCTTTGGGAGTTGTTCCTTAAGGGAGGTTGGCTTATGTGGCCGCTTTTGATTTTGGGTGGTATCACAATCTTTATCTTTGTGGAGCGTTATATGGCTATCCGCAAGGCTTCGGGTTTGGATATGAACTTTATGAATCGTATCCGTGACTACATCTCTGACGGCAAGATTCGTGCCGCTATAGAGTTATGCCGCAAGACCAATACCCCTATCGCTCGTATGATTGAGAAGGGTATCGAGCGTGTAGGTCGTCCTATGAGCGACATCCAGACCGCTATCGAGAATGTCGCCAACCTCGAGGTATCGAAGTTGGAGAATGGTCTTCCCTTCTTGGCAACTATCGCTGGTGGTGCGCCTATGATTGGTTTCTTGGGTACAGTAATGGGTATGGTGCAGACCTTTATGGATATGGCTGCTGCTGGTGGTACCGTTGATATGTCACTTTTGTCTGGCGGTATGTATGTGGCGATGGTGACTACCGTAGCAGGTCTTGTTGTAGGTATTCCCGCATATTTCGGCTACAACTATCTTGTGGCTCGTATCGAGAAGTTGGTATTCCAGATGGAGGCTAACTCAATCGCATTTATGGATATTTTGAATCAACCCGTAAAGTAATAAGTTATGGCAATTAAGAGAGGTTCGAAGGTCGAGGCTTCGTTCTCGGCATCGTCGATGACCGACTTGATGTTCTTGCTGTTGATTTTTATGATTATCGCTACGACGCTAATCAACCCCAACGCCATCAAGTTGATGTTGCCCAAGAGTGCCAACCAACTCAAGGATAAGGCTATCACTACCGTATCAATCAAGGATAACGGTGCTGGACGCTATACTTATTACGTAGAGTTGGACAATGTGGGTTCTCGTGAGGGTATTGCTCGTGCTCTGAAGAGTCGTCTTGAGGGGCAGGAGGAGCCTACCATCTCGTTGCACGCCGACAAGACTGTCGAGTGGGATGAGATTGTACAGGTGATGAATATAGCAAAGGATAACGGCTATAAACTTATCGCGGCCACACAACCTTAATGCAAGGTTGTTGTGGCTCTGCGACGAGCCGATGGCTCAAAGTAGCAGGATTTCTGTAATCCAAACAATTAAATTATGAATTATTACGACGAAAACGACGACAGACCTAAATTATATGGAGGTGTGGCTGCGGCGGCATACATTGTAGTGTTGGCTGCGTTGATGCTTTTGACGTATATCCCAATCACTGTGGTCGAGACGCCCGAGATGATGATTATCGAGATTGAGGAGGAACGTCCGCGTCCACGTCCTGTAGTGACTACGCAGGCTCCGCGTCATCAGAATTTATCGACGACACGCGAGAATACTCAGCAGGTAACGGGTACCGACGAGAAGACTCAGACGGTAAATCGTCGTGCGATATTCCAGAGTAATAAGGGTGGAGTAGATGAACCCGAAGATTTGGGTAATCCCTTTGCACGCGAGGGCGATGAGAATCTGGCAAACGGAACAGGTGGAGGTCTTAATCCCGTTGGTAATGACCAATTGGATGAAGGCTTGCGAGGTCGAGGTTTAGTAGGTAATCTCCCCGTGCCGTCATATCCTGGTAATGTGAGTGGTAAGATTGTGGTGCGTGTAGCCGTTGACCAGCACGGTAAGGTTACAAGTGCGGCATACGAGCCCAAAGGCTCTACTTCATCGGATGCGGCATTGATTGCAGCAGCGATAGAGGCTGCCAAGCGTGCTCGTTTTACCGAGAGTCGCAGTTTTGTGCAGGGAGGTACGATTACCTATAATTTCAAACTAAACTAAAGTGTTGGATGAAAAGAGTTTTTATCTGCTTTATATTTGCTCTGCTCTCTGTATCGCTTGCGGCACAGGAGAAGGTTGGCCCAAAGATGACATTCGATAGTGCTACGCATAACTTTGGCGATGTGGAGCGCAAAGGAGGTGATTTGGTTAAGGAGTTTAGGTTTGTGAACGATGGTGATGAGCCATTGGTGATAAAGAAGATTACCAAGTCGTGTTCGTGTACGACGGTCAATTATTCGCGTAAGCCTGTAATGCCAGGACAGTCGGGGGTAATATCCATCAAATACGAGCCGCACAAGGTAGAAGAGGGTGTGTTTAATCGTGTGATACAAATCTATACCAATGCCTCGAAGAAGGCGCGAATATTGGCTATTCAAGGTAACTCAATAGAGAAGATTAAGCGCAAGAAATAGTGTTTAACGGTGCTATTTGTGGCGCAGTTTTATAGGTCGGTGGATTTCCTGCCGACCTTTTTTGTTGTTCACAAGTTTCCTTTCTACGTTACCTCTCCGAGCCTGTGGACATAGTGCGTAATTCCTCACGTCACTCTACTGAGCCAGCACAGGAGATGGTAGAAGTCTCTAATATCAAATAAAAACGTCATTCCACATTTTCGCAAAGTAGGCATTGTTGATACATTAATATCACCATTGCGAAAATGATTGGAATCTATTTTAAGTAATTGCTTAACTGATACCCATCATAATTTAAATAGAGTAATAGAGTTTCTATCCTTAAAATATCTCTTTTTTCACCTTTTTAGCCGTAAAAAGGTGAGTAAAAAGCGGCGCAGTGACAAGTTTTCGGGTTCTCCGCTTGCCGTCGGTAAAACGGACGCCTACGCGTTTTTACTGCGTGAAAAATTCTCCGTTTCTTAATCCTCCGTCTGCGCGTCGCACTTCATCCGAAAACTCGCCTGCCGCGATTGGGCTGACGCTCGGTAATTTTTGTTTAAGTTTCTCTTTACGTCACTCCACAAAATCGCTTGTCGATTTGATTGGAGTCTCTACTATATTTTGTATCTGTCATTGCGAGGAGAACTTTAGTCTGACGTGGCAATCTCCTGCCTTACAGAGACGTATAGTAATGTTTTATTAGATTAATATTAATTAATATAGGTATAAAAGGAAAATAATAACGGCGACCTCTGTGGTGAGGTCGCCGCTAAATTTGCGTTATGTGTCAATGTTATTTTGTAGCGCTCTCCAAACGCTTCATCATTGAGAACATAAAGAGTGCCGAGAGCAAGCACAATGCGATAAATACTGACCATACAACGGTGAGTGAGAGGCCACCCCAGAGGAAACCACCAACTGCAACCAACCAGTTACCAATAGCCGTTGCTACGAACCAGCAACCCATCATCATACCCTTATACTTGGGAGGAGCCACCTTCGATACGAATGAGATACCCATCGGTGAGAGCAACAACTCGGCAAATGTCAATACGAGGTATGTGTAAATCAACCAGTTTGCTGAAACGAATGTACCTGCATCACCAGCGGCAGCCTGCTCGTTGGGAGTCAAAAGGCCCATAGAAGCAACAGCCATTACAGCGAAACCTACGGCAGCAATCACCATACCGTAAGCAATCTTACGGGGTGCTGAAGGCTCCTTGCCACGCTTAGCAAGTGCGCCGAAGATAGCCATTGATACGGGAGTCAATGCAACTACATAGAAGGGGTTAAACTGCTGGAAGATAGGTGCGCTAACTGCTACTGAGCCGCTAATGTTGAGGTACTTGTAAACCAAGATACCGATGATACCCAATACTACAACGCCCGATAAAGCCTTACCCTTTGCGCTATCGCTCTGGAAGAGTGAGAAACCAGCATAAACAGCAACAATGATAAGTACCAAGTTCCATACGTTGAATGCCATACTCTGCAAGCCCTCTGAAGTCTTCTCGGTGAACTCGTCAGCGAAGTAAGTAAGTGTCAAACCGTTCTGGTGGAATGCCATCCAGAAGAAGATTACAACGGCAAATACCAAGAACAGAGCAGTCATACGAGACTTTGTCTCCTCGGGTGTGAGGTTATCCTCAACCTTTGCAGCCTCGCCCTTCTTGCGCTCACCACCCTCTACGTGACGGAATGTAGAGCGGAAGATGTAGTAGATAACGATTGAAGCGATAAGCGATGCGCAAGCCACTGCGAACGAGAAGTGGTAAGCATCGTTGCCTGTGTAACCGAGTGAAGTCTCTGCCCACTCCTTAATCTTTACGGCTGCGGTAGGAGCAAACAAGGCACCGATGTTGATAGCCATATAGAAGATTGAGAAACCAGAGTCACGCTTGTCAGCATACTTCGGGTCGTCGTAGAGGTTACCTACCATTACCTGCAAGTTACCCTTGAACAGACCTGTACCTACGCTGATGAAGAGCAACGCTGCCAACATAGCAATCATCGCTACTGTGTCGCCGCCCAACGGGAACGAGAGCAACAGGTAGCCGGCAAACATAATTGTGATACCGATTGTTACCATCTTGCCAAAGCCAAACTTGTCGGCCATAATACCACCAAAGAGAGGCATAAGATATACCAAGCCGAGGAAAGTAGAGTAGATTGCACCTGCAACACCGGCGTCCAAGCCGAAGTTAGCACGCAGGAACAACGCAAAAACTGCCAACATAGTGTAGTAGCCGAAACGCTCACCTGTGTTGGCCAATGCAAGGGCATACAAACCCTTTGGATGTCCTTTGAACATAATCTTTAAGTTATTTAATGGTTAATATTTATATTGTTTCATAAAATTTGGACAAATATAACGAAATATTTCGTATATTTGTATATAAACCAAACGAAATAACGCTATGGAAAAGACAAAACAGTATATGCCGATGGTTGAACGCGATGAGTGGTTACACCCCGTAGCCGATGCCATAGCCGAGCGTCATAACCGCTATTTGGCTCGCAAAGAGGCTATCGAGAAGCAGTCGGGAACGATTGTAGATTATGCTAACGGTTATCGTTATTATGGTTGGCAATGGGATGATGCTTTGTGCGGTTGGTGGTTCCGTGAGTGGCTACCAGAGGCTTACGATGTCTTTATCTTTGGTGATTTCAATTCTTGGCAGCGTACGCAGTTGAGGTTGGATAAGGGCGCCGATGGAGTGTGGAGTATCTTCTTGCCCGATGCTATGTATGGGCATCTGTTGACTCACGGCTCACTATATAAGTTGCACGTTCACGGTGCTAATGGTTGGCACGACCGTATCCCAGCCTACGCTACGCGTGTGGTGCAGGATGATGAAACCAAAAACTATACGGCGCAGTTTTGGAATCCCGAAAAGTGTTATGAGTGGCAATGCAACGATTTCGATGCAGCCGATGTTGGCTCTCTGCTTATTTATGAGGCACACGTCGGTATGTCGCAGGAGAAGGAGGGTGTAGGTACCTACAACGAATTTACCGATACGGTGCTGCCGCGCATCAAGCAGTGCGGTTACAATGCGGTGCAGTTGATGGCCATAGCCGAGCACCCCTATTATGGCTCGTTTGGTTATCACGTTGCCAACTTCTTTGCCCCCTCATCGCGCTGCGGTACTCCCGAGGAGTTGAAACGACTGATTGATACGGCACACGAGATGGGCATTGCCGTCATTATGGATTTGGTGCACGCCCACTATGTTAAGAATATGAACGAGGGTATCACCTCGCTCGATGGCTCCGACCACCACTACTCTAAGGCGGGTGATGCGGGCTATCAGCAATATTGGGATTCGATGATTTTTGACTATGGCAAGGGTGGTGTCGAGCACTTCCTGTTGTCAAACGTCAAGTATTGGATGGATGAGTATCGTTTCGACGGTTTCCGTTTTGATGGTGTAACTTCGATGCTTTACTATCACCGAGGTTATATCGATTTCGACTCTCGTGAAAAATTCTTCGATGAGGGTGTTGACCTCGATGCAATCACCTATCTTACGTTGGCCAATCGGTTGGTACACGACTTTAAGTCGTCGGCCATTACGATTGCCGAGGATGTGAGTGGTATGCCAGGTATATGCTCCAAGATTGAGGATGGCGGTATTGGCTTTGACTACCGTTTGGGTATGGCTATCCCCGACTTCTGGATTAAGATGCTGAAGGATACTCCCGACGAGGATTGGAATATTTGGGAGATGTGGAGTGTGATGACTAACCGTCTGCCCGAGGTGAAGACTGTGGCCTATGCCGAGTCGCACGACCAAGCGCTGGTGGGTGATAAAACAATCGCTTTCCGTCTGTTGGACAAGTTGATGTATGACTCTATGGACCGCAAGACGGAGAGTATGGTTGTCGATAGAGGTTTGGCTCTGCACAAGATGATACGTCTGCTTACGATTACTACGGGCGGTGAGGCCTACCTTAATTTTATGGGTAACGAGTTTGGTCACCCCGAGTGGATTGACTTCCCGCGTGAGGGTAACGGATGGTCCTATTCGCACGCACGCCGTCAGTGGTCGTTGCGTGATAGCGAGGAGTTACGCTATGCTTTTCTTGCAGATTTCGACGAGGCAATGATTTCATTGGTCAAGGAGTACGACATTTTGGCCGATGGCTATCCCTATAACCTGTTGATGGATGAGCAGAACAAGACTATGGTCTATTCGCATCGTGACCTGATATTTGTATTTAATTGGCATCCCACTGCCTCTATACCTGATTATGAGTTGCCGTTGCACGAGGCTGGCAAATATGAGGTGCTACTCTCTACCGATGAGGAGCGTTTCGGCGGAATGAAGCGTCAGAAGGTGGGTGAGGAGCACTTCTCGTTTAACGTTGAGGATGAGGAGGGTAATACATATCCACGCTTGAAGATTTACAATACCTCGCGTACGGCTATCGTTCTGCGTAGAGTGGATTGATAGATTGATGCTACATAATAAAATTGGCTGTCACATAACATTTGCGACAGCCAATTTTGTTTGTATAAATGTGGTGTTACGCTTTTAAGAAAATCTTTTTGCGATACATTATCAATAGAATCAGGAAGATTATTCCTATCTGCGAGAAGGTAATCAGTAGGTTGTAATATTCCCCTATATATTGCTTTAAGCCGAAGAATAGCGATTGAGGGATACTTCGGAAATTGATAATCTGCGTCAGAGTATATGCTGCTATGGAGTTCATACCATAGACTTTCAGCCACGTCAACCCCTTGCGGTAACCCTTGTAATCGATAAAGTAGTAACATATGCCGAGCAATATGAAACTTATGCCAGCCGCAAACAGAGCCATCGAACTTGTCCAGATGGTCTTGATTATGGGCATCCAAATACTCCAAACCTTTGCAACAGCAACCATCGCTATACCTGCACCAAAGAACCAATATAGTTTCTTCTTCTCCTCCATAGTGCTTTTGGCAATGCGTCCTGCAAACATACCGCAGAGTCCTGTCACGCCAAACGTAAGGCTGCTTAAAATCCAAGTGTAATGATACCACGGTTTCCAAACAACCTCTCCATTCTCTACTGTGGCGTGGTCGCGGAAACGGCCCAGCACCTCACGGTCAACCCATTCCGCAAGATTATGTTCGGGTGAGTAATCTCCACCGCCGAAACCATCAACCGTAATAAACTCCATAGCCGCCCAATAAGTCAGCAAGAGCAATATTGCCGTTATAATCTGCGTGCGCAGACGGGTAAATAAAAACATTAATGCTGCTATGGCGTATGCTACGGCAATGGCCTGCAAGGTGTTTGTATATAGATATATGCGATTGGGGTCCAGTGCCAAGAGATTGCCTTGACACATCATACCCAATATCCATAATACGACAACTCGTTTGGCTATGCGCCACAATGCTTTACTCTTGCTTGAGGATGTTGCAGTGTTCTCTGTCGAACGATAGTGAGCCAATGCAAAGGGAATTGTAGCACCTGCCATAAACATAAACAGGGGCATAATCATATCCCAAGGCACAAAGCCCTCCCATTCTACGTGGCTGAAAATCCACATCTGTTTTCCGAGCCATTCGCTTTTGGTAGCCGAATTTATTGCTCCCACGATAGGGCCGAGTGCCACCAAAAAGAATAGGTCGGCTCCACGCAGTACATCAAGTGATTCCAGTCGTTTCTTCATAATAGTCAGGTGTTGAAAGGTATCATAATAACCCTATTTGAAGGGTGAATCGGGCTCCTTAGACATTACCCAATAAAATAATTTATCGACCAATGCTGGTGCAAACTTCTTGACAAAGTGAGTTGCGCGACCTTCGCTCTCCATCAAGCATAAACGTTTGCGGCGTGCTATTCCACGCGCCACGATGCGGGCAACCTCTTCGGCTGTCATCATCTTGCCCTCCTCACGGGGTGTTGAGCCCTGTTGTGAACCGTCGGCTGTGAGTGCCGAGAATCGTACGTTAGAGGCTGTAAAGCCCGGACACGCAACCATAACGTGCAGGCCTTTCTTGAGGTTCTCGATGCGGATAGTCTCCAAGAATCCCGTCATAGCAAACTTCGATGCCGAATATCCCGTACGTCCAGGCAAGCCGTGTATACCCGCTACCGAAGATATGCCGACAAGCGAGCCTTTTGACTTTTGCAGATAGGGTAGTGCAAACTTTGTGCAGTAGACCGTACCCCAAAAGTTTACATCCATCAGGCGGTGTAGTACGCTCAAATCGAGGTCATCGAACAACGCGCGCATCGAGATTCCCGCGTTGCAAATCAAAACGTCTATTCCGCCAAAAGCCTCGACTGCAGTGTTTATCAAACGCTTGCAATCCTCCACTTTGGTTACATCTGTCGTAGCCCACGCCGCCTTGCCGCCGCGTGAGGTAATCTCGTTGCAGAGAGCCTCCAATTTGTCGGCCTGACGTGCACCCAAAACGACTTTAGCGCCCATCTCGGCATATACACGAGCCATAGCCTCGCCAATGCCCGATGATGCACCTGTGATTACTACTACCTTGTCATTTAGTTTGTTTGCCATAATATGTAGTTTTTGTGTTTTCTATAAATATGCTGACCGAAGCGCCCTCTACTCCTTAATCTCTATCGAGAGTCCGTCGTATCCTAAAAATACTCCTTCGGGAAGTTTTTCGGCTGTCTCTGCGTGCAGACCTATCTCGTGTGACATATGCGTGAGGTAAGCCACTCTCGGCTTTATGCGGTTGATAAGCGCCAATGCCTCCTCGATGTTGAAGTGAGAGTGGTGCTCTCTAAAGCGTAAAGCATTGACAACGAGGGTGTCTATGCCCTGCAACTTCTCTTCTTCGCCATCGAGTAACTCCTTGAAGTCGGTCATATATGCTAGCGGCCCTATGCGGTAGCCCGTCACGAAAAAACGCTCCGAGTGACGACCATTTATGGGGATAATCTCGTGACCTTTAACCTTAAAAGGCGCTGCTGTGTCGATGGTGTGTAGTCGCATCTCGGGTGCACCTATATATTTATTATCGGCAAAGGCATAGTCATAATCCTTCTTTATGGCAGCGGCCGTTTGCGTATTTGCAAAGATATCGACTACTCTGATGATAGGAAAATCCACAAAGTTAAAGGCCCTCACATCATCGAGTCCACCCGTATGGTCCTTGTGTTCGTGGGTGAGTAGTATGGCGTCAATCGCCCTCGCACCCGTGCGCAACATCTGCTGGCGGAAGTCAGGCCCTGCATCTATGATTATACGACAATCCTCACACTCGACCATAGCCGATGTGCGCAGACGCTGGTCGCGCTCATCAGCCGATTGGCACACTTCACATCGGCATCCTATGACGGGGACACCCTGCGAAGTTCCTGTTCCGAGAAATGTGAGTTTCATCGTTGTTCTATTCTAATTCTAAATTGTTAATCTCTTCTCTTGTCTTGCGAGGCAGTTTCTTTATAACCTCATCGTATGAGTGGTCGATTAGGTGCATCACGAGACTGTCGTCAAGTTCCGATATGCGGTGCTGATTCCAATACTTCTTATTAAAATGCCACGCAGGCTCTATGGCCGAGTATTGTTCACGTAGGTCCAGAGCATAATCGGCATCGCACTTTAGTGTGAGCATATCGGGGCGTTCCAAAGGCATACAGGCAAACATCTTTCCCGCCACCTTGAATACAAGAGTCGTATCATCAAATGGAAACTCCTCCGTCGCAGCCCTCTTTCTGAGGCAATAATCTCTTATGCTCTCAATATCCATAACCTAATCGGCTGTATATCCTGTATCTTCGTTCAATGCTCCGCTGTTTGCAGCCGCTACCGCCAATTCGTCACATCGGTTGTTCTCCACCGTTGAGGCGTGTCCCTTAACCCATACGAAACGCACTTTGTGACGGCGATATACCCTCAAGAAGCGCATCCAAAGGTCTGGATTCTTCTTGCCGGCGAAACCCTTCTTTTCCCAACCGAAAACCCATCTTTGATTGACGGCATCTACCACATACTTCGAATCCGAGTATAGCGTTACATTGCTACCCTCGAACTTCAAGGCCTCCAATGCTACACATACGCCCATCAACTCCATACGGTTGTTGGTCGTCAGACGAAAGCCTGCCGAGAGTTCCTTGCGGTGAGGTCCTGAAAGCAACACAACTCCATAGCCTCCACGTCCAGGGTTGCCTTGTGCGGCTCCGTCGGTATATATTGTAATATCTGGCATAATCAAATTCTATTCTTCTACAAAAACGGCAACGCTCTGTGCCGCTACGCTAATCGGTAACAAACCCTTGCGGGCCTTTGTCTGTTCATCGCTCACTATTAGGCTATCTCCCGCAGGAAGATTCTCTTTGGTGTAGGCGTAACGACTGAATTTACTTTTCTGTATCGCGCCGTTTTCAATTGTCGCCTTAAAATCTTGCTCCGAACCATTGGCTACGACATATACCCATCCTCCTCGCTCATTTCTAAACGCTGAGGCTGCAATAAACTCGTCGCCCGTCGCTAACGGAAAAATCTCTGCTCTGCCGATATGGCGTGTTAGGAGCGAATAGGCCCAATATTGTGGACGTAATTCGAAATCACACTCTATATTATTATAGTACGGCTCACCCTCATACTCTCTCTTTGCTGAACGCCACAATCCCAATTGCTGCATAGAACCGTAAGAGTCCGTGAAGGCGTAGTATTGGTCTAATAACGACCAATAACTCACACCCGATGCTCCAGCATTCATTAGCGATAGGGCTATGCGGGCCATCAGCACACCTCGCTCGTAGAGGTCAATATCCTTTTGGCGTGTTGCTCCGACTGTTTGGTTTGAGCCAAACTCGCCTATGAAGTGCGGTTTGCCCGTAGGCTTTACGACTTCGATGTTGGCTCTCTCCCAAGCCTCAATCTCGCTATTGGGTGTCTCGTAACCAAACTTATAGGTATGAGAGTTATAACAGTCTGTAATATCATTTACGCTCTCTACCGAATGACGCAGGAAATGTATGTTCTCGGCATCATCAGATAGGTTGAACTGCAGTTTGTTGCGCACTCCGTCACGTTCCATACGCTGATTCAGTGCGTGGCACATCTGTGTATAGTGGTCGGCATCGACCTTGCCGTCAATCTTATACGACCAACTTGGCTCGTTCATCAGCGTGAAGGCCTTGATGCAGGTGTATTTCTTTTGCAGTATAAGATGTTGCAGTAGCGCCGATGTAGTCTCAGCCCACTCCTCCATATTCTTTGACGGCACACACCAATCCTCTGTAGAGTTGCCATCGGCAAGAAAATAGATGTCCGAGGAACGATATCGCTCGTCAATTATGTGGTTGCGATATTTGTGGCAGCCCCACATCACCATCGTGATGTCGATTTTGTTCCTCTCGGCCAAATCCAGTGTCTTGTAGAGCGACTGCATTTCGACCGATGAAAACGTGAGATTATCCCACGCAATCTCATTGGGGTTGTCGTTATCGTTTACGGGCTCCCACCACGACGGCATAACCATCATACGCATACGCTTTAGGCCCATCTGCTCGACTCTGTGGCATACCATATCCCACGCCGTAGAGTCTATCCCGCGCATTACTATGTTCTGCGACCAGAAGTGTGGGTCATACTCCGCAGAAGGTGGGTAAATTGTGTGCGAGGGGAGTTTGCTGACGCTCATACATACGCCATCGCGCCTGCGGTCACAGGCTATAAGCCCGACTGCAAGCGCGAGTAGCAATGGTATGATTCGTCTGAACATAAGTGACGCTATTTAAGTGCCTCCATACGCTCTTTGATAGCAGCAATCTTAGCCTCGGCATCTGCCTTCTTTGCACGCTCGTTGGCTACAACCTTTTCGGGTGCAGAGTTTACGAAACGCTCGTTCGAGAGTTTCTTCATTACACTACCGAGGAAGCCCTCGAGGTATGTCAACTCGTCAGCAAGTTTCTTCATCTCGGCCTCTACGTCAATCTTGTCGCCCATAGGTACAAAGTATTGAGTAGTCTTTACGATGAATGCGTCAGCCGTAGGCTCCTTCTCGCTGATAGAGTTAATTTCCGAGAGGTTACACATCTTAGCAATTACGGGAGCGAACTCCTTCGGATAGTTCTCATCCTCGATTACGTTGAGTGTCAAGGCCTCCTTCTGTGCGATGTTCTTCTGCTTACGCACGTTACGCACACCTGTGATGACCTCGGCAGCCAAAGCAAAACGAGCAAGCAAAGTCTCGTTTACCTCCTCGGCCTTGGGCATAGGAGCATACATAATAGACTCGCCCTCGGCACGGGGTGCAAGGTCCTGCCAAATCTCCTCCGTTACGAAAGGCATAAACGGATGTATCAAGCGCATCAAAAGGTCGAAGTAGTGGCGTGTAGCCTCCATCGTAGTCTTGTCGGCGGGCTGCTGATATGCGGGCTTGACAATCTCCAGGTACCAACCACTGAAGTCGTCCCAGAAGAGTTTGTAGATGCGCATAAATGCCTCCGAGATGCGGTATGATGAGAACATATCGTTAATCTCACCGATAGCCTTCGACAATGTGTGGCCAAACCACTCCACAGCCAAGCGGTTGTTCTCGCTCTGCTCCATATTCTCGTCCACCTGCCACATTGAAATCAAGCGGTAGGCGTTCCAAATCTTGTTACCGAAGTTACGGCCCTGCTCGCACAATGCCTCGTCGAACATCACGTCATTACCAGCCGATGATGAGAGCATCATCGCTACACGCATACCGTCAGCACCATACTGTGCAATCAAATCGAGCGGGTCGGGTGAGTTACCCAACTGCTTCGACATCTTACGGCCCAACTTGTCACGAACGATACCGGTGAAATATACATTTCCGAAGGGCTTCTCGCCACGATACTCGTAACCAGCCATAATCATACGTGCTACCCAGAAGAAGATAATATCGGGACCAGTGATAAGGTCTGAAGTGGGGTAGTAGTAACGAATCTGCTCGTTGTCGGGGTTGCGGATGCCGTCAAAAACAGAGATAGGCCACAACCAAGATGAGAACCAAGTATCCAATACATCCTCATCCTGACGCAAATCGCTCATCTGCAGACTCTCGTCGCCAGCCTTTGCGCGGGCCTTGATGAGTGCCTCCTCGGCAGTCTCTGCGATTACATAGCCACCCTTGGGCAGATAGTAAGCGGGGATACGCTGACCCCACCACAACTGACGTGAGATACACCAATCCTTGATGTTCTCCATCCAGTGGCGATATGTGTTCTTATATTTAGCGGGGATAAACTTGATAGAATCCTCCAATACGGCCTTCGTAGCGGGCTCGGCAATCTCCTGCATCGACATAAACCACTGCATCGAGAGTTTAGGCTCGATAGCCACACCTGTACGCTCCGAATAACCTACGTTGTTGGTGTAAGCCTCGACCTTCTCCATCAAACCAGCAGCCTGCAAGTCACCCTCGATAACCTTGCGGCACTCGAAGCGGTCCATACCTACGTACATACCGACCTTGTCGTTGATTGTACCGTCGTCGTTGAAGATATCGATAGCCTCCAGGTTGTACTTCTCGCCCAACATATAGTCGTTTACGTCGTGAGCAGGAGTGACCTTCAATGCACCTGTACCGAATTCAATGTCAACATATTCATCACGAATGATAGGAATCGAGCGACCTACCAACGGCACGATAACGCGAGAACCCTCGGGAATATCCTTGTAACGCTCGTCGTTGGGGTTGAGGCATACGGCAGTATCACCCAAGATAGTTTCGGGACGTGTCGTAGCGACAACCAAGTAGCGGTCAGAGCCCTCTACCATATAACGCAAGTAGTAGAGTTTACCCTGTGACTCCTTGTAGATTACCTCCTCATCCGAGAGAGCAGTCTTTGCCGAGGGGTCCCAGTTTACCATTCTTACGCCACGATAAATCTTGCCCTTCTCGTAAAGGTCGCAGAATACCTTGATGACGCTTTGTGTGCGAGGCTCATCCATAGTAAAGCAGGTGCGGTCCCAGTCGCACGATGCGCCCAACTTGCGCAACTGCTTGAGGATGATGCCACCGTGCTTCTCCTTCCACTCCCAAGCGTGAGCCAAGAACTCCTCACGAGTGAGTGTAGCCTTGTCGATACCCTCAGCCTTGAGTTTTGCTACAACTTTGGCCTCGGTAGCGATTGATGCGTGGTCAGTACCCGGTACCCAGCAGGCATTCTTGCCCTCCTGGCGAGCACGACGCATCAATACATCCTGCAGCGTGTTGTTCAACATATGACCCATATGCAACATACCTGTTACGTTGGGCGGCGGAATAACTATTGTGTAAGGCTCGCGAGCATCAGGCTCCGAGTGAAAAAGTTTGTTTTCAATCCAATACTCATACCACTTCGACTCGATGTCTTGCGGTGTGTACTTGTCTGCTACCATAACTATTTTGTGTTTATTATTTGTTTGTCGTCTCTTTTTGTGAGTTTGCTGGTTGTTGACATTGTGTCTCACCTTCTCGCCCGCCCGCGTATGGGTATTGCGTCGTGCGCGCGCAAACTATTTTGCAAAGATAGCAATATTTTGATGTTATTGGTCTTTCTGCGCGGGAAATTTCCTTGAATTTGTGCAAAAAAATAGGCTGTCGACAAATTTTGTCATACAGCCTAATGATTTTATTGTTTAAAGTCGCTTACAACGTAGCCAAAAAGTCGCTTACGTTCTTCTCGATGCGAGCCTCTACATCGTCAGACTCTGCCTTTACGAACTTCTCGCCTACGATGTTCTCGTAAAGTTCGATATAGCGCTCTGTGATGCTATCCACGATTTCGGGAGTCATCTCGGGAACCTGCTGGCCCTCCTGGCCCTGGAAGCCATTGGCCATCAACCACTCACGTACGAACTCCTTTGAGAGTTGCTTCTGCTTCTCGCCTGCGGCCAGACGCTCCTCGTAGCCCTCGGCATAGAAGTAACGTGAAGAGTCGGGAGTGTGAATCTCGTCCATCAAGTAAATCTTGCCATCCTTCTTGCCGAACTCGTACTTAGTATCAACCAAGATAAGGCCCATCTTTGCGGCAATCTCTGTTCCACGCTGGAAGATAGCGCGAGTGTATGCCTCCAACTGCTCATAATCCTCACGGCTTACGATGCCCTGTGCGATGATATCCTCCTTTGAAATATCCTCGTCGTGGCCCTCGTCGGCTTTAGTTGTGGGGGTGATGATAGGCTCGGGGAACTTCTGATTCTCGACCATACCCTCGGGCATCTCTACGCCGCAGATTGTGCGCTTGCCCGCCTTGTACTCTCTCCAAGCGTGACCTGACAGGTAGCCACGGATAACCATCTCAACCTTAAAAGGTTCGCACTTGTGACCTACGGTTACCATAGGGTCGGGTACAGCGATTTTCCAGTTGGGAAGAATGTTGTTTGTAGCGTCGAGGAACTTGGCTGCTATCTGGTTGAGTACCTGTCCTTTGAAAGGAATACCCTCGGGCAAAACGACGTCGAATGCCGAAATGCGGTCCGAAACTACCATAACCAGATATTGGTCGTCGATGCTGTATACGTCACGCACCTTGCCTACATAGTGGCTCTTCTGGCCTTTGAAATTGAAGTCTGTCTTAACGATTGCTTTCATTTTGTTCTTATTTTATAGTTTGCTTTTCTCTGCTCAAATTGTGCTTTTGTCTGCCGTATTTTCTCTTATGAAAAATGGTTTTCGCCCGACAAATGCAACTTGACTGCAAAAATAGTAAATTTTATTGATGATAAACTATGATGCCTAACTATTTTTCTGCTGTTGCTGCAAAAGTTTTCTCGAAATTCTCTCTTTTCGCTTAAAGATGCTAATTAAAGGGTGTTGTTTTGATAAAAATGTTTATATTTGTATTCTAATTATACTTGAATTATGAATGTAAACTATATGAGAAGAGTTTTTGTGATGATTGCCTCGGCGTTTTTGCTCGCTTGCGGCTCTCATCCCGAAGGTGTGAAGCAGACGGTGGATTCGATGCCGCCAATTTTTCCTGATTATGTAGGTGTGACGGTGCCTGTTAATATTGCTCCGTTGAATTTTATGATTGAGGGCGTCGAGCATCTTGAGGCTGTGTTTATGCGTGACGGCAAGGAGTTGCTTAGCATCAATAGCCGCAAGGGTGTGGTCGATATTCCTATGGCCAAGTGGCACGATATGCTTGAGGCTAATGTGGGTGCAGCGCTCAGTGTCAAGGTTCGTGCGTGGGGTGGTGATAACCCCGAAGGTGTGGAGTATGCTCCGTTTGAGATATTCGTTTCGCCCGATAAGATTGATGAGTGGGTATCGTATCGTCTTATCGAGCCTGGTTATGAGGGTTGGTTGCAGATGGGTATCTATCAGCGCGAGTTGTCATCGTTTAATGAGGAGGTGTTGGTTGATAACTCGGTAAACAATATGGGTTGCGTTAATTGTCACTCGTTCTGTGCTCACTCGCCTGAAACGGTTATGTTCCACTCTCGTAGTGATAATGGCGGTACCGTATTTTGGCAGAATGGTCAGTTGAGCAAGACCAATCTTGCTACAGTTGGCCCTAAAAAGCAGGGTACATATCCTCGCTGGAATCCCAAAGGTCGTTATGTAGCCTATTCTTCGAATCTGACTTTCCAGAGTTTCTATGCTGAGGGTAGCCGTGAGAACGAGACCTATGATACAGCGTCTGACCTGATTATCTTCGACACAGAAACAGGAAAGGTGTTGGCTGATGAGCGTTTTAACGAACTCTCTCGTTGGGAGACCTATCCCGAGTGGTCGCCCGATGGCGAGTATATCTATTTCTGTTCGGCTGACAGTGTAAAGATGCCTACCGATAGACGTAATCTTCACTATGATTTGTTGCGAGTTAAGTTTGACCGCAATACGATGACTTTGGGCGAAGAGGTTGATACGGTATATAATACACGTCTAAGTGGCGGTAGTATTGGTTATCCGCGTATCTCGCCCGATGGTCAATATCTTATGTATGCCAAGTTGGCATACGGTACATTCCCCGTTTGGCACGAGGAGTCTGATATGGAGATGATGCGTTTGTCGGATGGTGAGTTGGTCGATGTGTCGCCTATCAATAGCAACGATAGCGAGAGTTATCACTCTTGGTCATCGACAAGCCGTTGGAAGGTAGTTGCCAGTCGCCGTTTGGATAGTCGCTATGCACGTGTTTATATCGCTCACGTTGCCGAGGATGGTACTTGCGGTAGAGCATTCTTGTTGCCGCAACGTAATCCGATGCACAATACGTGGCGATTGAAGTCGTATAACATTCCCGAGTTTATGACAGGTAAGGTTAGCCTGCCCAAGGAGCGATTGATTGAATTGCTGGATGCAGGTACAGGCCGTGATAGTCAGGATAGCAAGGCTGCCCGTTCGGTGAATTAATATTTTGGATGTTTGTGGTTTCCATTCAAGAGGCTTTTGTAAAAGAAAATTATAGAATATTCGTATGAAAAAGATATTGTTGATTCAGTCATTGTTGCTCATTCCTGTGGTGTTTGTCTTCTGGATTGTGGCATATCCCGAAACATTGCAGTGGATGGAGGAGTATAGTTTCTTCTCTACGCTCCCCGATTTCACCCATCTACAGGTACGCCTGCCGGGTGATGCGTTGCGTTATCTGGGTGCCTTTGTGTTGCAGTTCTATCGCTGGACTTGGGTTGCTGCGGCATTGCAGACTCTGTTTGCGTGGGTTGTTATGGCTTTGGCTTCATACACTTTGTGGCGAGTAGTGAAAAAAGAGAAGTTGATGTGGGCTGCATTTATCCCTGTTGCAGTGTTTGTATCTCGTCAATGCCTCTATCGTGATTTAGAGTCCTCGTTTGTTTGGGTGATTGCGATGGCGTTGGTAGCCGTTGCTGCACGTCTGTTTGTCCGTCGCCCTCTCTTTGCAAAATATAGCGATGATAATCAGCCTAATCATTCGCATAAAGGCCGTAAGGAGGCCTCTGCTCCCAAGCGTAGCCGCTTTGCGTTGGCATTGATTTATGTTGTGATTCCTGCAGTTTTGTTGGGTGTAGGATTTTATATTTCGGCTACCGATTTGGATTGTACATTCCGCGAGAGAGTCCATAAGGTTGAGCACTTGGCCGAGGAGCAGAAGTGGGAGGAGATATTGAAGTTTGTTACACCCGAGATGGTTCAGTCTGATGCAGTGATGAAGCGTTATGCAGTATTGGCTCTGCTTGAGACTGATAAGTTGGCAAGTCGCGCTTTTGAGTATGGTGTGACAACCCCCGATGATTTCTATTTTATGGAGCGAAACGAGTTTATCGGTATATATTTCAATTCGTTGCTTTATAAAAGTCTGGGCGTTGATGATGAGGTTATTCACCTTATGTATCTTCTGAACGAGCACTCTCGTCTGGGTTTCTCGTTCCGTTCGTTGCGTGCTATGGCCGATGCATATCTGCGAAAGGGTGATATATTGTTGGCGGAGAAATATCTTACTATTCTGTCGAATACAACGTGTCACGGCTCTTGGCTTAAACCTCGTTGGGAGCAACTTGCTGCTCTGAAGGCCAATCCTAAGCCTCGTCCCACAGAGCCGAGTGATGTCGCTATCGGCGAGCACGGTTTGCACGGCCAGGCAAGATTGCTCAATGAGTCATTGCGCCTTTTGGAGATTTATCCTACAAATAAGAAGATTGTCGATATTCTCTGTTGTGGCTTGTTGGCTATTGGCGATTTGCAGAGTTTCGGAAAATATTTCGATAAGTTTGCGCCGCAGGCCTATGCCGGTCAAAAGATGCCTGCATATTATGAGGATGCATTGATTCTCTACTCATATATTGATAATACAATATATGACCGTTTCCCTGTGCGTCAGTCGCGCCTGAATGACTTTAAGAAGTTCTCGCAATTTATGAATAGCGGCCAGAAGGCCCGCGCACGCCAGAGCGCTCCGACGAGTTATTGGGCATATATGTATTGTAGTACGACCTATTAATCGAGAATTTTAACCAAAATATACTGTTATGATGTTCCGTAAACTTTTTATGCTGATATTTGCCGCAAGTGTGGTTTGTGTGGCAGAGGCTCAAGTCAAAGAAGAGAAGTATTATCGTGATATATATCCCGATACCTGGGTTGCAACCGACGATGTTGGACGTGTGATGCCGACATCCAATGATTCTCCGTTGAAGAGTGATAAGGAGCGTACGGTAGGTATATTTTATGTTACTTGGCATACGCAGGGCCTTCATACAGGAAAACCCTATGGCGGAGATGTTAGCCGAGTGTTGGCTCAGGATGCCAATGCAAGTCGTGATAACGATAACCCAGCGTGGGGTAACTATGGAATGTACCATTGGGGTGAGCCAGAGGTGGGTTATTTCTTGAGTCAGGATGAGTACGTTATACGCAAGGATATGTCGATGCTTACCGATGCGGGTGTCGATATGATTATTTTTGACGTTACCAATGCTGTACTCTATTGGGATGAGTGGGAGGTTACGTTGCGTACAATGTCGCAGATGAAGAAGGAGGGCAATAAGGTTCCCAAGTTTTGCTTCTGGGCATTTAATGGCAATGTGATTACTGTTGTACATCAACTTTACGATAAGTTCTATCGCAATCCGCAGTATAAGGACCTTTGGTTCTATTGGGACGGCAAACCTTTGTTGCTCTATAATGCTACACCGAGCGTAGATGCCAACGTGGGTGGTGGTGAGAAGAATTTTGCCGACTACTCTGACGAGGTTAAGGAGTTCTTCACACTCCGTAATATGTGGTGGGGCTACTATGAGTGGGCTGGTAAGCGTTATGTCGGTACAGAGGGTAATTGGTCTTTCGGTCTTGAACTCAACGATGAACGTGTGGCGAATATGAAACCTGAGGAGCGTGCTGCAACGTGGAAGGGCCGTTATGAGCAGATATCTGTTACTCCTGCGCAGCACCCCATACATACCGTAGGTAAGAGTTGGACTATCAAGGATGGTCAGCCTGCTATGGATATGCAGGATATGCCTATCAAGGCCAAGGTTCCATATCTGGATAATAAGGAGGTGTTGGACCCCGTGCGTTACGGAATCTACTTCCAGGACCGTTGGGATGAGGCCTTGCAGGTGGACCCCGATTTTGTCTATCTGAATGACTGGAACGAGTGGACGGCAGGTAAATATAGAAGTGGTTTTGACCCGGGAGGTTATCCAGCACCGAATCTTGACGGCTTCTTGCATCGTAAAAATCCATTCTATTTTGTGGACCAGTATAATGCCGAGTACAACCGTACTATTGCCCCGATGAAGGGTGGATATACCGACAACTATTATATGCAGATGGTGCAGAATATCCGTCGCTACAAGGGCGTGCGCCCCATCCCTGAAAACAAGGGTATAGCGAATATCAAGATTGATGGTAATATGGCTGATTGGAAGGCTGTTGAGGTTGTCTATCGTGACACAAAGGGCGATACTGCACACCGTGACCATAATGGCTATGGTGACCTGCATTATACCGATAAGAGTGGCCGTAATGATATCGTAGAGTGCAAGGTCGCTTGCGATGGCGACAACCTTTATTTCTATGCCGAGACTGCCGATAAACTTACGTCAGAGAACGATTATAATTGGATGATGCTCTTCGTTGATGCCGACCAGAATGTGCAGACAGGTTGGAGTGGCTATGATTATATGGTGTCCGAGAAGATGTTGTGCAAGTATGATGAGGTATCGCACGCTTGGGTTAAAGTATCGGACGTAGAGTTGGCCGTTAGCGATAAGGCATTGGAATTGCGTGTTAAGCGTGAGAGTATGAATATGAAGGGTGGTAAGATGACATTCGATTTCAAGTGGGCTGATAACCCCCAGAATATCGATAACATTATCTCGCTCTGTACTCACGGCGATACAGCACCCAACCGTCGCTTTAATTTCCGTTACATCTGGAAGAAGTAAACTTTTGCATAAGCGTGTAAATTATCGAAAAACCTAATAATAAACTAATTAAAACTAAAAGATTATGGAAGCAAAAGAGAAAGTTTTGGCTACAATGAAGGAGGCGGGTACTCCGCTGAATGCAGGTAAGATTGCAGAGTTGAGCGGTCTTGATAAAAAGGAGGTTGAGAAGGCTATGAAGCAACTCAAGGAGGAGGGTGCAATCGTCTCTCCCGTACGTTGCAAGTGGGCTCCCGCAGAGTAACATCGCTCCTTGCAGTACATAAACTAAAACGAGTCAGTCGCAATGTTGCAGGCTGACTCGTTTTGTTTAGATAAATATCATCTGTATGATAATGTAAAGCGGTAGTAGAATGATTAGCGAGAATCGGAACATATAACCGAAGAAACTAGGCATCTTTACCCCCTCTTGTTCGGCTATTGCCTTGACCATAAAGTTGGGGCCGTTGCCTATGTAGGTCATTGCTCCGAAGAATACCGAACCCAGCGATATGGCGCGAAGGATATCCTGCGGAACTCCTGCAACCATTACAGCATCTGCTGCGTGTGGCAAACCTTGTGCTACGGTGTGGAAAGCGACTGCCGTTGGAGAGTTGTCCAAGAAGGCCGATAGGAATCCTGCGCCATAAAAGAATTGCGCAGGTGTTTGCAAGCCGAGTGCTGCTGCGTTGGCGTTGAGGAATATTAACGCGGGTGTCATAGTCGCAAATATACCGATGAAAACAAATGCCACCTCCGTGATGGGCTCCCACGAGAAGTGGTTGGCCTCGCGTATGCCACGACGTGTTGTGAGGATTGAGAATAGGGCGATGATAATGAGTATTATCTCTCGCATCGCAGTCACGCGCAACGGAGCACCCTCTTCGGCCATCTGTGGCATCTGTGACGGATTGACGTATGCAACCGTCAGTATGATGCAAATCAGATATATGATGTTTATTCTGCCCTTTAGATATACGGGCGTCTTCTCTCTGAAGTCGGCCATTACGTTGGCGATGTGCTCCTTGTGGTAATAGATATATTTATCTACCCAATAATATCCGAAGAGAATAACGCCGCCTACAACCAACCACTCGGGCAACATATTCATAAACCACGAAAACTCAGCACCTCGCAGATATAACAAGAACAATGGTGGGTCACCC
Source organism: Alistipes sp. (assembly GCA_017546725.1). Lineage (GTDB taxonomy): Bacteria > Bacteroidota > Bacteroidia > Bacteroidales > Rikenellaceae > Alistipes. The sequence continues at coordinate 8,719 of JAFYRX010000056.1, read as the reverse complement.
AATGGTGTCAAGATGCCTCCGCAGTTGGCCACCAATGCTATGAATACAAGTATGGTATGCACCTTGTGCTCACGCTGTTTGTTAAACTCCAATAATGGCCTAATCAACAACATAGCGGCTCCCGTAGTTCCGATGAGAGAAGCGAGGACATAACCTATGGCCATTATGAATGTATTGTTACGAGGGCGTGCCTGCACATCGCCATTGATGCGTATTCCGCCCGTAACGATAAACAACGTTCCTAAAAGAATGATGAACGGCAGATAATCCTTCAGCATCTGGTGCTCGAGGTATTCGCCCATTCCGTTTGTTATCAGGTAGTATCCCGTCGGAATGGATAGTGCCAATGCAACATAAAGTTTGTGTAGATTATTTTCCCACCATTTGCCTGCCACGAGAGGCATAACGGCTATGCTCAAAAGCATAATTGCGAAGGGGATGAGCGCCCATAATTCTACTTGCGGCATAACAATATTCTCAATTAACCGTTGCAAATATAAGCAAAATATTCTCTGCAACTATTTTTTGTGTAATTAAAATTGGTTGTTGGTACATAAATAGTACCGCATTGTTACGTGAGTGGGGTATGGAGTTAGCTCTTTTGGGAAACAGAAAATGGTTTCTTATAAATTGTTAATAAATATATGGTATAAAGAATATGCAGTATGTTTAAATTTAGTATATTTGCAATCGTGAAATAGTGTGTATAATGCAGAGCGTAGATTCGTACAGTGGTATGATGCCGACGATGTGTAATAGCGTTTTGATGGTTTTGTAAAGGAATTGTTGATGCGTTACCTCTGTGATTTTATGAAGATTATGAGTAAGAAGAAAAATATTGATTTGACAGATTTGGAGGCTCTGCCCGATTTGCTTGATGGCCGTCATCAGGTGGTGCCTATTATTACCAGCGGTGAGGATATTGTGGAGAATGTAGCAATTCCCGAATCGCTGCCTATACTTTCGTTGCGCAGTTCTGTGCTTTTCCCTGGTGCTATTACCCCCATTACAGTAGGCCGCGAGAAGAGCATTAAGTTGGTGCGCGATGTTAATGCCTCGGGAGGTTTGTTGGGTGCTGTGTTGCAGCGTGAGAGCGAAGTGGAGATTCCCTCACCCGATGATATGTACAAGGTCGGTACAGCAGCCCGTATTATCAAGATTTTGGAGATGCCTAACGGCAATCTTACCGTCATATTGAGTGGTTTGGAGAAGATTGAGGTTGGCGAATACCTTCAGTCAGAGCCTTATCTCAAGGCTGTGGTACATACAATTCGCGATTCTCAGCCCGATGAGAACAATGTCGAGTTTCAGGCATTGGTTGATTCAGTGCGCGAGGTGTCGCTTAATATCATCAACATATCGCCCTCGATGCCCAAGGAGGCTGTCTTTGCGTTGAAGAATCTGGATTCTCCGCGAGGACTGATTAACTTCGTATGCTCTAATATGGACTTCTCGGACGATGACCGTCAGGCATTGTTGGAGGCTCCTGGCTTGTTGGCGCGTGCGCGTAAGTTGTTGGAGATTTTGGTACGTGAGCAGCAGATGGCCGAACTCAAAAATGAGATTCAGGAGAAGGTTAAGCGCGAGATTGACAAGCAGCAGCGCGACTACTACCTGCAGCAGCAGATGCGTACCATTCAGGATGAGTTGGGTGATGGTGCCGATGCCGAGATAGAGCAGATGCGCGAGAAGGCCGCAAAGAAGAATTGGAATAAGGAGATAGGCGAACTCTTCGAGAAGGAGTTGCAGAAGGTTGAGCGTCTGAATCCTGCAGTGGCTGAATACTCTGTGCAGATGACATACTTGCAACTTATGTTGGAGTTGCCGTGGAACGATGTTACGATGGATAACCTCGATTTGGAGTGCGCTCGCAAGCAACTCGATGATGACCACTTTGGTCTGGAGGAAGTTAAGGATAGAATCTTGGAGCACTTGGCCGTTATTAAACTCAAGGGCGATTTGAAGTCTCCTATCTTGTGCTTGTATGGCCCTCCGGGAGTTGGTAAGACCTCGCTTGGTCGCTCTGTTGCAACTGCTTTGGGCCGCAAGTTTGGACGTATCTCGTTGGGTGGTTTGCACGATGAGTCGGAGATTCGTGGTCACCGCCGTACATATATCGGAGCAATGCCTGGTCGTATCATTCAGACCATCAAGCGTTGCGGTTCGTCTAACCCTGTGATTATCCTCGATGAAGTTGATAAGATTACTGTTAGCAATCACGGTGACCCCTCAAGTGCGTTGTTGGAGGTGTTGGACCCCGAGCAGAATACTACATTCCACGATAACTACCTCGATACCGAGTACGATTTGTCGAAGGTGTTGTTCATCGCTACGGCCAACGATATAGGTGCTATCAATCCCGCACTGCGTGACCGTATGGAGATGATTAACATTCCAGGTTATATTTTGGAGGATAAGGTGCGTATTGCCGATGAACATTTGGTGCGTAAGCAGTGTGAGGCGCACGGTGTCAAGCAGAATGAGTTTATTCTCTCTAATGAAATACTTGAGAAGATTATTTCGGACTATACTCGAGAGTCGGGTGTCCGTTCATTGGATAAGCATATCGCCAAGTTGGTGCGTGCGCGAGCAAAGCATATCGCCTTTGAGGAGGCTTTTGCTCCCGAGATGACCGCAGCCGATATCGAGAAGATTTTGGGCAAGCCCAAGTTCCGCAACGATGAGTACGAAATCGCAGGTATGGTGGGTGTAGTTACAGGTTTGGCGTGGACTGCCGTAGGTGGCGATATTCTCTATATCGAGTCAGTGCTTACTCCTGGTAAGGGCGCTTTGAACTTGACAGGTAATTTGGGCGATGTGATGAAGGAGTCTGCTACGATTGCCTACGAATGGGTGCAGGCACACCACGAGGAGTTGGGCATTGCAGCCGAGCGTTTCGAGAAGCATAATATCAATATCCACGTTCCCGAAGGCGCTATTCCTAAGGATGGCCCATCGGCTGGTATTACGATGGTGACGTCGATTGTCTCTACATTCACGGGCCGCGAAGTCAAGGAGCGCATTGCTATGACGGGTGAGATGACATTGCGTGGCAGAGTGATGCCTGTAGGCGGAATCAAGGAAAAAATTCTGGCGGCTAAGCGTGCGGGAATCAACGAATTGATTTTGTGTGAGGATAACCGCAAGGATGTTGAGGAGATTAAGGTAGAGTATGTTGCGGGGCTTAACTTCCACTATGTTAAGAGAATAGAGGATGTTTTGGCGATTGCATTAAAATAAACGAGTAATTAAAGTAATACTTTAGATAGATATGAGTAAGCCTCTGAAATTTATAGTGTTGATACCAGCACGTTATGCTTCGACACGATTCCCCGCCAAGCCATTGGCTTTGTTGGGTGGTAAGCCCGTCATTCAGCGTGTGTATGAGCAAGTTGCAAAGGTTGTCTCAAGTGTTGCTGTAGCCACCGACGATGAGCGAATCGCTAATGCGGTTGAGTCATTTGGCGGTCGTGCCATTATGACTTCACCCGACCACCAAAGCGGTACAGACCGTTGCTGGGAGGCTTATCAGAAGGTGGGTGAGGAGTTCGACGTGGTGATAAATGTGCAGGGTGATGAGCCTTTCATAGCGGAGTCGCAGTTGAGGGCCATAATGGAGTGCTTTGAGGATGAGAATACCGATATTGCAACGCTGGTAAAACCCTTCAGTGAGGCGGATGGTATAGAGGCATTGGAGAATCCCAATTCACCGAAAGTGGTGCTCGACAAACAGTCGCGTGCGATATATTTCTCACGCTCGGTGATTCCCTATCTGCGCGGTGTGGAGCGTGAGGATTGGCTCAAGACGCATACTTTCTACAAGCACATAGGTATGTATGCCTTCCGTAGCGAGGTGTTGAGAGAGATTACTTCGTTGCCACAGTCGCCGTTGGAGTTGTCCGAGAAGTTGGAGCAGTTGCGCTGGCTGGAGAATGGTTATAAGATTGGCGTAGGTATCTCGGATGTAGAGACTGTAGGAATTGATACACCCGAGGATTTGGAGCGAGCCGAAGAGTTTTTGAAGGCGCAATCATTGTAAAGATTAAAATAAACAAAAAAATATGAAACGATTTGTAGCAGGGCCGTGCGTGATAGAGTCGGCTGAGTTGTTGGACAAGGTGGCTGAGACTTTGGTAGGTATTAACGAGCGTTTGGGCGTTGATGTGATTTTCAAGGCGTCGTTCGATAAGGCAAACCGTACGTCGCTTTCGTCGTATCGTGGTGTAGGACTCGACAAGGGCTTGCAGATGTTGGACGACGTGAAGCGCAAGTGGGGTTTGAAATTGTGCACCGACATTCACGAGGCTTGGCAGGCTGCTCCTGCAGGCGAGGTGATTGATGTGTTGCAGATTCCTGCGTTCCTGTGCCGTCAGACCGATTTGTTGGTGGCTGCTGCTGCGACAGGTCGTATCGTCAATATCAAGAAGGCGCAGTTCCTTTCGGGTGAGGATATGAAGTATCCTTATGAGAAGGCTGTGAATTCGGGTGCTACGGAGGTGTGGCTTACTGAGCGAGGCAATATGTATGGCTACAACAATTTGGTGGTCGATTTCCGCAATATAGCCGATATGTTGAAGATTGCTCCGACGGTAATGATGGATTGTACTCACAGTGTGCAGCGCCCTGGTGCGGCTGGCGGAAAGACTGGTGGTAATCGTGAGTTTGTACCCGCTATGGCGCAGGCTGCAAAGGCATTTGGTGCCAACGGCTTCTTCTTTGAGGTGCATCCTGACCCCGATAATGCATTGAGTGACGGACCTAATATGTTGCTCCTGGAGGAGTTGGAGGGCGTGATAAAGTCGTTGTTATAAAGAATAAAATAATATAGTCGCTTTTGTAGATAGCGACAACCTAAATAATAGATGAAAATGAACTCATTGACTTCAGAGGAGGTTTTGGCTCTCGCTCGAGAGACGTTGCATAAGGAGGCAGAAGCCTTGACGCAGATGGCGGCTACGTTGGATGAGCAATTTGTGGGGGCAGTGGATAAGATATTAGCCTGTACAGGTAAGGTAATCATTACGGGTATGGGTAAGTCGGGCCTGGTGGGCCGTAAGATTGCGGCTACGTTGGCTTCGACAGGTACTCCGAGTTTCTATTTGCACCCAGGTGAGGCTTTTCACGGCGATTTGGGTATGATTTCGTCGGAGGATGTGGTCGTGGCATTGTCTCACTCGGGAGAGACCGATGAGGTGTTGAAGATTGTACCATTTATCCAAAGTAATGGCAATGTGCTGATTTCTATTACGAGCAACCCCGAATCTACGTTGGCCAAAAACTCTAATTTCCACCTCAATGTAGGTGTCAAGGAGGAGGCTTGTATTCTGCATTTGGCTCCTACGACATCGACTACGGCGCAGTTGGCTATGGGTGATGCTTTGGCTGTAGCGTTGATGAAGGCTCGCGATTTTACGGCTATGGACTTTGCTCGTCTGCATCCTGGAGGTAGCCTTGGTCGCCGATTGTTGATGACCGTAGGTAATGTGATGCGTAAAAATGATTTGCCTGTTGTAGCATCGGATTGTGGTGCAACGGAGATGATTCACCGTATGACGCGAGGGGGCTTGGGTTTGATTGTAGTGGTGAATAATGGTCAGATAGAGGGAATCGTGACTGATGGTGATTTGCGCCGTGCAATGGAGAATCTGCAGGCCAAATTCTTTGATATTACGGTGATGGATATAGCGACTCGCTCGCCCAAGAGTATTAATATGAATGCCAAACTTATCGAGGCCGAGAAGATGATGACACAATACAAAGTGAACTCTCTGCTTGTGACCGACGACGAGGGTGCATTGCGTGGTGTGATACAGATTTACGATATTAAACTTTAACCCGATATGAAAGATACTGTTATAACTGCCGACGTTAAACGTCGTGAGTTGTGGATATTGTTGGCCTGCTTTGCTGTGGCAAACGTGATTAATTGGGTGGCTATCATAAAGTTTGCAACTCCGTGGTATGAGGTGTTTAGCCAAATCGGATATGTGGTCGTTACGACCTGCATATTGTACGCTCTGCTTTGGGTGCTGCGTCTTGGCTGGAGATTGTTGAAGTATTTGACGCGTAAATAGAGTGTCGTTGTGGCCGCGATAAGTTACAGCCGAAAGAATCCTGATTACCCCGTTGTGTATTCATCGTTTGGTGCGATGCATACGCGAGTGGAGTTGTTGGCTGTAGGCTTGAGCGAGGAGCAGGGCCGAGCACTGATGACGGAGGCCGAACAGGAGGTGAAACGTCTGGAGAGATTGTTTAACTGCCACGATAGCCGAAGCCCGCTTGCGGTGGTAAATGCGACGGCTGCGGGGCAGAGTGTCAAGGTTGAGGACGAGTTGTTTATGGCGCTGGAGTTGTGCGAGGTGTTTCGTCGTGCAACGGGAGGTTACTTTGATGTGACGGCGGTGGATGAAAATGCTGAGTCGAGAGGTGAAAACCGAGGAGGATATGCGCTTGATGGCAAGGAGCATAAGGTGCGATTGCTGCGAGAGGGCGAGATGATAGATTTGGGCGGATTTGCCAAAGGTTATGCTGCCGAGAGTGTAAGGCAGATATTCGAAAGAGAGGGCGTTAAGCAGGCTGTGATAAACTTTGGAAATAGTTCGATTGTGGCTATGGGGCATCATCCTTATGGAGAGTGGTGGCCGATAGGTGTCAAGCATCGTAAGGTAAGGTCGGCGGTAGCGCGTGAGGTTAGGTTGAAGGATAGCGCTATGTCGATGTCGGGCCAGGCCGAGAATGGTGAATATCATATCGTAAATCCGATGACGGGAGACTGCGCTATGGGTGAGGAGTTGATATTGGTTGAGGGACGTTCGGCTTTGGTGGCAGAGGTTTTGTCGACTGCATTGTATGCCGCACCCCGAAATATGCGTAAAACTATAATGGCACAATATGAGGGGTATGTAGCCTCGGAGATATATTGCCGAGCAGATGGTTCGACGGAGTGTCGTGAGATTGTACGTTAGGAGCAGGAAGCGTAATAGAGCCTACGTAATAAGAAGCAAAAAATAAAGAAAACTATATAACCGATGAACAGAAAAGAATTTTTGGCTGATTGTGGCAAGAAGGGACTTGCAGGAGTAGCGTTGTCGATGTTCCCCTGGTTGGAGTCTTGTAGCGATAAGGCGCAACAAGAGGTGAAGGGCGAGAAGGCTCGCATAGGTATGATTGGTACGGGCTCGCGTGGTTTGTACCATATTAAGAATCTGTTGCGTATGCCTAACGTGGAGATGGTGGCTCTGTGTGACGATTACCGTCCGCACCTGGAGGATGCTGCGCAGTATTTTCCGAAGGCAAAGTTGTACGATGACTATCGTAAGTTGTTGGAGGATAAGAATGTCGATGGTGTGATTGTGACTACTCCTCTGTATCTGCACGGACGTATGACGATGGATGCTCTGCGTGCTGGCAAGAGAGTCTTTTGCGAGAAGTCGATGGCCTTTACTCTGGATGAGGCATTGGAGGTGTATAACTGCCGTAAGGAGTTGAATGGAGTGCTGTTTATCGGTCAGCAACGATTGTTCGACCCTAAGTATGCCAAGGCTATGCAGATGGTTCATGAAGGAAAAATCGGTAAGGTTGTAGGAATCAGAAATTATTGGTATCGTAACAACGACTGGCGCCGAGAGGTGCCATCGCCCGAGTTGGAGCGCAGAATAAATTGGCGTCTGTATAGCGAGTATTCGCGCGGATTGATGACCGAGTTGGCTTGCCACCACTTGCAGAATGGCTCGTGGGCTATGGGTATGTTGCCCGAAAAGGTTATGGGCTCGGGAAGTCTGTTGCATTGGAATAAGGACGGACGCGATGTGTACGATGCGGTGAGTGCGATATTTACCTACCCGAATGGTGTGAATATGACCTTCGAGTCAATCATCTCGAATAAGCATTTCGGTATGGGTGAGCAGATTTTGGGTACAGAGGGTACGATTGACCTCGTTACCTGTATGCACTATACCGATGAGCCTGCGCCGAAGGGTAGCGGTATGCATCAGTTGGTGGCACAGATTGAGAGCGGTGTGATGAGTAATTCGGTGTTTGCTGGTACAAGTTGGGCGGCCGAGACGAGTGCATTGGCGCCAGGTATGCCTATTATGGATAATGTGACAATCTCGACAGGAGAGAGCACCGTAGGTGCAGAGGCGGATGGCTCGATAGAGATAATGGAGGCGTTTGTTCACGCGGTGATTACGGGTAAGCAGCCCGCAAAGGTGTTGGAGGAGTCGTACTATGCGACGCAGTTTGCTTTGCTGGCCGATAGAGCTATGCACGAGGGGGCAATCCTTACGCTCGATGATAAGTATAAGATTCCATACGAGCCTTTGAGATAGATTAATTAAAGAGTACAATGAAGAATTTGCTATTACTTTTGCTCCTTTTGGTGGCGGTATTTTCGTTGTCGGCTCAAAATATCAAGAGCCGAAGTATTGATGCAAAGGATATTATATCATTGTTGCGCAATGATGGATACGACCTTTATTCATTCGATTTGAATGATTTTATGAAGGGTGATTATAATGTCACGCTTCACATTAAGGAGTATTCAAAGGAGGCTGGCGAGATAAATTCACGAGGTTTAGATGCGGGAGAAAATAAGATTTTGTTCTCGCAATTTACAGAAGAAGAGAAAAAAGCAGCCAAAGAGTTGGGGCTTACGAAAGGAATGAAGCGCGGAATTTTTTATAAGATAGATAGAATCAATTTGGCTCTTATTCCTGAT
>JAFYRX010000006.1 GCA_017546725.1 Alistipes sp. | reverse complement strand
TTTTACTTCGTGAAAAGTTCTCCGTTTCTTAACCCTCCGTCTGCGCGTCGCCCTTTGTCCGAAAACTTGCCTGCCGCGGATTGGCTTCGCACGGTAATATTTCTTTTCCTCTTTGCTCTTTAATTTCCTCCTCTAAGTTAGAGGAGGTGTCGCTCGCTTGCGAGTGACGGAGGAGTGTGTAAATTAATCTTTCATCTTTGAATTTTCATCTTTCAATTCAAAAGCAGACTCCCTCCCCCTTCGGGTACTCCCTCTACCTTAGAGGGAGAATTTTTATTGTTTTCACCAGACTCTCCTACCGTCCGAATTTTATCAGCATAACGTTTATATCCGCGGGACTCACGCCAGGAATTCTCGATGCCTGACCAATGGTTTGTGGGCGGATTTTAGTCAGTTTCTGGCGTGCCTCTATCGTCAGCGCGTTCATCTGCATAAAATCAAAATCGGCAGGAATGATTATGTTTTCCAGTCGGCGCAACTTCTCGGCCAACAATTTTTCGCGTTCGATGTAGCCTTTATACTTTATTTGTATCTCGGCCTGCTCGATTACCTCTTGCGTTATACCCTTCTGTTCGACGAATCGTTTTACCTTTGGCAACTCCTCGATGAGCGTTTTGAAAGAAAATTCGTTGCGCGAAACCAGTGCATACAACTTTCTACCCTGCGTCAAAGGCTCAAAATTGTTGCGTTTTAAATAGCCCTCAATTTCCGATATTTTGATACTCTGTTCGTGCGCGTAGGAAATAAGCGATTCTACGAGTGATTTTTTTTCTTCGAATTTTTGCCAATTTTTCTCCGTTACAAGACCAATTTCGTGTCCAAGCGGAGTTAATCTCAAGTCGGCATTATCTTGTCTGAGTAAGATTCTGTACTCGGCACGCGAAGTGAACATACGATACGGCTCATCGACTCCCTTCGTTACAAGGTCATCAATCAACACTCCGATGTATGCTTCGTCACGCTTCAGCACAATGGCCTCCTCGCCTCGTAATTTGCGTACGGCATTGATACCCGCCATAAGTCCCTGCGCTGCCGCCTCCTCGTAACCCGTTGTGCCGTTTACCTGACCAGCAAAGAATAGGTTTTCTACGAGTTTGGTCTCCAGCGAGTGGCGCAACTGTGTGGGTGGGAAATAATCGTACTCTATGGCGTAGCCTGGGCGATAGACGTGTACCTGCTCCAGTCCCTTTATCTTGCGTAGTGCAGCGAGTTGTATCTCCTGCGGTAGCGAAGATGAGAAGCCATTGAGGTAGTACTCATTCGTTGTGCGGCCCTCGGGCTCAAGGAATAGTTGGTGCTGCTCCTTCTCGGCGAAGGTGCGCAACTTATCTTCGATGCTCGGACAGTAACGTGGGCCTATGCCACGAATTGTGCCGTTGAAGAGTGGTGAGCGGTCAAAACCCTCACGCAAAGTGGAGTGTACATCCACAGATGTATAGACCAAATAGCAGGGTTTCTGTTCGCTAACGGGTTGAGTATCAGCGGAAAACGAGAATTTAGACGGCTCTGCATCACCCTCTTGAATCTCCATCACCGAGAAATCTACCGAGCGGGCATCTATACGTGCGGGAGTACCCGTTTTCATACGTCCCACCTCGAATCCGCGCTGCTGCAACGACTCGGTTATGCCGTGTGAGGCTGCATCTCCAGCACGTCCACCCTCGGCATTACGCTCGCCGCAGTGCATCAATCCCCCGAGGAATGTACCAGCGGTCAAAATAACCGCTTTGGCGTGGAATTCTACGCCCATCTTGGTGCGCAGACCACATACCTTGTCGCCCTGCTCTCCCTCGGCATAGAGCAACTCCTCGGCTGCATCCTGCCACATAAAGAGGTTGTCGGTGTTCTCCAACTCCTCACGCCACAGACGCGAGAACTGCTCCTTGTCGCACTGTGCACGGGGGCTCCACATAGCGGCTCCCTTCGAGCGGTTGAGCATACGGAACTGGATGGTTGAGCGGTCGGTGATGATACCCATACGACCTCCCAGAGCATCAATCTCGCGGACTATCTGGCCCTTTGCGACGCCTCCTACTGCAGGGTTGCACGACATCGATGCCAACTTCTGGATATCCATCGTCAGCAGCAGCGTGCGCATACCCATTCGTGCAGCAGCCGATGCGGCCTCGCAACCTGCGTGACCACCGCCCACGACGATTATGTCGTACGAATATAAATCGTTATTTGGTTGAATAGCAGCCATTTATCTCTTGCTTTACGCCTCTTCGTAGAATTTGGCCAGATACTTGTCCTCCTTTTTGTGCATCTGCTTCTCGGCGCGAGGAGTCTTGTCCTTCTGGCCGCACAGGTGCAGCAGGCCGTGAACAACGACACGACGCATCTCGTGCAGGGCCGTAGCACCATATATGCGGGCATTGTCGCGTACTGTATCCACGTCGATGAATATGTCGCCACTGACTACGCCTTCGCCACGTAAGTCGCTGTAATCGAATGTGATAACGTCGGTAAAGTAGTCGTGACCAATGAAATCGACATTCATCTTGCGATGCACCGCCGACGAGCAGAAGATGTAGGTCACATCACCCAGCGTGTAACCCTCCTCCTCGGCTACCCTCTTGAGCCACGCTGCTGTCAGTCGCTTCTCGGGCAGACGGTATGTGCAATCGTCGTTGTAGAATCTAACCATATATTTTAATTCAAAATTCAGACTCCCCTCTTAAATTAATCTACTTTGTCTCTTTTTCACCTTTTTAGCCGTAAAAAGGTGGGTTAAAAAGCGGCGCGGTGACAAGTTTTCGGGGTCGCCGCTAGCCGTCGGTAAAACGGACGCCTAAGCGTTTTTACTTCGTGAAAAATTCTCCGTTTCTTAACCCTCCGCCTGCGCGTCGCCCTTCATCCGCAAACTTGCCTGCCGCGATTAGGCTTCGCGCGGTAATATTTCTTTTATCTTTGCTCTTTCCTCTTTTATCTATTTCCTCCTCTAAGTTAGAGGAGGTGGCACACCGTTAGGTGTGACGGAGGAGTCTGTTAATCTTTTATCTTTGAACTTTCAACTTTACACTCAAAAAGCAGACTCCCTCCCCTACGGGTACTCCCTCTACCTTAGAGGGAGAATTTTATTTAGTTTCCAAAATACAAAACTCAATTTTGAATTTTGAATTCCCTGCGGGGTCTATTTCTTCTTGAAGCAGTCGGCGGCGCGCATAGTCTCCTTGGGGTTGGGAGAGTAGATGCCGAAGACCATCTTATATTCGGGTTGCATAGTCTGCAGATTCACCGCCGAGCCTATCTCGCCCAAACGTCCGTTCTTTGCCACTTTTTGCTCCTTCTGAACGCTTACATCCTCGAGGTTGGCGTATGAGGTTATATACTCGCCGTGTGCCACGAAAACGTCGTATTTGCCCGTTATGCGGTTGCGCTTGACCTCGACAACCTTGCCCTCATAAATCGAGCGTACCTCGGCGCCACGACCACCCACAATCTCGGCCATATTGCCCTTGTATTGCTTCACCCTACCGCCTGCGACGGGCAGATTAAGGTTAGACGTCGTGCGCGAGAACGAAGCACCCGTAGTATTACCCTTGGTGAGTTTGCGCAGGGCATCGATGGCGGCATCCAGTCGCTCCTCGCTCTCCATCTTGTCGCGCAGGGCGGCCTTCTCCTTGGTGGTGAGTTGATTCATAGCTGTCTGTGCCGACTTCACATCGCTCTGCAACTTCTTGCGTTGCTCCTGGGCCTTGCGCTGCACGGCATCGAGGTCCTGACGACGGCTTGTTAGCGACGACTGCTGTTGCTCGATGGCCTTACCCAGCGAATCTATGCGGCGCATACGCTCGGCACGCAGTTCGGCTACGGCCCTGATGTTGGCTATACGACGTGCCGCATCCGAGAAGTTCTCCGACGCCAGCAGATATGTCACATAGTTGTTCTGCTTGTGGTTACGATAGGCCTCACGCACCATCTCGGCATAACGCTCACGTTCGGTGAGTTCCTGCGCACGTGTCTTTGTGAGTAGCGAATCGTTTAACTGTATGTTTTTCTCGATTGAAGAAATCTCCTTTTCGGTCTTATTGAGGAGTTGGTTGCGCGAATTGATTTGGCGTGTTATTGAGCGCACACGTTGCTGTGCAGTCGATTTATCCTTCTTTATGGAGTTGAGTCGTTTCTCCTCCTCTTCGACCTGCTTCTCCAACTGCTCGATGAGTTTGCGTTGCTCGGCTATGCGTGCCTTCTCCTCGGCAGTCTGCTCGGTTTTATCCTGTTTCTGCTGGGCACACAATGCCGCAGGCAACGCCATCATCGCCGCCCATAACAACATTATTATCAACCCTTTGCAGTTCATAGTTTTTTGAATTCAAAATTTACTCCTGTGCTTTGTGTGGCGGGGTGAGCGATATACGTTTTTGCTTACCCTTCTGCCCCTTGACCTTAACTTCCTCGATGCTGATGTGGCCGCTCTTGATGTTCTCACTCTTCAGCAGAGCCAATCGCAACTGTATAAGCCCCACATCTTCGCCCATCTTCAGGGCTCGTTGCCAATAGGTCTCGGCCATAAACCTGTCGCCCAGTGCAAAGAGTATATCTCCGTAGTGCAACGCCAGCGTTCCACTGTTGGTGCGGTCCAGCGAGAGGGCCTGTCGCATATATGTGCGGGCCTCTTCGTAGCGTCCCAACTTGAAGAGTATCCAGGCGTAGGTATCCAGGAATGTAGAATTGCTCTTCTGTAACTCTATCGCTCGGGCCGACATCTCCAGCGCACGTTCCAACTCCCTATCCTCCTCGCTCAGGTAGTAGGCATAGTTGTTCAGCACCGAGGCGTTGTCGTAGTGTATCTCCAAAGCCTTCTCGTAGGCCTCGTAGCACAACTGCGCAGCCTTCTTGGGTTTTATCTTGATTTTATATTCCGTTGTATCGGTCTTTGTGCGGACAGCCTCGCCCATAGCGTGATAGGTGTCGCCTATGTAGCCCCACAACTCGCCTCGCAGTGTGTCGCTCTCGGTGATAAGCATAGCACGATTGAAACTCTCGATAGCCCCGTGCAGATTACCTTTGCCATATTGGCGGTTGGCCTTGCGGATGTAGAGTATGGGATTGTCAGAAAACTTCTGCGTAGCCTGCTCGACGTAGATATCTACAGAGTCGGCACGATGCAGATACTCCTCGATGTCGATGACGGCCATATAGTAATCCAACTGCGGGGGCTCATCCTCAAGATGTTGCTTGAAGAGTTTGAGCGCCGACTCCAGGTCACCACCCGCCAGCAAGTGGTCGCCGTAGATGTCTATAGCCTCCTTCTTGTCGGGGTATTGTATCAGTAGAGTCGATGCCAAGCGGCCTATGGCAAAGTAGTTTTCGCCATAGAACTTGTTGTTGTCCATCAGTCGCTTGATAAGTTCCACCTTGCGCTCCAACGAGAATTCGTTAGTTGCAAAGAGACTCTGCAGCGTCTTTATATACTCGGGCCCATCGTTCTTGAAGGAGCAGTAGTCGGCATAGGCGCTCAGGGCCTTCACGTTTGTGGAGTCCATAGCGATGGTCTCCTTGAACTTCACTTTGGCCAGCGAGTCACGTCCTGCGGCTGCATAGGTCTGCGCCAGAGTGAGGTGGTTGCTCTGCTCGTAAGGTACATCCTCGACCGACTGTTGAGCCTCCTCGATGGCACGGTCGTATTGGTGAGTAGAGACCAGCAGGTGCCGTTTCAACTCCGTCAGGTAGGGAATCTTGCCCAGGCGCATATCGGCCGAATCCAACACGGCAATGGCCGAGAATGGTTGATGTCGTTGCTGGTAGAGTATGGCCAGGATGCGGTAAACATCGGGGTTTTTGGAGTCCATACGCATCAGTCGGGCATAGATGGGCAAGGCATCATCCAAGCGCGAAGCGACAATCATAGTCTGTGCATATAGGCTTGTGTACCAGCGGCTTGTAGTGTCCGACAGGTAGGCCTTGCGGGCCAACGCTATGGCCTCGGCATCGTTCTTACCGCCCTCCATTATCTGCGAAGCCAATTCGTACAAGGCAGGCGAATAGGTGCTGTCAATCTCCAGCGCCTCACGCAACAGTTTTTGCGATTTTACGGTGTCGCCGAAGATGTTCAACTGCTTCAATCCCTCGGTGTACTTATATACAGCACGCAGCGAATCGGGAATGATGAGTTCGGGCTTTTTTATGCCGTTTTCGGTCGCCTCGTCGGATGATAGGTCTTTCGTGTCGGATGTCTGGGCAAAAGCGGTAGCCGTTGTCGCCACTATGAGCCACAACACACCCATCAAACCCTTTATCCACGAACGACCTTTCATAGTTTTTTACTTAATTAATTCCTCCTCTTGTGTTAGAGGAGGTGGCACACCGTAAGGTGTGACGGAGGAGTCTGTTTATCTTTTATCTTTGGACTTTCATCTTTCCACTCAAAGCAGACTCCCTCCCCCTTCGGGGACTCCCTCTATCTTAGAGGGAGAATTTTTATTTAGTTTCCTATTCTTTCAAATTCATCACCTAAAATCCAAACCCAATTTTGAATTTACAGCGCTGAGTCAAACTGGTGGAGGAAGCGAACGTCGTTCTCGAAGTAGAGACGCAAGTCCTTCACTCCGTACTTCAACATTGCGATACGCTCAACACCCATACCAAATGCAAAGCCCGAATACTTCTTCGAGTCTATGCCGCTGGCCTCCAATACATTGGGGTCAACCATACCGCAACCCATAATCTCCAACCAGCCTGTACCCTTGCAGACGTTACAGCCCTTACCGCCGCATAGGTTGCACGATACATCGACCTCAGCCGAAGGCTCGGTGAAGGGGAAGTATGAGGGGCGCATACGGATTGTAGCGGTCTCACCAAAGAGTTCCTTTGCGAAGTAGAGAATCGACTGCTTCATATCGGCAAACGATACACCCTCGTCGATGTAGAGTCCCTCTACCTGGTGGAAGATACAGTGTGCACGATATGAGATAGCCTCGTTACGGAACACACGGCCCGGGCAGATGATGCGGATAGGGGGCTTCTGGTGCTCCATAGCACGCACCTGGATTGATGATGTGTGGGTACGCAACAATACATCCTTGGTGTCGGGCTCCGAAGATGCCTTCTCAACGAAGAATGTATCCTGCATATCGCGTGCAGGGTGCGAGAGGGGGAAGTTCAGGGCAGAGAATACGTGCCAGTCGTCCTCAATCTCGGGACCCTCGGCTACTGTGTAGCCCAAGCGTGAGAAAATCTCGACAATCTGATTCTTCACGATAGAGATGGGGTGACGTGTACCGTCGGCTGTAGCCGAGCCGGGGCGTGTCATATCACCTACGGCAGCCACCTTCTGTGCAGCAGAGTCGGCCAAAGTGGTCTTCAGCGAGTTAATCTTCTCCTGTGCAGCCTGCTTCAAGGCGTTAATCTTCTGTCCCAATTCGCGTTTCTGCTCTGCGGGTACTGTCTTGAACTCCTCCATCAGGGCGTTCAATTCGCCCTTCTTACCGAGAATCTTAATACGGAACTCCTCGACCTCGGCAGCCGTTGTAGGAGCAAATTCCTCTACTCTTTTGAGTAGGTCTTGAATCTTGTTAATCATTGTTATTTTGTTTTTTATATATTTTTCTGTTAATTTTGTAGTTGCGCTATGGCCACTTTACGGCTATATAACGTGCAAAGTTACTAAAAAATATGAGAACGATTCGCTTTTTTGCACTATTTATAACCTCTGTGGTGATAATCTTTGCCACTTTTTTTGCCGCGACACCCGTTGCGGCCCACCGAGTGATGACCTCTCGGGTGGCTTCTGGCGCAACTGACACCCTGAAAAAAGTGGTCAAATCAGCCCAGAAAATAGCAAAAAAGGATGCACGCGCAGCCTCTACTGCAAACTCGATGAGCGACATTGTGGCATCTGTTGCAGCCTCCTTGGAGGTCGATTCCATCACACCCATAGGTGGCCGTTTGGGCCTTGTCTTGTCGGGTGGCGGTGCCAAAGGATTGTATCACATAGGCGTAATACGTGCGCTGGAGGAGAATGCCATCCCGATTGATTATGTGTCGGGTACTTCTATGGGAGCCATTATCGGTGCCCTCTACGCATCGGGTTACACCCCCCAGCAGATGGAGGATATAGTTCTCTCGGGCAATGTTGAGCGATGGGTGTCGGGTAAGATTGAGGATAAGTATCGCTTCTATTACACCGAGCGTCCCGACTCGCCCGGTATGCTCTCGGTATATGCCGACATCAAGCGTGACACGTTGAGCAACAGCAACTCTATGAAGTTGGCCCTGCCTTACTCGTTCGTTTCGACGGCCCAGATTGATATGGCCCTGCTGGAGTTGTTGGGTGCATCGGGAGCAGCCTGTGGTGGCGATTTCGATAAACTGATGATACCCTTCCGCTGCATAGTGACCGATGTGAATGCCCACGCTCCTGTGGAGATGCGCAGCGGCGATTTGCCATTTGCCGTCAGGGCTTCGATGGCCTACCCGATGTTGTTCCGCCCCGTGACCGATGAGGATGGTAAGGTCTATGTCGATGGTGGTTGCTACGATAATTTCCCCTGGGGGGTTATGCAGTCGGACTTCGCTCCCGACTTCTATCTGGGTGCGCAGTGCTTGGACGGTAACGACCTCACCACGCAGTCATCCTCTATCGAGAAGCAGGTGATGTCGCTCGTGACTATGCCTACCGACTACTCGTTGCCCGAGGGCCAGAGCCTTATCATCAAGCGCGATGTCAATGCCAGCGTGATAGATTTCGCTCAGGGCAGGCAAATCATCGAGATGGGTTATAAGGATGCTCTACAGATGATACCCGAACTCAAGCGTCGTTTCACCTCACGACGCACGATAGAGGAGGTTGCGGCCCGTCGCGAAGCCTTTCGTGAGCGTTGCCCCGAACTGATGATTGGTGCGGGTGAAATCAACGGATTGCGTCCCCGCCAGAAGAAGTATGCCCGCACGTTCCTCGAATTTGAGGAGCCACGTCGTGACTCTGTGGACCGCGACGTGCAGAGTTTCACGAATATGCGCGACAGATTCTTCTCGCTGATGTCGACGAGCGAATTTTCGATAAACTCCTTCCCACGTATGCGCTACGACTCGTTGTACGAGGATTTCCACCTCGCACTCGACCTATCGGTCAAGCCCAAGGTGCGCTACTCGATAGGTGGTAACCTCTCATCTACGACCTACAATCAGATTTATATGGGTGTCAACTACTTCTCGGTGGGTAATACCGCCCAGAGTGGTTATATAGAGTTGCTGCTCGGTCCTATATCGACTATCGCCCGTGCTGGAGGCCGCACGACCTTCCTCGGACGCAAACCCTACTATCTGGATTATGAGGGTGTCATCTCGCGCCGTTCGACACTGCACGGTGCATTTGGTAATGTCACACCCGCCCGCAATACTATCAAGGCCCGTGTTCTGGAGACCTACATTCACGGTGCATTTGGCGTAGCCACCACCCGCAAGAGTATCTTCGAGGTGGGCTTTAATACGGGCTACAACTTCTACACCTATGAGGATACCTACGATGCCCCTGCACAGCCAGGCACCCACGACCGATTCCGTTTTCTGGCGGGCCGTCTGTTGTTCGAGCGCAGCACGTTGGACAAGATTCTCTATCCGACACGGGGCTCTAAACTATCGCTTTCGGGTATAGGTGTCTATGGTCGTGACCGATATGAGAATGCTGAACTTCACGAGCGAGGTGAGTTGGCGACAGCAACCAAGCAATGGGTGGGTGCAAAGTTCCAGTGGGAGCACTATCCTGGCGACTGGCGCAAGACGTGGTTCTCGGTGGGTTATAATGCCGAGGTAGTCTTTACGAATCATCCGCAGTTCGGTAGTTCCATTGCCACTACGCTGACCTCACCGCGTTACACACCTACGGCACATTCCAAGATGTTGTTTATGCCCGAGTTCTATGCTTCACGTTATGCTGCTATGGGTATTATGCCAACATTCTCGCTGGCCCGCAATTTCTATCTGCGAGGTGGTGTGTATGCTATGATGCGCGACCCCATACATTCGGATGATTATCTGCACTTTATGACCGACCTGTCGTTTGTCTATCACACCCGTATAGGCCCTGTGTCGCTGGCTGTTACGAAGTATGATTGGCGCACAACCGACAATTTCTACGTCACCTTCAACTTCGGATATCCCATCTTCGGCAAGAACGGATTGTTCTATTAGTTTAGGATAGTCTTTGGTCGAATACGTCACTCCACTCAAAAATATTTTTAGAGATTCCAATCATCACTCACTAAAGTTTGTGATGTGGAATGACGTTTTTGCTTAATAAAATTTCCTCCTCTAAGTTAGAGGAGGTGGCACACCGTAAGGTGTGACGGAGGAGTCTGTAAATCTATCTTTCATCTCAAAAGCACACTCCCTCCCCCTAAAGGGTACTCCCTCTAAATTAGAGGGAGAATTTATTTCTTTATCTCTTTTTTCACCTTTTTAGCCGTAAAAAGGTGAGTAAAAAGCGGCGCGGTGACAAGTTTTCGGGTTCTCCGCTTGCCGTCGGTAAAACGGATGCATCCGCACTTTTACTACGTGAAAAGTTCTCCGTTTCTTCACCCTCCGTCTGCGCGTCGCCCTTCATCCGCAAACTTGCCTGCCGCGATTAGGCTTCGCACGGGAATGATTTTAATGGAAATGATTATTAATAAAATTCCTCCTCTACCTTAGAGGGAGAATTTTTATTGTAGCCTAAACTTTGCATTAAAAAAAGGTTGCCCATCGGACAACCTTTTCTATCTCTTTTACAGCCACTTCTTGTAGCGGAAGTACCATATCGTCACGCCCGAGGCGAGTATCATCAACATAATAGCAAACAGATAACCCATCGGCAGTGTGAAGTCGCCGATGTGCAGCACCCACTCCAATTCGGGCATCACACGGAAGTTCATACCGTAGATACTTGCGATAAGTGTGGCGGGCAGGAAGATAACGGCTGCCACCGAGAATATCTTCACAATCTCGTTCTGCTCGATGTTAATCAAACCCAGGGCCGAATCCTGAATATAGTCCAGACGCTGGAACGAGAAATCGGCGTGGTTGATAAGCGAATTGACGTCCTTAATCATCAACTGCAGGCGTGGGTAGATATCGTTCGGGAAGCGCTCGCTACGCAGGATACCCGACAAGATTCGCTGACGGTCGAAGATGTTCTCACGCAAGACCATCGTGTTCTCCTGCAATGAGTTGATGCGGTGGATAACCTCCTTGTCGATGGTGTCCTCGGTGGTGATAGCCTTGCTCAAGGCTGCAACCTGCTTGGCCACAAACTCCACAAGGTCGGCGTCGAAGTCGATACGCACCTCCAGTAGCGATATGAAGATGTGGTAGCCCGTCGAGTAACCTCTGTAGTTCATCTGCAGACGCTTCTCCGCCTCGCGGAATGTGCGCGACTCGGCTGAACGCATCGAGACAAGCACACCCTCATTCGAGAGGATGAACGACACAGGCTCTACGCTGAACGTATCGCCCTTCGGTACGAAGAAGTTGGTATTGGAGATTATGGAGTTCTCGTTCTCCGAGTATTTTGACGTTGACTCAATCTCCTCGACCTGCTGGCGAGTCTGGAGGCTCTCCTCTATGAAGTTCTCAACGGCCTTCTGCTCCTTAATTGAGGGCGAGAGCAGGTCTAACCAGAGGATATCATCGTAGCCCAGATTGTCCAACAATTCGGGCTCGGCGTTGCGTATAATCTTATTGTATTGCTTGAGGTATATTGTGAGCATAACTGCTTTGTTTTACGGGTTGAACTCGTTGTTATTTGTTTACGCTGGGGAGAGCAATACAATCCCTCAGCGAGAGTGTCCGTCGCCTAAATCCAGTAGGCGGCTATGCTCTTCAGCCCGGATTGGCACGCGGCTCAATCTTGATGCCTGCGTCCCAGAACTTTTGCAGTGCCCGATGTTTCTCGGCGTTGAAAACAAAGTCTATGTTCTGTGTCAGATATTCGTAAGCGTTGTAGTGCTTTTGGTCGAATCCGTTCTCGACGATAGCCTCCCATACCGACTCCACACCGTAGGTGAGGGCGTGTTGCAGAGCGTCAATATGCTCATACGGAGTACCCTTGCGTGCTACCCATACAGCAAATGCAAAGGGCATACCCGTAGCCTTGTTCCACTCCTCCGATAGGTCGTAATTGTATTGGAACAAATCCTCGTGGTCGAAGACCTTGTCGCCTATGAGCAGGAAGGCATCCGTCGGCTCGGCAAAGGCAACTTGCTGATAATCCTGAAGGTCGTACCATTCGGGGCTGATGTGCCAATGCTTGGCGGCCAGGTAACCCACCAACTGCACCGAAGTGCGTGAGTGAGCATCCAGGAAGACACGCTTAATCTGGCCGATGGGCACATTAGAGAATAACTCTACGGTGCGCACCTTGCCCGATGAGCCTATACAATAGTCGGTAATAATGTTCGTAGATTTAAGCGTCGGCACCATAGCCGAAGGCATCAATGCGATGTCTGCCTTGCCGTCGATGTAGTTCTGATAACACCCTGCGGGAGGGGTAAGCAACAACTCGGCACGAAGATTACCCTCGTGCTGGATACCATAGATGAATGGTATCGTATTCAGATACGACACAGCCGCTATGCGTGGAATGGTGACCATCATCCATATAGTATTCCTTTTGGTTTTACACTATGCCGCACAATGTAAACTCTTGATTGTGACGGCTTTAACGCGCCTCGTTGCGGGCTTTGCGCTCCCACCTGTGAGGCCATATATCACGCAAATGTAACAAAAGATATGCAAAATGCCAAATTTTTATTCATTTTATTGATTTGCCGACTGCTCGCCGCTTATCCTTTTTCCTAAAATTCATCTGCCGCGATTAGGCTTCGCACGGTAATATTTTTTGTTTTTTCATCTTTATTTCCTCCTCTAAGTTAGAGGAGGTGCCCGCAGGGCGGAGGAGTCTGTAATTAATCTTTCATCTTTGAACTTTCATCTTTCATCTCAAAAGCACACTCCCTCCCCCTGACGGGTACTCCCTCTATCTTAGAGGGAGAATT
>JAFYRX010000055.1 GCA_017546725.1 Alistipes sp. | reverse complement strand
GCACACTGCCACTATGGCGATTGCCATAATCAATTTTAACAGTTTCATAGTATAATGATTTAGTAAGTTACAAATTGTCTGGGCGCCAATCACTGATAGGCATACTCTGTGCAAATCCTCGTTCAATCTCGACTTCAAATACCTCCAATGTGGGAGGCGTGTAAACTGATTTCTCCATACAATGTTATATATTAAATAGGTGTAGAACAAAAATGGGCAGTCTTAATTTATCGATTAAGACTGCTCATAGTATATTTCTGGTTTAAATATTTTAGACAAACGGATACTTCACAACCTCGGCCTTGAGCAGACGGTCGCGAATTACAACGGCTACAGTTGTGCCGATTGCTGCATATTCTGCTTTTACATAACCGAGAGCAATGCCAACCTTCAACATAGGCGACATAGTACCCGATGTGACGTGGCCAATTTCCTCACCTTCGAGGTTGGCCAATGTGTAGCCGTGGCGAGGAATGCCTCTGTCAATCATCTTAAGGCCTACCAATTTGCGCTGTACGCCCTCAGCCTTCTGCTGTGCCAAGAAGTCGCGGTCGATGAAATCCTTTCCCTCTGCGAATTTTGTAACCCAGCCCAAACCTGCCTCCAAAGGAGATGTGGTGTCGTCAATATCGTTGCCGTACAATGCAAATCCCTTCTCCAGGCGCAATGTGTCGCGTGCACCCAAGCCGATGTTCTTCAGGCCGAACTCCTCGCCAGCCTTCCACATAGCCTCCCAGATAGTGTCGGCATCCTCGTTATGCATATAAATCTCACAACCACCCGAGCCTGTGTAGCCTGTAGCCGAGAGAATTACCTCACAACCTGCGATTTTAGTAATCTTGAATGTGTAATACACCATATCCTCGATAGGTTCCTCGCACATCTTTTGCACCAACTTCATTGCCATCGGGCCCTGAATAGCCAACTGACTGATGCGGTCTGATGCATTCTCCAACTCCTTATCAGGCGTCATACCCATCTTTGCACCCTCAGCGCAGATGTGGGCCCAATCCTTGTCTGTATTGGCCGCATTTACACAGAGCATATACTTTGTGTCGCTGAATTTGTAAATCAAGATATCATCCACGATGCCACCCTTACCGTTGGGCATTGTAGCATACTGTACCTTGCCGTCAAAGAGTTTCGATACGTCATTTGATGCAATGCGTTGCAAAAGGTCAAGAGCCTTCTCTCCCTTAACCCAGATTTCACCCATATGGCTTACGTCAAATACGCCAACGCCGTTGCGTACGGTGTGATGCTCGTCATTGATGCCCGAAAATTCGATGGGCATATTGTATCCTGCGAACTCGGCCATCTTGGCGCCGGCTTCGATGTGATACTTTGTAAATGCTGTAGTTTTCATTAGGTTATAGTTTTTTATTTGTTGTCTGCTATTTTCTCTTGTTCTCGTCGCGTTTGATTCCCAAGCGCGGGCAACGAGTAAAAGGTTTTGTTCTATCGAACAGATAACGATATGTAGTGTGCATCTTATGGCGTGTAGCGCAAACGTAAGATTGTATCATACGATTCATTACGGGGTTGAAGTCGCCAATCCACGCAAACTCAAACGATTTGTAGTTGTTGCGGTCGCTGCAGATGTAAGATTCATAGATATAATTAATCATACCTGATTCTACACCCTTACCCTGGAATTCAGGCGTTACAGCGAAGATTACACCGAAGATGCGGTCACAACGCTTCTTTACCTTCAAATCCCACATCAGTCGCAACTTATTAATCAGACCGAATTTGCCGTTGAATTTGCCGATAATACGGTTGATATCGGGTACCATAATGAAGAAGCCTATAGGCTCGTTATTAAAGTACGAGAAGAAGATGATATTCGGGTCGATAATAGGACGCAGTTTGTTCAAAATATCTTGCGCCTGCTCTTTTGGCATAGGTTTTACACCAGTGAACAAAGACCACGCCTTGTTGTATATAACGCGGAAATCTTCTGCTACCTGCTCCAGATTGTCCATTTCGATGTGGGCAAAACTATATCCAGGAGTATTGTGCAGGCGCTTTGCGCGCTCGCGGATTGATTGATTGATATCGTCATCGTCAACCTTCCATCGATATGTGTTTTGATTAAAGTAGTTCTGGAATCCGTAGTTTTCGAACAAATCCTTGTAGTAGGGAGGGTTGTAGGGGTTTCCATATAGTGGCTGGAATTGATATCCATCAACCAACAGTCCCCACCATTCGTCGCGAGAGCCAAAGTTTATGGGGCCATCCATAGCCTCCATTCCTCGGCTTACAAGCCACATACGAGCCGCATCGAACAGCATATTGGCCAACTCCTGGTCATCTATGGCCTCAAAGAAACCGCAACCACCCGTAGGCTGCTCATACGAATAGGCGTGTTCGTTGTCATAGAATGCCGCAATACGGCCGACAACCTCACCTTCGTTGTTATATGCTACCCAGCGAATAGCCTCGCCATCGGCGAACAACTTATTTTTTGCAGGGTTGAATACCGCTCTGATGTCATCATCCAGCGGGCAAACCCAATTGCGATTACCTTTGTAAAGACGTTTGGGCAGGTCAATGAACTCCTGCTCCAAAGCCTTATTTGTCACCTCTTTAAGGGTGTATTTTGCGTTGCTCATATCTTTGAGTTTATTTAGAGTTGCAGTTTTAATCGTTCAAATTTACTAAAAAAGCATTAACAATAACATCTTTTCTCTGTTTTTATTGCTTTGGCGGTGCAGAAAATTCTACTCCTTTCCTGCTATTTTATCTCCCTTTCGGGGTTTTTCTTCAGGAATGCCTCCCACGACGAAGAGCCTTTGGCAGCCTTTTTGCCACCTCCGAGCCCCTTGACGCGCTCTTCGCCCATTGCCTGCGATATGGGTGTGCGGGCCGTGAAATAGTGACACATCGCTACAGCCATACCATCCGTAGCGTCCAATCTGCGGGGCATATATTCCAACTTGAGTAGTCGTTTCACGATAGCCGCCACCTGCTCTTTTGATGCGGCTCCCGAACCTGTTATTGCTTGCTTGACGCGTGTGGGAGCATATTCATAGACCTGTTTGTCGCGACTCAATGCAGCCGCCATAGCCACACCTTGCGCGCGGCCAAGTTTAAGCATACTCTGCACGTTTGTGCCAAAGAACGGCGACTCCAAAGCCACCTCCTGCGGGTCGTAATCCTCTATGAGTTTTCCGACGCGCTTGAATATATAGTGCAACTTGCGATACGGGTCGCTCATCGTATGCAGGTCGATATCGCCCATCACTACCGAGCGCAGGGTGTTGCCCTCGACCTCGACAATGCCGTAGCCCATATAATTTGTTCCAGGGTCTATGCCCATTATGCGGTATGTCGCCTTCTGCTCGGCCATAATCGTATTATTGTTTTCTGTCTGTTTTGTTTTTGATTTTATAAATCTCTTTGCGCATCTGCTCCAGCGTGCCAATTATGAGGTAATATTCACTCTCCATTACAGAATCTTTCATTAACTTTTCGATTCTGTTGGGAGCAATATAAACAGTTCCGTCATCTTTGCTCTCACCGTCAAAAACTGCATCGTAGCGACCCGCCGTAAAGACCGTAGCCGAGGGGGTATAGACAGCGCATCCCCAAAGCGAATCATCAACAAAGGCCATCCACTTCTCGGATATATTCTCATAGTGTCCCCACGGATGCTCGGGGTCGCCTACAATAATCTGCACCACCTTTGTGGCAGTGATAGGCTCACCAGCAAACGGCTTATCGCCAAAATATGAGAACAGATGCTTGAGTGATGAAATCAGATATACCGCAGGTATCTCTTGAGGCATAGGCACGCCCTCGCCATAGACGTTATCCGTACGATGGCAGGTTAATCTATTGCGAACCTTAATAACATTACCCTTTAACTCAACCCACTGCTCCATAGTGGCCTCTGCGGGGCTATTATCCATATCCCACAACATCGGAACGCATTTGACATAAGAGGTTCTACCCTTTGACCAATGCTCCAAAATCTGGGCACGGTTGGTAGCATAATCACCCACCTGAATCGGATTCCAGCACCACGGAGTCCAAAACTCCGACTGGCCATCTGCTCGCCTATCGACTGAATTGCCTGCATAATAGGATTGTTGAATGTAACGTCCTTCGTCGTGAATATTTACTATATTACGGTCTCGGTCAGCCAATGAAATATAGTTAATTGCACCACCGCGTGTTAAATCTTGCTTTAGGCATATTTTCGAGTTCTTGATTACTATTTCTTTGTCACTCTTTGTGTTAGATATTTGAGCAGACGCCAATGTTGTAAATGCAAATAATGCAAATGTGATAAATGGAATTTTTTTCATTGTATCTAATGTTTTGGATATTTTAGCTTATTTTTCATTTAGTAAAACTCTAAATCAAAAATTCCTCATTACAAATATACGCTTTAATTATGAAAAACAAAAGAGGTTGTCTCAACTTGACTAGTTGGACAACCTCCTTATTTGAACTATTTTTTTCTATTACTTCAATAACTCTTCCATCTTCTTCTCAACCTCCTCGCCACGCAACTGTGTAGCGATAATCTTGCCTGTCGAGCAATCTACAAGGAAGTTAGCAGGGATAGAGTTTACTGCGTAGTCGTGACGAGCCTTGTTATCCCAATAGTTTACAGCGCTAACGTGCAACCAGTTAAGACCCTTCTCGTCGATAGCCTTCAACCAAGGCTCACGGTCACGGTCAAACGATACACCGTAAATCTCGAAACCCTTCTTGTGATACTTGTCGTAAGCAGCCTTCAAGTGGGGTACCTCGCGCATACAAGGACCGCACCAAGAAGCCCAAAAGTCGATAAGTACATACTTGTTAGCCTTGTTCTCTACAACGCTCTTCAAAGTGAGTACCTTGCCGTCAGGTGTAAGAGTCTTGGGCTGTTCACCCTCGCCAACCTCTGTGATGTCGATGTAGGGGTTGCCGGGCAATACCTTCAAAGCCTGCTCTGCAGCCTCCTTGTTTGACTTGAACTTCTCCTGCTGCTCAGCGGGCATAGCGGCGATAGCATCGATTACCTGCTGTGGCTCATAGTAGTAGTAAGTCTGCTTGAACAAATCCCAACCGATGATATTGTCTGCGTTTGCCAAGATGCTCTCGTAGTACAACTTCGAAATTGCATCCTCGGCAGCATTCTCGTCCTTCTGCAACTCCAACTGCTTTACGAACAACTCAGCCTTCTTGTCGTTGAGGGGTGTACCTACAGCATTTACTGTGGGGTGCTCCTCGTCGAGTTTCTTAATCTCAATCTGACCAGGCTCAACATACAACTGTGCTACCATCTTAGGACGAGCCTCCTCGCCCTCCTTAGTCAAAAGATATGCCGAGTAAGGCGCCTCTGTTGTACCCTCAAATACATAAGCGTTAGCCGCAACGGCTACTGAGTCGATGTAGTTAAGTTCGCGGCCCTGCTCTGTTGCAAGATATACCAACTTGCCATCCTCAGCCTCCAATGAGCCAGAGATGGTAAACTTTGTAGCGTTACCGCAACCAACCAAAGTCGCAGCCGCCATAGCAATCATAAAAATCTTCTTCATTTTCTCTAATATTTTATTTAAGTTAATTTTTCTATTTACTCCTTATCCTTTGCTGCCTTCTCCAATGCTGCAACTCGGCGCTGCAACTCGGGCAGAGTCTTAAATACAGCAAACGAGCGGTGGTAATTGATGCCAGGCAATGCGGGTGAGCCGAAACGAATCTCGCCATCTGGAACATCCTTATCCAAGCCCGATTGTGAACCAATCTTCACATAATTACCTATCGTGAGGTGGTCGGCAATACCTACCTGACCAGCCAAGAAACAGTTGTGACCAACCTTTGTTGTTCCTGCTATACCAGTCTGTGCCGATGATACGGTGTTCTCACCAATCTCGACATTGTGGCCAATCTGAATCAGGTTGTCCAATTTCACACCCTTACGGATGATTGTAGAGTCTGTCTTAGCACGGTCAACGCAAGTGTTTGCACCAATCTCTACATTATCCTCGATAATTACGTTACCCAACTGAGGAATCTTGTCAAACGTGCCGTCGGGCTTAGGCAGGAATCCGAAACCGTCTGCTCCAATAACGGCACCTGCGTGCAGAATACAATTAGCACCGATGCGGCAACCCTCATAAATCTTCACTCCTGGGTAGAGTGTAGTACCAGCGCCAATCTTTACGCCGTCACCTACGTAACACTGCGGATAAATCTTCGCGCCGTCACCGATTACAGCACCAGCCTCTACAACGGCGAAGTCGCCGATGTAACAGTTCTCGCCGATGGTAGCCTTCTCCGAGATTGATGCCATCTTTGAAATGCCCTTCTTCTGAGGTTTCATTGCGTTGTACATCTCAAGGAGTTGAAGTACGGCAGCGCCTACGTCGGGCAACTTGATAAGTGTAGCCTTTACCTCTTCTTTGGGCTCAAAATCGTTGTCTACCAATACGATAGAAGCCTCGGTTGTATATACGAATTGCTCATATTTCGGATTTGTGAGATATGCAAGCGCGCCCTTTTTGCCGCCGTCGATAGACGATACGGTGTGTACGGCTGTCGATTTATCTCCTACGATTGTACCGCCCAACAGGCCAGCAATCATCTCCGCAGTAAATTCCATATTGAATATTGTTTAACAGTTATTTCAATTAATTAAGTTGCAAATATATAAACTATATATTTCTCTTGCAACTTTGCAGGTCAATACCATCTGGCAACATATCGCTTACATCGTGACCGAATGCCATTAATTCGCGCACGGCTGAAGATGATACGTCGGCCAAATCGGCAGGTGTAAGCAGCAAAATAGTCTCTATCTCGGGGAATAGGCGTTTGTTCATCTGCGCCAGCGTGCGCTCATACTCAAAATCTATCGTATTGCGTACACCTCGTATTATAGCCGAAGCACCGACTTTGCGAGCCAAATCTCCCGTCAAGGTTGAGTATGATACAACCTCTATGCGCTCATCATTGGCGTATAATTGCTCAATCAACTCTACGCGCTTCTGTGTCGGGAGCAGAGCGTTTTTGCCGACATTTTCGCCAACGGCCACAATGACCTTGTCGAAAAGCGACAGAGCCTGTCTGACTATTGCTTCGTGACCTCGTGTAAAGGGGTCAAACGAACCTGGAAAAATTGCGATTTTCATTATCTTGTTTTGTTTTTTGATGCTTGATATAACTCCTCCATAGCGGTAGCAACTCGCTCTGCTATGATATTCATAAATGAGTGGCGACCAATTTTTTCGTAAGCAGTAATACCTTGATACGTAACGTATAATAATTCATCGGCACGTTCCACCTCCTCAATGCCAAAATGTTCAAACTCAACCTTTAAGCCTATATGCTGACAGGCTGCAATGGCCAATTTGCTCTCTACGGAGTGTTGTGTCGTGGGCGAAAATGTCGCCGTATATTCTCGAATCAATATCAGGGGTTTTGTTGCATCCGATACTATGTGTCTCTGCGAATCGGTTATCAATGCTTCGTGCACGCCCCTTTGCTTTACAACGGTGTCTGCCAATTTTTTTGCCTCAATAAGCGCCGAAGTGGGAAATGCTGGCCAGGGTATATCTCCAGCGATGCATAATGTCGTAGGTCGCAGAAGGCGTAGCGTATAACCCTCATATATTGTAGGTTCTAACTCCTCCAAACGATAGTTGCCCTCGGCATCCATCGAGAGTCGTACTCCGACTGTAGCGTTGCGGGTTGTGCGATTTTTCTCAAGCAATTCTTTCGCCTGACGTTCTATTGTATCGGCGCCTTGCTTGAGTTTTGTGCTGAATAGTTTGTCGGCGGCAATATTCAGGAATTCAATATGTTGTGCCGTATAGCGACATTCGCGGTTGAGGGTGTGTATATCTTGATATACAAAAGGCGATACGGCGGGTTGCAAAAGTGTCAACTCGCCATTTAGAATCATATATTTATCCCTCTTTGCCTGAAGCATTGCTTTAACTTATTGCATAAAAATCTTTAGCAGCAACTCTCTTAACAACTCTCCATCGTTCATCGCTCCTGCATTTATGCCCTTGCTCTTTCCGTCGTATTCGCGCAGCAGGCCCAAGATGCCGAATACTTTGCGATTGTTCCAATACGATGCAAGTTGCTTTATCTCTTTGATGACGAATACGTTGCTTTTCTTCAACATACGCATCAACTCCATATCATTGGGGAATGGCACACCCTTGTATTTTTGTAGCCAAAGCAGATAGTTAACGATAAATATGTCGTGGAATTGGCCAAACAGAGCCATAATCGTCAGCAGCAAAGGATTATCCTTCGGGTTGCGGGCAAAGTGGTCGGCTATGCGCATTGCTCGTGCAATATCCTTTGTTGCTACGGCATTGCATAACTCGAAGTTGTTGAAATCCTTCGAGATGCCCACCTTCTGCTCAACCTCTACATCGGTTACCTCGGTACAACCTTCAGGAAGTGAGACTATTAACTTGTCTAATTCGTTTGATATCTTCGATATGTCGCAACCCAAGTGGTCTGTCAGCATCTGTCGCGCCTTGTCGTTAATCTTCAGCCCCTTCTGTGCTACAAATTGCGTCAGCCAAGCACCTATCTCATAATCTCGCGGGCGTATTGACTCAAATACGACTCCTGATGATGCACACTGTTTGTAGAAGGCTGAACGCTTATCGACATTCTTCTCCTTATGGCAGATGATTAGGATGGTCGAAGCCTGTGGCTTGGATGTATAGTGCGAGAGTTTCTCGATGTTGCGTAGTTGCTGTGCCTCCTTTAGTATGATAACCTCGTATGAGCCCATCATCGGCATCTGGCGGCATAGATTGACCACCTGCCCAGCATCGCTATCCTTGCCATAGACCGTAATCTGGTTGAAGGCCTGCTCCGAGGGCGAGAGTATGCTCGACGAGAGCGCGTCACACAACACGTCGATAAAGTAACTCTCCTCGCCCATCAACAGATATATCGGGGCAAATTTCCTCGCGGCAATCTGCGCCTTAATCTGCTCGAATGAGGCTACGCTATCTTTGAATTTAAGAGTCGTTTTTGCCATAATATTATATGCTCTCGCAGGTTATGCGGAGTACCATATCGGTCTTTTTGGTTATACGGTTATTGTCGTTGATGCGACGGCCCACAAGCCACGCAATCTCGTCGTTAGAGAGCAGTACGAACTGTCGTGCCTTTTCGGCCATTGAGACCTTGTTGTCGATAAGGAAGTCGCTCACCTTCTTGCGGCCCGACATTCCGAATGGCGTGAACGAATCGCCCTCCTGCCAGCGGCGCAGCGTAAGCGGATAGGTCAGTGTGTCGGCATCAATCAGTGCCACATTGTCGGGTACGTTGAACGACGTGAGCATATCGACGTCGCACAACTCAAAGTAGAGCGCATTGCCACCGCAGTAGGCGCGGTGCTGCCCCTGCTTTACAATCACCTCGCAGGGGTCGTTCTCGTCGATGCGAGTAACGACGATGTTGCCTCTGTCGGTGTAGGCTACATAACTGCGCGAATAGAATCGCTTGCCCGAACTCTCGTTGGCCAACGTCTTGCACAAACCATCGACTGTGTCGCCCTTGAAGCCAAAGCGAGAATTAAGTATCTCGTAGATTACAAATTCGCGCGACGATACGTGCTTGATGCCGTCGATGTGCAGGGTGTAGATGCCATTCTTCTCCTCGACAATGTTTTTGTAGATATTATCTATCGCGCCGTCGATAAATTGCTGTGCGGCAGTCAGGCGTGCGATGTTCTGGTGCATAATGAACGGAAAGCGAGGGTTAATCTCGCGTATGCGAGGAATGAGTCCCAAGCGTATCTTGTTGCGCAGATATTTGGTAGTAAGGTTTGAAGAGTCCTCGCGGAAGTTTATGTGTTTGCGCTGGGCATACTCCATAATCTCCTTGCGTGTGGCGAACATCAGCGGACGTACAATGCGGCCGACCTGATTGCTTATGCCCGTAAGGCCTCGTAACCCTGTGCCACGTAACATATTGATGAAAAATGTCTCGATGGAGTCATCAATATGGTGGGCTATGGCGATAACCGTATATCCCTGCTCCTCGCATAATTGATGAAACCATTCGTAGCGCAGGCGGCGGGCTGCCATCTCCATAGATTCGCCCGTGCGAGCCATCTCACCCGTAGTATCGAAATGGCGGTTGAAGCACTCTATACCATAGCGGCGGGCTGTCTCCTGTACCAAAATCTCATCCTCGTCGCTCTCTTTGCCTCGAAGACAGAAATTACAATGAGCAATACCGACATTGTAGCCACTATTAACGCACAACGACATCAGTACCATAGAGTCTACTCCACCCGAAACGGTGAGCAGAATCTTGTCCTCGTGTGTAAAGAGTGAATTTCGGGTTACGTATTCTTGAAATCTTTCGATTAGCATATCCAAAAATGTTTGCTATAAAATGTTTACTTCGGGCTCAATTGCTATGCCGAATTTTTCCTTAACTCGGAGTTGTACCTCTTTCGATAAATTTATCACTTCGCAGCCTGTTGCATCTCCGTAATTAACCAATACAAGGGCCTGACGGTCGTGAACTCCTACGTTGCCGTTGCGATAACCCTTCATTCCTGCCTGGTCAATAAGCCATCCTGCTGCCAACTTGCGTTTGTTGTCGTCGGCAGTGGGGTAGATAGGCATATTCTCATATTGAGCCTGCATCTGTTCGGCATCTTCACGTGGTATTATAGGATTCTTGAAGAAACTACCTGCATTGCCCAAAACGGCTGTGTCGGGGAGTTTGCCTTGACGGATAGCGCATACCGCATCACGAATATTTTGCAGTGATGCTTCACCTCGAGCCTCAGTTTCACGAATAAGGTCTCCGTAGCCCAAGTTGGGTTGCGGTGTTTTGCTCAAACAAAACTCCACCGATGTAATAATGGCACGACCTCGCAACTCCTGCTTGAAAATGCTGTCGCGGTAGGCGAAGCGGCACTCCTTGTTCGTGAGCGTACGGTGCTCACGTAGTTGCGTGTCGAAATAGTGTACGGCGTGGATAATATCTTTGGCCTCGGCACCGTATGCTCCGATATTTTGCACGGGTGCGGCACCAACCGTACCAGGTATGAGCGATAGGTTTTCTGCTCCCCATACGCCACGCTCGACGCACCAACATACGAACTCATCCCAATCCATTCCTGCCTCGACTTCGACCAAAAGTGCTGACGAATCATCGCTCAGGACTTTGGTCTTCTTGCCCGTAGGATGGATTAGCGTGCCATCATAATGCTGGGTGAAGAGTATATTGTTTCCGCCGCCCAGGACGTACCATTTTTCGGGTGTATTATCCTTATCAAAGAGCGTATCAAGGTCTGCCTTGTCGTCAAATTCGACAATGCGTGCGGCACTCTCTTCGACGTGGAAACTATTACGCTCGCGAAGCGGATGTTCAAAATATTCTGTAATCATTATTTTTTCTTTTTGGCGTCAATATCCTCAAGCAGAGTCTTAACGGCTATCTCCAACTGCTCGTCACGGCCTGTAACGACCTCTGCGGCAGAGTTGGCAACCTTAACATCGGGCTCCAACTGTGCATTCTCGAGGTAACTGCCATCCTCTGTGCGGTAACCTACGATGGGAATACCGAATGTGAGTGACGAATCCTGCAGGCGCTCCCACGATACGCTGGTCATAGTACCCGGCACAGGCATACCTACAACCTTACCTATGCCACGATGTTTGTAAACCCAAGGTGTACCGTGAGCGTTAGAGTAGTTAGCCTCGCCTGTAATCATAATAGAGGCCTTGTTCCAACGGCGGCTCGGCATATCGCAAGCCTCCTTGCCACGAACAACCTGTGTGAGGTATTTCTCGCCGCTGAACAATATCTCGATATCCTCGTGCATACGACCACCGCCGTTGAAACGAGTATCAATAACGATACCCTCGCAGTGGTTGTATTTACCCAAGATGTCGGCATATATTGTACGGAAACTACCGTCGGCCATAGACTCGATGTGAACGTAGCCCAAGCGACCACCTGACAGACGCTCCACGTCGGCTGCACGCTGCTTAACCCAACGCTTGTAGAGTAGAGAGTTGAATGTACTCTGTGAAATAGGCGATATAACCTCCTCCCAGCGCTCGCCACTATCGGGACGATAGAGCGAAATGAGTGTGCGGGCCTGACTTGTCTTGCGATTGAGTAACGGGAAATAATCCTTGCCGTCGAGAATAGCCTCGCCGTCGATTTTCTCGATGATGTCGCCAGCCTTAACCTTTGATGATGCACGGTCGAACGGACCTCCTGCAACGACCTCGGTAATGAGCAAACCATCACCTTTGCGGTTAAAGTCGTAGAATACGCCCAAGTTGGCTGTGATGTCTGCGCTTGAGTCGCCAGGGCGAGAGTATGAACAACCTGTGTGCGATACGTTCAACTCACCCAACAACTCGCTGGTCATCTCGGCAAAGTCGAAATTGTTGTTGATGTGTGGCAGGAAGCGTGCGTAGTTGTCGCACATAGCCTCCCAATTAACACCGTGCATATCCTTGTGGTAGAAACGCTCCTTCTCCTGACGATAGATGCGGTCGAACATATATTCGCGCTCGGCCTCACGGTCAAGGCGCATCTCGCAACGTGCACTGATTGATGTGGGTGAGCCTGTTCCGCCCTTGAACTTACGCATTGAACCACCGAGCAAGAACATATTTTCGCGCTTCTTGTCCCAAGCGAACGAGCCGCTGCCGATGCCCTTTTGTATAACCTTGTTGCTGCGGTCACGCAGGTTGAGTTGCCACATATCGTAACTACCCTCGTATGAGATGATGTAGTAGAGTGATGTGCCCTCCTTGTCGAGTGTGTAGCCACTCATCGAGCCAGAGTAGGGTGTAAGGCGCACGATGCGCTCGTCGATGTTGTCTAATTCGATGACGATATCATCCTTTTTGGCCTCCTCTTTCTTGTCATCCTTCTTGTTGTCGGCCTTGCCGTCTTTATTCTCCTTCTTGGCCTCTTCGTCTTGCTTCTTCTGCTCCTCTTTTGCCTTCTTTTCGGCCTCCTTGTAAATCTCGTACTCCTCCTTGCTCATACGATACTCCTCGTAGGTCTTGCGGTTGAGGAACACAATCATCACATCCTCCAGCGAACCCCACGATGCGTGGCTGCGCATACCGTAGCGGTCGGTGCAGAAGAGCAATGCATTACCATCGAGTACCCACTCTGGGTCACTGTCGAAATAACCGGTATTGGTAAGGTTGGTAATCTCGCCACCTTGCGCACTTACCAAACCGATATCAGAGTAGGGGTCGTGCTTATTGCCAGTGTATGAAATAGCAAACCACTTGCCGTCGGGTGACCACTGGTAAGAGATTCCTCCCGAAGTGTTGTAGTGCTGACTGCCGTCGGTGATTTGGCGGACCTTGCCTGATTCGATGTTAAGCACCATCAAGCGGCAACGTCCCTCTACGAAGGCCAACTCTTTGCCGTCGGGCGAGTATTGGGGATGAGAGCGGTCGATATTGTCATCCTTGAAGAGGGGCTTCTCCTCGATAAGTGTCGCATTGGGGAAGTTGGGGTCGTCGTCACGAACGATTTTGGCGGTGTATAAGTTCCAGTATCCGTTACGCTCTGAAGCGTAGGTCAGTGTACGGTTATCGGCACCAAATGTAGGTGATGCCTCGCCCTCGGGGGTTGATGTAATCTGCTTTGTGGTTGTGTAATCAACCGAAGTTACAAACACCTCGCCACGAGCAACAAATGCTATCTGTTTGCCGTCGGGTGATACGGTAGAGTAACTGCCACCGCTGACGCTCAAAATCGAGGTCTTGTCGGCGGGAGCGTTCTCCACGATGGTGATATTGAGCTTCTTGGGCGCGCCCGAAGCCGACTTTGTGTAAATCTCACCGTTGTAGCCGAAGCAGAGTGTGCCATCGTTGGCTGCGCTCAAGAAACGTACGGGGTGAGTCTTGAAGTTTGTTATCTGCTTGGGCTTTGCATTGCCGTCCAACGATTTGTGCCATACGTTGAATGTACCGCCTTGCTCACTCAAATAGTAGAGGCCCTTGTCGCCATCTGTGAATATAGGGTTGCGGTCCTCACCCTGCCAATCTACAACCTGACGATGCTCGCCCGATGATGTGTCGTAGAGCCAAATATCGCGTGTGATTGACGATGTGTGGTGCTTACGCCACTCGTTCTCGCCACCTTTACGGTCCTGATAGAGGAATGAGCCTCCATCCTTACTGAAATCGATATATTGTGCTGGCGTAGCCAAAACCTGCTCATAACGACCTCCGTTGCTGGGAATGGCGTACAACTCTGTCATAGAGCCTTTGGGGAAGAGTGCGCTTGTAGAAGGGTCGGCGATTGTGGCTCCAAAGTAAATCTTACTGCCGTCGGGCGAGAAGGTGTAGGGAGTCTCGTTTGCCGAGTGTGTAGTAACGCGCTTGGGTGTTCCACCATTTTTAGAGATTGTGAAAACATCGAAGTTGCCGTAGCGGTCCGAAGCATAAGCGATGCTCTTTGAGTCGGGTGACCATACGGGGTTGTAATCATAACTCTCTGCTGGGGTTATGCATTGTGCCTCACCTCCTGCAGTGGGTACAACATAGATGCTACCTTTGTAGGTAAAAGCGATTGTTGAGCCGTCGGGTGAGATGGTGGGGTAACGCATCCAAAGCGGCTCTGCGAATGATGCAATAGAGGTGAAAACTATTGCTACGAAAGATAAAAGTAGTTTTTTCATAATATTTTAGTTTTTATTTACTTCAAATAAAATTGTCAACTATGTTGGCAAAGTTAGAAAATATTTCGTAAATTTGAATGATTTTTGGTGTGCTGTCGTATTTACGACAGTAGATTTTATCGAGAGAGAGCAAAAAATGTATACAAAATAGAGGAATTATGTTTAACGAAAAGGATTTACAACAGATTTCGGCTCACGGCTTGACTAAAGAGCACGTGGAGCAACAGATTGAAAATTTCAAGCAGGGATTCCCTTTCCTTAATGTGGTGCGTGCGGCTGCGGCTGGTGATGGCGTAACCGTTCTGGATGAGGATGTTATAGCGCAGGCAGAGGCCAACTACGATGCCGCATCAGAGCATCTTGGCGTAGTAAAGTTCGTGCCCGCATCGGGTGCGGCAACGCGTATGTTCAAGGAGTTGTTTGAGTTTGTCAATGAGGGCAAGCGTGGTAAGGGTATCGACGTGTTGTTGGACAATATCGAAAAGTTTGCCTTTTGGCCCGAACTGGAGCAGTTTATTACGCCCGATTCATCAGAGGAGGAGATTGTTGAGGCTATCGTAAAGACAGGTCTTTGCTATGGCTCAAAGCCGAAGGGCTTGGTTACATTCCACTCTTATGCTGGCGGCAATCGCAAGGCTGTGGAGGAGCATTTGGTTGAGGGTGCACAGTATGCTCGTTCGGGTGAGAATGTTCGCATCCACTTCACCGTATCGCCTGAGCATATGGGCGGTTTCTGGGATGTGTTGGGCGCATCACAGCCCCATTTTGAGGAGGCCTATGGCGTGAAGTACGACGTGTCGTTCTCGGTGCAGAAGCCCTCGACTGATACGATAGCCGTAAATCCCGATAATACTCCGTTCCGTACCGACGAGGGTGAGTTGTTGTTCCGCCCCGCAGGTCACGGTGCGCTGATTGAGAATTTGAACGATATTGATGCCGATGTAATCTTCGTAAAGAATATTGACAACGTAACTACCGATGCTCGTCGAGGCGATACCGTTAAGTACAAGAAGGCGTTGGCGGGCTTGTTGTTGGAGTTGCAGGCCAAGGCGTTTGGCTATCTGCGTTCATTGGATGCTGGTGAGGCCGATTTGGATGCTACGGCTAACTTCATCGAGAAGGAGTTGTGCGTGAAATTGCCCACAGAGCGTGATGCCGAGATGATGAAGGCGGTGCTGAATCGCCCCATTCGCGTATGTGGTGTTGTGCGTAATCAGGGTGAGCCTGGTGGTGGCCCGTTCTGGGTGGCTGCAGAGGATGGTACAGAGTCGTTGCAGATTGCCGAGTCGAGCCAAATATCACCCGAGGATATGCACTTGATGAAGTCGGCTACGCACTTCAATCCCGTAGATTTGGTTTGCGGTGTGAAGAATTATAAGGGTGAAAAATTTGATTTGACACAATACACCGACCCTGCAACGGGCTTTATCTCGTCAAAGTCGAGCGGTGGCCGCGAGTTGCGTGCACAAGAGTTGCCAGGATTGTGGAATGGTGCTATGGCAAAGTGGAATACAGTACTCGTAGAGGTGCCTATCACTACATTCTCGCCTGTTAAGGTTGTTCAAGATTTGTTGCGACCAGAACATCAGTAAGTAGATTCATATAAGAAGTTGCCTAACAAGGTGATTTCTGCGTTATGCTCGCTCTCAAAATGCTCATTTACGCCGAGTAAACTGCGCTTTTTCGAGCATCGCAGGCCTAAAAATCCCTCTTGTTATACAACTTCAAGCAAGAGAGGTTGCCACAACTAGACTTGTTGGGCAACCTCGTTTTGTTTTGATTTTATACTTTTCTATTTCTTTTTGGGAAGATAGAATCTTACGTAGTCAATCTCCATCTTGACGGGTAGGTCGGCGGGGTTAATCTTGCCAACCCAACTGCCGCCCAACTGCGCTGAAAGGATAACGTAGAAGGGGTGGCCAGCGTAGGGGAACTGCGATAACAATTCGGGCACCTTCTTGTAGGTGAATGTCGGCTTGTCGTTGATGAAGAATTTGATAGCATCTTCTTCAATCACAACAGAATAGGTGTTGAATACACTCTTGTCAATGGGTGTGTTGCTACCGTTGACAATATAGGGATCGTATTTCTTTACAGTGTGCTGTGAATGCACTGTTTGATAGGCTACATCCTCCGAGTTGAGGTGCTCCATAATATCAATCTCGCCACCTGTAGCCCAAGGCACTCTGATGTCGGGCATAAGCCAAATTGCGGGCCAGAAACCTTGTCCGCAATTGAAGCGAGCGCGTACATCGACACGACCCAACTGCAGTGAGCGGCGGTTACGGCTCTGCACGCCTCCCGTAAGGTAAGGTACGTTATCTTTTACCTCGTCGGGGCGGTTGATGCCGTAGAGTTTAAGCACTCCGTCCTCGACCTGAATGAGTGTGTCGAGGTAGGACATATGGCGACCCCAATCGGCAGTGTTGCGAGGGCAACGCTCCCAAGAATCTGTATCCAACTTCTTGCCGTTGAATTCGTCGGCCCAAACGAGTTTCCAGCCTTCGTGGGCACGTTTTGCGTTGTCTTTTTTAGTGGCATTTTGAGCCGTTGC
The DNA here is from genome assembly GCA_017546725.1 of Alistipes sp. Classification (GTDB taxonomy): domain Bacteria; phylum Bacteroidota; class Bacteroidia; order Bacteroidales; family Rikenellaceae; genus Alistipes. The sequence continues at coordinate 185,063 of JAFYRX010000055.1, read as the reverse complement.
TACGAATGGCAGGGCGAGAAGTCCTGCGAGGAATAAAATTGCGGTAATTCGTTTCATATTGCTGTGGTTATTAGTTATTTCTTCTTGTCTGCTTTCTGCTTTTTAGGGAGGTAGAATCTCACATAGTCAACCTCTATCTTGACGGGTAGTTGTTCCGCCTCGATAGGACCTATCCAATGACCGCCCAACTGTGCCGATAAAATCATATAATAGTCGTAGTCGTCAAAGGGGTATTGGTCTTTGGGTTCGGGGTCGAGACGGCTGTATGTGAAGGTTTTGCGTCCGTTGATGTAATATGTTATTACAGAGTTGTTTATCTCGACTGAATAGACGTTGAATTTCTTTAGGTCTACCTTCTCCTTGTGGTCGTGCTGCGTCTTGGGTTTGTGACCGCCCTCGATGTGGTAGGAGTGTACGGTTTGGTAGATGTAATCGTCAAAATTGAGGTGCTCCATAATGTCAATTTCGCCAGCATTGGGCCAAGGCTTTTCACTCTCGGGCATCATCCATATTGCAGGCCAAAAACCTTGTGCACAATCGTAACGTGCGCGCACATCAATGCGGCCATTTCGGATGTTACGCATACCCCTGCTTTCGAGTCCGCCTGTGAGGAATTTCAACGAGTCCTGATAGCCTTCGGGGGTGTTGATACCCCATAACTCCACAACTCCGTTTCTAATCTTTACAAGACTGTCTAACATCGACATATGGCGATTCCAGGGTGAACCATAACGGTGGCAACGACGCCACGAAGATTCATCGACTTTGTCGCCGTTGAACTCGTCGGACCATACCATACGCCAACCCTTGTGAGCACGTTTGGGATTTACCCTCTCGGCCTTGTTAGATGGAGTGTTGTCCTGGGCTGCGGCGGAGTTAATTCCGACCAGGCCGACAAGTATAATAGCGGATAAAAAGAGAAATTTTTTCATAAACTATTAGTGCTTCGCTATAAAAGCGGTTAATAGTACAAATGTAGCAAAAAAAATTAAAATAGATGTCAGAACTCACGATTTTGGTCAAAAATGACTAAAAACTAGGCTGTTAGGTTATGATAGATAATGTCTATTTTGCCGAAAAATGTTAAAAAATGTTCGGTAAGTAGAGCGTTGTGATTAAAAAGTGGAATTAAATTTTGTAGTAGTGGATAATTTAAGTAACTTTGCGGCGCTTTTTATAATAGGTAACACGTGCGCGAAAAGCGTAATAACGGATAGGGCCTCGTAAGGAGCAAAGTTAAGAGCGAAATAACAATAATCAAAATATCAAAATAATTATGGGAAATACTAAACTTCAGCAATTGACCGACAAACTCTATCAAGAGGGTTTGGAGAAGGGTCGTGCAGAGGCTGACAACCTTGTTGCCACTGCCAAGAGCGAGGCTCAGAAAATCGTAGCAGAGGCCGAGGCTCGCGCTGCTAAAATCGTGGCAGATGCCGAGGATAAGGCTGCCGATATCGAGAAGAATGCAATGACCGAGATTTCGCTCGCAGGTAAGCAGGCCGTAGCCAAAATCAAGGCAGAGATTGAGACTTTGATTGTGGCTAAGACTACAGCCGAGGGTGTGAAGAGTGCAAACCTCGATGCAACATTCATCAAGGATATGTTGCTCGCCGTAGCCAAGAATTGGAACAATGGCGCAAAGGCCGAGTTGAAGGCTTTGTTGCCCGAGGCTAAGAAAGAGGAGTTGGGTAAGGCATTTGATGCAGCAGCAAAGGCTCTGTTGGCAGAGGGTGTTGAGGTTGGTTTCTCTTCAGATGTTAAGTCAGGTTTCAAGGTTGGTGAGAAGAACGGTGGATATTATATCTCGTTCTCAGATGAGAGTTTCGAGGCTCTTTTGAGCGGTTATCTTCGTGAAAAGGTGGCTCAACTTCTCTTTAAGGCGTAAGGATTTATGTTCGATAAGAATTATTACTGTTTAGTTGCAGGACTCCGCGAGTATACGCTCGATGCCGATACCAAAGGCTTCGATGCGAAGGAGATTGTAGATGAGATTCTGGAGGAACTCTCTACTGCTGACGCTGCGGCGGTGAGACTGCTCTACGGTTATTACGACTGCGAGAATATCATAGCCTTGCGAGCAGGTCGTGCAGCCTACAATCCATTGGGAAATATCGCGCGTGAGCAGTTGGAGAGCGAACTCAAGCAGCCTGCGTTGTTGCCCGAGGCGGTGGCTCGTGTCGTACGTGCTTACAATGAGCCCGAAGGCGAGTGGGCTGAAGGTTTGGATATGACTCACAGTTTCGAGAAGGCTATCTTTACGGCGTATTATGCCGAGTGTGCCGCATCGAAGTGTCGTTTCTTGCGCGAATGGGCCGAGTTTGACCGCACGTTGCGTAACGTTGCAGCCGCAGCCGTAGCCCGTACGTTGGATAGAACAATCGATGGCGTGACTGTAGGTGGAGGCGACGTAGTGGAGCAATTGCATCGCTCATCGGCTGCCGATTTCGGTTTGCGTGGCGAGTTGGCTTATATTGACGCCGTGATTGTTGCTGTAAATGACGAGCAGAACCTCGTAGAGAAGGAGCATAAGATTGACCTCGTGCGTTGGGATTATGCTGCAGAGTTGTCTTCGTTCGACTACTTTAACATCAATGCTGTATTGTCTTATTTGGTTAAGATTAACATCGTGGCTCGCTGGAGTCTGTTGGATGTTAAGCGTGGCCGTGAGATGCTGGAGCGTTTGATGACTGAGTTGGACGGCAAAGAGTTAGTAAAATAAACAATAAAAACAAGATAAATGAAAACTTTAGGACGTGTAAACGGTATCATCTCAAACATCGTAATCGTTAAGGCTGACGGTGCGGTGGGACAGAACGAAATCTGTTATGTCTACTGCGGTGATACACGAATGATGGCCGAGGTCATCAAGGTCATAGGCGATGACGCCTATGTGCAGGTTTACGACAGCACCCGAGGCTTGAAGATTGGCGATAAGGTAGAGTTCGTAGGCCATATGTTGGAGGCTACGTTGGCTCCGGGTCTTTTGTCACGCAACTACGACGGTTTGCAGAATGACTTGGAGAAGATGGACGGTTTGTTCATCAATCGTGGTTCTATTACTGACCCCATCGACTTCGAGAAGAAGTGGGAGTTCTCGCCGTTGGCAAAGGCTGGCGATAAGGTAACTGCAGGTGATTGGTTGGGCCAGGTTAAGGAGCAGTGGGTTGACCACAAGATTATGGTTCCTTTCATTATGCAGGGCACTTATACCGTTAAGAGCGTTGTAGCGCAGGGTGAGTATAAGGTTACTGATACCGTTGCTGTCGTAACAGACAAGGATGGTAACGAGTATAACATCACAATGGTACAAAAGTGGCCCGTTAAGCAGGCTATCCGTTGCTATACAGAGAAGCCTCGTCCTTCTCGCGTGATGGAGACAGGTGTACGTGCTATCGATACATTCAACCCGTTGGCTGAGGGTGGTACAGGTTTTATCCCTGGTCCGTTCGGTGCTGGTAAGACAGTGCTTCAGCACGCAATCTCAAAGCAGGCAGATGCTGATGTTATTATCATCGTTGCTTGTGGTGAGCGTGCTAACGAGGTAGTGGAGATTTTCGCCGAGTTCCCCGAGTTGATAGACTCTCGTACAGGCCACAAGTTGATGGAGCGTACAATCATCATCTGTAATACGTCAAATATGCCCGTTGCGGCTCGTGAGGCGTCAGTTTATACAGGTATGACTATCGGTGAGTACTATCGTGCGATGGGTTTGAAGGTGTTGGTAATGGCTGACTCTACTTCACGTTGGGCTCAGGCTTTGCGTGAGATGTCAAACCGTTTGGAGGAGTTGCCTGGTCAGGATGCCTTCCCGATGGACTTGTCGGCTATCATCTCTAACTTCTATGCTCGTGCAGGTTTGGTGAAACTCAATAATGGTCAGACAGGTTCTGTAACATTCCTCGGTACTGTATCACCCGCAGGTGGTAACCTTAAGGAGCCCGTTACAGAGTCAACAAAGAAGGCAGCACGTTGCTTCTACGCACTTTCGCAGGGCCGTGCCGACTCAAAGCGTTATCCCGCTATCGACCCGCTGGATTCTTACTCAAAGTATTTGGAGTACCCCGAGGTAGCCTCATATTTGGATGGTCACATCGGTAAGAATTGGGTTAACGAGGTGTACGAGGGTAAGACTATCGTGCAGCGTGGTAAGGAGGCTAACGACCAGATTAACATCTTGGGTGATGACGGTGTACCCGTAGCATACCACGAGCGTTTCTGGAAGTCTGAACTTATCGACTTCGTTATTTTGCAGCAGGATGCATTTGATGATATTGATGCCAGCACTCCTATCGAGCGTCAGAAGATGATGTATGAGATGGTGTTGGATGTATGCCGCAAGTCGTTTGATTTCGAGGACTTTGAGGCTTGCTCACGTTTCTTCAAGGGTCTTATCAACCTCTTCCGCCAGATGAACTATGCTGAGTGGCAGAGCGAGAAGTTCAATGACTATAAGCAACAGATTGAGCAGGCTGTTAATAATCAACTCTCTAAATAAAGGCAGATATGACAACACGAGCATTTCAGAAAGTATATACAAAGATTGATAACATCACCAAGGCTACCATTACACTTCGTGCTACAGGTGTAGGTAACGACGAGTTGGCTACAGTAGGCGGTAAGTTGGCTCAGGTGGTGAAGATTATGGGCGAGAACGTTACATTGCAGGTTTTCGCAGGTACAGAGGGCTTGGCTACTGACTCTGAGGTGGTATTCCACGGCGAGGCCCCCAAGTTGCGTGTATCGGATAATTTGGCAGGTCGTTTCTTCAACGCTTATGGTGAGCCTTTGGAGGGCGGTGAGCCTATCGAGGGTGAGGAGCGCGAGATTGGTGGTCCTACAGTGAACCCCTTCCGTCGTATCCAGCCTTCAGAGTTGATTGCTACGGGTATTGCAGGTATCGACCTTAACAATACCATCGTGTCAGGTCAGAAGATTCCCTTCTTCGCTGACCCCGACCAGCCCTACAACGCCGTAATGGCCAACGTGGCGTTGCGTGCAAAGGCCGACAAGATTATCTTGGGTGGTATGGGACTTACGAACGACGACTTCCTCTACTTTAAGCAGGTGTTTGAGAACGCCGGTGCTTTGGACCGTATCGTATCGTTCGTAAATACTACAGAGAATCCTCCCGTAGAGCGTTTGTTGGTGCCCGATATGGCTTTGACTGCAGCCGAGTATTTCGCAGTAGACAAGGGCGAGAAGGTATTGGTGCTTTTGACCGATATGACATTGTATGCCGATGCATTGGCTATCGTGTCTAACCGTATGGACCAGATTCCTTCAAAGGACTCTATGCCTGGTTCGCTCTACTCGGATTTGGCAAAGATTTACGAGAAGGCCGTACAGTTGCCTAATGGCGGTTCTATCACAATTATCGCCGTGACAACTCTTTCTGGTGGTGATATTACTCACGCTATTCCCGATAATACAGGTTATATTACCGAGGGACAGTTGTTCTTGCGTAACGACTCTGACACAGGTAAGGTTATCGTTGACCCATTCCGTTCGTTGTCACGTTTGAAGCAGTTGGTAATCGGTAAGAAGACTCGTGAGGACCACCCGCAGGTGATGAACGCTTGTGTGCGTTTGTATGCTGATGCTGCCAACGCAAAGACAAAGTTGGAGAACGGTTTCGATTTGTCGGACTACGACGAGCGTGCACTTAAGTTTGCTCACGACTATTCGGAGAAGTTGTTGGCTATCGACGTAAATATCGATATCGAGCAGATGCTTGATACAGCGTGGACACTCTTTGGAGAGTACTTCTCGAAGGAGGAGGTTGCCATCAAGGCCGAGTTGATTGAGAAGTACTGGAAGGCATAAGACCACAGTAGGATAGTAAGCCAAAAGGAATTAATAAAAAACTATGGCAATTAAATTTCAATATAATAAAACTTCGCTCGGCGAACTTGGCAAGCAACTCAAGATGCGCCAGACGGCACTCCCTACCATCAAGAGTAAGGAGTCTGCGTTGCGTTCCGAGGTCAAAAAGGCGAAGGATACGGCTCGCGACTACCAGCGTCGTCTGGAGGCTTTGACAGCCCAGTACGATTATATGGTGGCTCTGTGGGGTGAGTTCGACTTGACGCTGCTGAAGGTGGCCGATGTGGAACTTGCGACGCAGAAGATCGCGGGTGTACGTACGCCGGTGCTTGAGGATGTACGCTTCGATGAGAAGCAGTACGACCTCTTCTCCTCGCCGGTATGGTATGCCGATGGCGTCGAACTGCTGAAGAAGTTGGCGCGTCTGGGTATCGAGTGCGAGGTTTATAATCGCAAGATGGAGTTGTTGGATTACGCTCGTCGTAAGACAACACAGAAGGTAAACCTCTACGAAAAGGTGCAGATTCCTGGATATGAGGATGCCATACGCAAGATTAAGCGATTTATGGAGGATGAGGAGAATCTTTCAAAGTCGGCACAGAAGATTGTTAAAACACGTCAACAACAGGCTGCGGAGGGGTCTATGCTATGATAGTTAAGATGTCACGATACGACTTTGTGTTGATGGCAACACAGAGCGAAGATTTTGTAGCCCGTTTGCGCGAGTTGGGCTTGGTGGATATCACCACTACAGGCTGGGAGCCGCGTGAGCAGGACCGTCAGTTGGTTGTCGATATTGACCACTACGCTAAAGCGATAGATAAGTTGAAGGACTTTGCCGAGTCGGAGTCGATGCAGGCCAAGGCTGAGGCTTATCAGTCAGGTGTAGAGGCTTTCGAGGCCTATACTCTCACTCAGCAGCGTAAAGTGACTCTCGTTAGCGAGTTGGCTCGCTTGGAGAAGATGTCGGAGGATTTGCTCCCTTGGGGTGAGTTTACCGTAGAGTCTCGTGAGAAGTTGCTGGAGCAGGGTGTTGTGTTGCGTTACTTTGTAGCGTCAAAGGGCGTTTTCGATGAGGAGTCTGCAGCGTGGGGCGAGAATTATACTCTTGCCGAGATTAATCGCGATGCCACATCGGTATATTTCGTAGTGGTGACTGCTCCCGATGAGGACGTTGTAATTGATGCTCAGGAGTTGAAGATGCCTGCGATGGATTATCGCGCAGCAGCGGCAGATGCCGAGCGTACACGCGAGGAGATTGAGGCATTGAATACTGATTTCTCACGTTGTGCAGCGAGCCTTGATAAGATTGAGGCTGAGGCGGAGCGATTGTCACGTCAGTTGCAGGATGTGAAAATTAAGGGAACGGCTCAAGAGGCTGCCGACGGTTCGTTGGTAGTTTTGGAGGGCTGGGCCGAGGAGGATAAGTCGAAAGAGGTGGATGCTTTGTTGGAGGAGTATGATGGTGTGGTTTACTTAAAGTCGCAGCCTACTCCCGAAGATGATACTCCCGTCAAGTTGAAGAACAACCGCTTTGCGCGTCTGTTCGAACTTATCGGTGGTATGTATGCACTGCCCAAGTATGGTACATTGGATTTGACTCCCTTCTTTGCTCCGTTCTATATGTTGTTCTTTGCAATATGTTTGAACGATGCGGGTTATGGTGCGATACTCCTTGCGTTGGGTATCGGTCTGTTCCTCAAGGGTGGTCAGGCAATGCGTCAGGCCTCTATCCTGACAATGATTTGCGGTGGCGCGACTACTCTGTTCGGTCTCTATACCGGCTCATTGTTCGGTATGAGTATTCCCGATATGTTGGGTTATGAGAGCATCAAGGAGTCGCCGTTCCTCGATTTCCAGAACGACTTCTTCTCGCTGGCTCTGGCTTTGGGTGTTGTGCAGATATTGTTCGGTATGTTGCTCAACATCTGCTTCAAGGCACGTTACTTCGGTATCACGACTGTCTTTGCGCAGTTGGGCTGGTTTATCGTCTTGTTGGCGGGATGCTTGGCTGGAGGTCTGCCTATGTTGAATCCCGATTGGGTTATTCCGTTCTTTACCACTTCGTCGGTAGCCTTCTACGTGGCGTTGGGCGTTGGAGCGGTGCTGATGTTGCTGTTGAGCGACATCAAGCGTAACCCGTTGGTGAATTTGATGGGTGGCCTTTGGGATACCTATAATAACATTACGGGCTTGTTGAGCGACGTGTTGTCATACATCCGTCTCTTTGCAATCGGTCTTTCGGGCGGTGTGTTGGCGCAGGTGTTCAACTCGTTGGCTTTGGGCCTTACAGGCTTGGACGAGGGTATTGGCCAGTTTGGCGTAGGTACCATCTTCCAGATTTTGGGTGCTACGGCTATCTTGCTGGTAGGTCACGGTATCAACCTCTTTATGTCGTCGATTTCGTCGTTCGTTCACCCTATGCGACTCACCTTTGTGGAGTTTTACAAAAATGCAGGTTTCGAGATGGGTACTCGCTCATTCGAGCCTTTGACAAATGAAAAGAAATAATTAAACGAAAATTAAAATTTAATAACAAAAAACAATTATGGAAAATTCAACAGCATTGATTTTGGCCTACGTTGGCGTTGCCATTATGGTAGGTTTGGCAGGTAGTGCATCTGCAATTGGTACATCAATCTGCGGTCAGGCAGCAGTAGGCGCAATGAAGAAGAACAGCAGCGCATTCGGTAGTTATATGATTTTGTCGGCGTTGCCTGGTTCACAGGGTCTTTACGGTTTCGTATGTTTCTTTATGGTTCAGGGCCTTTTGACAGCCGAGATTACTATGTTGCAGGCTGCTGCAGTATTTGGTGCAGGTTTGTTGGTAGGTATCGTTAACTTGGCTGCCGCTATCTTCCAGGGTAAGGTTTGTGCTAACGGTATCGCTGCTATCGGTAACGGTCACGACGTAATGGGTAAGACACTTATCTTGGGTGCGTTCCCCGAGTTGTACGCTATCTTGACAGTTGCTGCTACATTCCTTATCTCTTCAGCAGTTGCTTAATCAAAAGGAATAGTTTGCCAAGGGCAAATATGCTCTTTGGAAGTAAAAAGGTCGCCTTCGAAGGTGACCTTTTTTGTTGTATGCTAGTGGCTATAATGTAGCGCCTAAATATAATGGCGCTAAAAACGAATAATGTTTGCGGAATTTTTGTTATATTTGTTTCCAAATATAGTTACGAAAATGAAAAGATTATTGTGTGTCATACTTTTGTCCATATTTGTTATGGCTTGTTCGTCACAACCGAAGCGTACGACTTCGTTGCCACAGATTGTCGAGCCTGTAAAATATACCTATAGCGTAAAGGCTGTGTATCCTCACGATACGAATAGTTATACTCAGGGTTTGCAGTTCATTGATGGTGTATTGTGGGAAGGTACAGGTGAGTGGGGTAAGTCGGTGTTGCAGAAGGTCGATTTGCATAGTGGCAAGGCCGAGGTGTTGGCAAGCCTTCCTAAGAGTGAATTTGGCGAGGGAATAACTGTGCTGGGCGATAAGGTCTATCAACTTACCTGGACCAATAATAAAGTTCACGTCTATGATTTGCAGGGCAATCATCTGAAGGATATGCGTTATGTCGGTGAAGGTTGGGGCCTGACGAGCGATGGCGAGAGCCTATATATGTCGAATGGTACGACAGATATATATAAAGTAAATCCCGAAACATTCAAACGCGAGGGCAAGATAACCGTAACCTTGCGAGGTGAGGCTGTGAATTTTATCAACGAATTGGAGTGGATTGATGGCAAGATATGGGCAAATGTCTATACAACGGATTATGTCGTGATAATCAATCCGCAGACAGGTATTGTCGAGGGAATGATTGATTTTACAGGTCTGTTGAAGGAGGAGGATATGACCGAGCGAACCGATGTTCTGAATGGCATAGCCTATGATGCCGAGGGTAAACGCATCTTCGTGACGGGTAAATTGTGGAACAAACTCTTTGAGGTGGAAATTAATAAATAAGAGATATGGCTTTAGCGGAAGATTTACGACGACGCATATTGTTGTTGGATGGAGCAATGGGTACAATGTTGCTGGCCAAGGGCATCAAAGGGTGTCTGGAATTGGCTAATGTGGAGCAGGCGGATGTTGTAGCCGACGTTCATCGTGCCTATTTGCAGGCGGGAGCCGATATTATTACGACCAATACAACGTGTGCCGATGCTCTGTGTTTGAAGCAATATGGCTTAAGCGAGCGTGCGAGAGAGTTGGCTAAGGCGGGTGCCGAGTTGGCGAGGAGGGTTGCTGATGAGTTCTCTACAACTCTGCAATCTCGATATGTGGCAGGCTCGGTGGGGCCTACTTCGCGCAATTTGACTCTAGCAAATGATGTGACTGCCGAGGAATTGGCTGCAGCCTATGCTGATGTCATTGGCGGATTGATAGAGGGTGGTGTGGATTTAATCCTGATAGAGACCGCTATGGATGCGGCAAATGTCAGAATAGCCATCGAGGAGTGTCGCAAAATCAATAGCGAGATTCCTATTGTAGTCTCTGCTGTATTGTCGCGTATCGCAGGCCGTGTAGCGAGTGGAGCAACGATTGATAAATTTTTGGAGGATATTCCGCTTGATGAGGTTTCTATTGTCGGATTCAACTGCTCGAATGGAGTGAAGGCGGCCGAGGAGTCGTTGAAAATGTTGGCTGCTAAGTGCGATAAGCCACTTATCCTATACCCTTCGGCAGGACAACCCGTTGTGGCGGCCAATCGCTTTGCGAAGGAGATGGAGGCTTTGTGCCGCGCTGGTTTATTAAATATTGTAGGCGGATGTTGTGGTACTATACCTGCATACACCGAATCTATGGCGAAGATGGTACAGCGTTGGCGCCCTCGTAAAACAGGTAAGAATTAAACGAAGATATTATGGATACAAAGGATTTTCGTCACCATTTGCACCGCAATCCCGAATTATCGTTTGAGGAGCATCGTACGGCGGCCTTCATATCGGAGCAGTTGTCGGAGATGGGTATAGAGCATCGCCCAATAGCGGGTACAGGTATCCTGGCTCGTATAGAGGGCCGCAGAGGTAATCTGGAACGATGTGTCGTTCTGCGTGCTGATATAGATGCCTTGCCCATAGATGAGATGACGGGTGTGGAGTTCGCATCACAGAACTGTGGTGTGATGCACGCTTGTGGTCACGATTGCCACGCAGCAATGCTGTATGGTGTGGTGAAGCGCTTGCAGATGGAGCGAGACTTCGAAGGTACGGCGTTGGCGTTGTTCCAGCCAGGAGAGGAGAAGGTGCCTGGAGGAGCGTCGTTGGTGTTGGAGGAGAATCCTTTTGATAAATATAAAGTTGCGGCGGTTATAGGTCAGCACGTCGATGTCGATTTGGAGGTTGGAGAGATTGGTTTCTGCCCGGGTAAGTTTATGGCGTCGGTTGATGAGTTGTACTTTAAGATTAAAGGCGTAGGTGGCCACGCTGCCGTGAGGGGTAAAATCAAGGATGCCGTTGTGGCTGCTGCCGATTTGATTCTGCGTCTTAATATGCTCAATAGTGACGTGTGCGTGGTGTCGGTGGGTAATGTCGAGGCCAAGGGTGCTTCTAATGTCATACCCGATGATGTTATTTGCGATGGCACGATGCGTACATTCAGCGAGAAGTTGCGTCGTCGTGTAAAGGATATGATAGCCAACATAGTAGAGGAGATTGAGTACAAACACGATGTTGAGGTCGTGCTGGATATGCACGAGGGGTATCCCTGTGTGGAGAATGATATGCAACTCACTTATGAGGCTATGTTGTTGTCTGACAGTTTGGGCTTTAAGACCAAGGATTTGGAGATGCGTCCGACGGCCGAGGACTTCGGTTATTATACGCAACTCTATCCCTCGCTATTCTATCGTTTGGGTGTAGGTCGTAATGTGGGACGAGCCCATACAGCAACGTTCCTGCCCGATGATAAGGCGTTGGAGATAGGTGAGGAGTTTATGTATAGATTGGCATTAAGCATATTGAACAAATGAAACAGTCGAAACGAAGAGAGTCGCGTCGTGAGCGCGCAACCGCTGCACGCGTAGATGCAAAGAGTGTACGTCAGGCTTTTGTGGTGAATATGTTTCGAGAGTTCCCCGATAGGGTGTTTACTCTGAAACATTTGGTGTCGGCTTCGGGAGGTAATTCTCGCGAGGCTCGCTATATTGTGCGCGATGTTATTGAGGCTTTGATTGCTGAGGGTGTGGTTGTGAGTCACGGCCGTGATAAATATCAACTCTCTATGGCGCAGTTGCCCCACTATGAGGGTGTGGTCGATATGATTGGCTCGGGTGCGGCGTATATCAGAGTCGAGGAGTTGGAGAATGAGATATATGTCAATCAGCGCAATATGCGTAATGCGTTGGATGGCGACCGTGTGGAGGTTGTTTTGCAGCGCCAGGCACATCGTGAAGGCGACCACCCCGAAGGTGCTATTGTTGCAGTGCTGGAACGCAGTAGCAAGCAATATGTTGGTGTGGCCGAAGTGAGTCGTTCGGCAATCTTTGTCCACTCCGATTCGCGTAAGTTGCCGATGGATATATTCTTCCCGCGTAAGGAGTATCCCAATGTGTCGGATGGCGATAAGGTGGTGTTCCGTATAACAGATTGGCTGGAGAGAGATAAATCTCCGCGTGGAGTGATTGTAGATGTATTGGGTAAGGTTGGTGATAACGATACCGAGATGCACGCCATATTGGCCGAGTATGATTTGCCGTATAAGTTCGAGCAGGAGATTCTGGATGCAGCCGAGGCTATTGATGGGCGTATTACGGAGGCCGATTATGCCGAGCGCAGGGATTTTCGTGATGTTACTACTTTTACGGTGGACCCCGCTGATGCCAAGGACTTTGATGATGCGTTGTCGATTCGTCGTATAGAGGATGGATTGTGGGAGATAGGTGTGCATATTGCCGATGTAACGCATTATGTACGTCCAGGCTCGGTGCTTGATTGCGAAGCACAGGATAGAGGAACGTCGGTATATCTGGTTGATAGAACGGTGCCGATGTTGCCCGAAAGACTCTCTAACGAGTTGTGCTCGTTGCGCCCTAATGAGGAGAGCCTATGTTTCTCGGCTGTGTTTAAGATGAACGAGGATGCCGAGGTGCTGGAGGAGTGGTTTGGTCGTACTGTGATTTATTCCGACCGCCGTTTTACCTATGCAGAGGCGCAGGCTCGCATTGAGACAGGCGTGGGTGATTATGCCGAGGAGATTGGAGTGATGAATAAGTTGGCGCAGACGATGCGTCAGCGTCGATTCAAGAACGGAGCCGTTAGTTTCGAAAGAGCAGAGTTTAAGTTTATCCTCGATGAAAAGGGTAAGCCGCTTGGTGTATATACCAAGGAGCAGAAGGAGGCCAATCAGATGATTGAGGAGTTTATGTTGTTGGCGAATCGTCGTGTGGCAGAATATTGCTCATATCGTGAGGAGCGAGGTCGCAAGGTGCAACGTGCTATGGTATATCGTGTTCACGACGAGCCGAATGAGGAGAAGTTGTTGCGTTTTAGAGACTTTGTGATGCGATTTGGTTATCAGTTCCGCCCGACAAAAGGTCGAGCCGTAGCCAAGGCTATTAATAAACTTGCTCACGAGGTGAAGGGCCGTCCTGAAGAGAATGCTATACAGTCGTTGGCCGTTAGGAGTATGGCCAAGGCGTTTTATACAACTGATAATGTAGGTCATTACGGTTTGGCGTTTAAGTATTATACCCATTTCACATCGCCCATCCGTCGTTATCCCGATATGATGGTGCATCGTCTGCTGGCGCGTTATCTTGCAGAGGGTAAATCTGCCGATAAACGTACATTGGAGTCGCAGTGTGTAAATGCATCGGAGCGAGAGGTTGTTGCGTCGGAAGCCGAGCGCGCATCTATCAAGTACAAGATGGTAGAGTTTATGAGCGACAAAATCGGTGAGATGTTCAAAGGTCACGTGTCAGGTATGAGTGAGTGGGGTATATATGTCGAACTGAATGATACTCATATCGAGGGAATGGCCTTCCTGCGTGATATCGAGGGTGATTACTATACCTATGACGAGGCTCGTTTTGAGGTCGTAGGCCGTATGACAGGCCGCCGTATAGCCTTTGGTGATGAGGTGTGGATTCGAGTGAAGGGTGTTGATATGCGCCGTCGCACGATTGATTTTGAATTGATAGTAGGAAAGGAGCGCTAATGATGAGGGGCGAAGAGATATTTGCAAAGGCTCGTGATAGGGTAGCGCTTTCGACTCAGGAGGCCTATTGGCTGTGGGAGGAGGCTCCGCTTGAGAGGTTGGCTGCTGTAGCCGATGAGGTACGTCGCCAGGTGGTAGATGATGAGAACGTAGTGACGTGGCAGATTGACCGCAACGTGAATATAACGAATGTGTGTATTTCAGGTTGCAAGTTCTGTAATTTTCATTGTAAACCACATCAGACCGAGCGAGCGTTTATAACTACCATAGATGAGTATAAGCAAAAGATAGAGCAGATGTTGGCCCTCGGAGGTGACCAACTTCTGTTGCAGGGTGGCTTGCATCCAAAGTTGGGCGTGGAGTTCTATGAGGAGTTGTTCTCGGAACTCAAACGATTGTACCCGTCGGTGCGTCTGCACGCCTTGGGAGCACCCGAGGTGGCTCATATTGCAAAGGTGAGCAAGATTTCTTCACGTGAGGCGTTGGAGCGATTGGTGCGTGCGGGTTTGGATTCGCTGCCAGGTGCGGGTGCCGAGATACTCAATCCCGATGTGCGTAAGGCTATCTCTCCTGCCAAACCGAGTGTAGAGGAGTGGCTGGATGTGATGCACGAGGCACATTTGATGAATTTACCGACATCGGCTACGATGATGTATGGACATTTAGAGACTTCACGTCAGCGCGTGGAGCATCTGCTTGCAATACGCGATTTGCAGGCACGTTGTCCCGAGGGTAATTGGGGCTTTGTGGCCTTTATTCCGTGGATTTTCCGTTCGACGGGAACTCAACTTGAACGAGAAGGCGTTGAGAGTCGTTTCTCTCCGTTGGAGTACATTCGTATTATTGCTGTTAGCCGTTTGTTGTTGAATAATATCAAAAATATTCAGGCTTCGTGGCTTACTGTGGGTAAGGCTACGGCGCAGTTGGCGCTACATAGTGGAGCAAACGATATGGGCTCGATAATGATTGAGGAGAACGTAGTATCGAGCGCGGGAGCGCACAATGAATTCGATGCTGAAGGTATCCAAAAAGCCATCCGTGAGGCTGGTTTTGAGCCACAATTACGTGACCAACTATACCGAAAGAGAGTCTATTGTGCAAAATCGAAAGAATAAAAATCGAATTATGCCGATTAATTAATTAAAATTAATTACCTTTGCACTCCGAAAAGAGAAAAAAAAGAACAAAATAAGATAAAAGTTAGAAGTAAAAATTATGAAAATTACCAGAGAACAGCGTGAATTGGGCACCTCATTGTTGAAGGTTGTCGTTACAGAGGCAGATTACGGTGAGGCCGTAGATAAGATGTTGCGCGACTACAAGCGTAAGGCTAATATCCCCGGTTTCCGTCCGGGTATGGTGCCTATGGGCGTAGTACGCAAGATGTATGGCAAGGGTGCCGTAGCAGAGCAGTCATATCGTGTGGCTTCAAACTCTGTATTCGAGTATTTGCAGAAGGAGGGTATCGACTATGTAGGTGATGTTATTCCTTCAGATGAGCAGGGTGACTTCGATTTTGAGAACAACACCGAGCACGAGTTTATGTTCGAGATTGGTGAGGCTCCCAAGGTGGAGGTTGAACTCTCGGCAAAGGATAAGTTGACTTACAACACAATCAAGGTTGACAAGAAGATGCTCGCGGCTTACAAGGATAACTACTTGCGTCGTTATGGCCGTTTGGTTGATGTTGATAAGGTAAAGAAGGATGAGGCTTTGACAGTTGTTCTTGATAATGGTGATATTCGTATCGAGGATGCTTACGTTGGTCTTATCTCAATGGATGACGAGGAGCGCAAGCCTTTCATCGGTAAGAAGGTTGGTGCCAAAATGGAGGTTGACGTTAACGAACTCTACAAAAGCGCTTCACAGCGTGCCGCTATCCTTCAGGTTAAGGAGGATGAGTTGGAGGGCATTAACCCCAAGTTCAATTTGGAGATTACTCAGATTCGTCAGTTCGCTAACCCCGAACTCAACGAGGAGTTCTTCAAGATGGCATTCCCCGCAGGTAACATCACAAGCGAGGAGGAGTTGGATGCATTCTTGTCAGCAGAGATTGAGAACGAACTCGGTCGTGAGGCTGATTACTTGTTCACTATCCGTGTTCGCAACTTCTTGATGGAGAAGGCTGCATTGCAGATGCCTGCAGAGTTCTTGAAGCGTTGGTTGTATGTAATCAACGAGGGTAAGTTCTCAAAGGAGGATATCGAGAAGGATTTCGATGGTTTCTTGATGATGTTCACTTGGAACTACATTCAGAAGCACTTCATCCAGACTGCAGAGTTGACTGTTAGCAAGGAGGAGGCTGAGGCAGAGGCTAAGGAGTTTGCAAAGGCTCAGTTTGCACAGTACGGTATGCCTTCTGCTCCCGAGGAGATGGTTGCTAACTTCTCAAAGCAGATTTTGGAGAACAAGGAGCAGGCTCAGAAGATTTACGAGAAACTCTATGAGTTGAAGGTTGTAGAGTACGTTAAGTCAAAGGTTAAGGTTACTACAAAGGCTGTTTCTTCAGAGGAGTTCGCAAAGATGGCTCAGGAGGGTTAATCTCCTCGTAAGTTAAGGAGCGCACCCGCTTAATGGGTGGGAAATGATGAGATGGTGCGAAAGGTTTACCTGGTAGCATATATCTTGATGCAGGCTCTCTTTAACGGTCGAAATAGTATAAAATAATTTAAGATTTGGACTCTGGGCTTAATGTTTGCAGAGTCCAAATTTTGATTTAATCATAAAGGTTATGAAGGAGTTTGAAAAGTTTGCTCGCGGTTATTGCGGCATTAGCAGTTTGAAGTTGCACGATTTCCACTCTATCCAGTCGGCCTATGTGTCGCCTACGATTATCGAGGAGCGTCAGTTGAATGTGGCAACGATGGATGTCTTTTCGCGTTTGATGATGGACCGCATCATCTTTCTCGGTGCACCCATCTATGACGATGCTGCAAATATTATTCAGGCGCAACTCTTGTTCCTGGAGTCGGTAGACCCTGCAAAGGATATTCAGATATATATCAACTCACCTGGTGGCTCGGTGTCGGCAGGTTTGGGTATATATGATACTATGCAACTCATTTCGTGTGATGTGGCTACAATCTGTACAGGTTTGGCGGCATCTATGGGTGCCGTGTTGCTTACTGCAGGTGCAGATGGTAAGCGTTCGGCTTTGCCCCACTCGCGAGTGATGATTCATCAACCTTTGGGAGGAGCGCAAGGTCAGGCCTCGGATATCGAGATTACGGCTCGTGAGATATTGAAGACCAAGCAGGAGTTGTATGAAATCTTGTCAAAGCATTCGGGCGTAGATATCGAGAAGATTGAGCGTGATGCCGACCGTGATTATTGGATGACGGCAGCCGAGGCCAAGGAGTATGGCTTGATTGACGAGGTGCTGGGTAAAAGAGTAAAATAAACAGTTATGGCACAAAAACATAAAGGTGCAGGACACGGCAGCGAGGATTGTTGTGCATTTTGTGGCGCTAAGCGTAGCGACGTGGCTTTGATGTTTCAAGGTACGGGCGGTGTGAATATATGTAACACCTGCGTTGAGCGTGGATATATGATGCTTGTCGAGAGCGAGTTGACTGAAGATAAGCGCTCAAAGCGAGGTGGCGATAAGTTCAAGATGGAGGAGTTGTTGCGTCCGCACCAGATTAAGGCATTCTTGGATGAGTATGTCATCGGTCAGGATGATGCCAAACGATATATGTCGGTTGCAGTATATAATCACTACAAGCGACTTATGAGTCGTGGTGATAAGGCAGCAAAGGATGATGTGGAGATTGATAAGTCTAACATCGTGCTTGTCGGCCCTACAGGTACAGGTAAGACGTTGATGGCTCGCACGATAGCACGTGTATTGAATGTGCCGTTTACGATTGTCGATGCTACCGTTTTGACCGAGGCGGGATATGTAGGTGAGGATGTAGAGAGTATTCTCTCGCGCTTGTTGCAGGTGGCCGACTACAATGTCGAGGCTGCCGAGCGAGGTATCGTGTTTATCGACGAGATAGATAAGATTGCTCGCAAGAGCGACAATCCGAGCATCACACGTGATGTGTCAGGCGAGGGTGTGCAGCAGGCACTGCTCAAGATTCTGGAGGGTACTATTGTAAACGTGCCACCGCAGGGTGGTCGTAAGCATCCTGACCAGAAGTTCATTCAGGTCAATACGAAAGATATATTGTTTATCTGTGGTGGAGCGTTCGACGGCATTGAGAAGAAGATTGCCCAGCGATTGAATACTCGTGCCATAGGTTACGGTCTGCGTGGTAGCCAGAGAGTGGATAGCGAGAATCTGATGAAGTATATTATGCCTCAGGATTTGAAGTCGTTTGGTCTTATCCCCGAGTTGGTGGGCCGTCTGCCTGTGCTAACATATATGCAGCCGCTATCGCGTGAGGCACTGCGTTCGATATTGACCGAGCCGAAGAATGCTATTGTAAAGCAGTACGAGCGCTTGTTTGCTATGGATGGCGTGGAGTTGCGTTTCGAGGATGAAGTATTGGACTACATCGTGCAGAAGGCTGACGAGTATAAATTGGGTGCGCGAGGCTTGCGCTCGATTTGTGAGGCTATAATGATTGATGCTATGTATGAAGTGCCATCTTCGGGCGAAACGCAATATGTTGTTACTCTGCCATATGCACAAAAGAAGTTGGAAAATTCGATTTTTTTGGAGTTAAAGCAGGTAGGATAACAATATTATTACTATCTTTGTGGAAAAGAAATAAATACAAAACATATATGTTCTCAAACTCTAAACTCAACAAGGCAGCCGACAATATCCGTATCTTGGCTGCGGCAATGGTAGAAAAGGCTAAATCGGGCCATCCTGGCGGTGCTATGGGTGGCGCTGACTTTATCAATTTGCTCTATACGGAGTTTATTAATTTCGACCCCGAGAATCCCGCGTATCCGTTCCGCGACAGATTCTTCCTCGACCCAGGCCATATGTCACCGATGTTGTATTCGGTATTGATGTTGTCGGGTTTCTACAAGATGGAGGATTTGCAGAACTTCCGTCAGTGGGGTAGCATCACTCCTGGTCACCCCGAGGTAGACGTAATGCACGGTGTGGAGAATACATCAGGTCCGCTTGGTCAGGGCCACGCTATGGCATTGGGTGCTGCTATTGCTGAGCGCTTTATGGTGGCACGTTTTGGCGAGTGGATGGCTCACAAGACTTATACATTCATCTCGGATGGTGCTGTTCAGGAGGAGATTTCTCAGGGTGTAGGTCGTGTTGCTGGTCACTTGGGCTTGGCTAACCTCATTATGTACTACGATGCCAACAACGTGCAACTCTCTACAAAGGTAGACGAGATTGATACGGAGGATGTTGCTGCTAAGTATCGTGCTTGGGGCTGGTTTGTACAGGAGGTTGATGGTCACAATGTAGATGAATTGCGTGCTGCGTTGAAGGCCGCTAACGAGCAGACTGAGATGCCGTCACTTATCATCGGTCATTCAATTATGGCAAAGGGTGCTATGGGTGCCGAGGGCCAGAGTTTCGAGGGTGCTGTGTCGACTCACGGTCAGCCTTTGTCAGGTGCTGGAGCAGATTTGGCTGCTACGGTTAAGAACTTGGGTGGTGATGCCGAGAATCCGTTCTCATTGTTCGATGAGACACGCGAGATATATGAGGCTCGTCGTGAGGAGTTGAAGGCGATAATGGTAGAGCGCAAGGCTGTTGAGGCCGAGTGGCGTCAGCAGAATAAGGAGTTGTCTCGTAAGTTGAATCGTTTCCTCTCGTTGGAGATTCCCGAGATTGACTACCACAAGATTGAGGTTAAGTCGGATACGGCTACACGTGTAGCATCGGCTACGATGTTGGGCGTATATGCCGAGAAGATTGAGAATATGATTGTGTCATCAGCCGACTTGTCAAATTCGGATAGAACTGATGGCTTCTTGAATAAGACTAAGGCATTTACGAAGGGCGATTTTACAGGTCAGTTCTTCCAGGCAGGTGTAGCCGAACTTACTATGGCTTGCGTGATGAACGGTATGGCTCTTCACGGAGGTGTTATCCCTGCTTGCGGTACGTTCTTCGTATTCTCTGATTATATGAAGCCCGCAATCCGTATGTCGGCATTGATGCGCTTGAAGGTTATCTATGTATGGTCACACGACTCGTTCCGCGTGGGTGAGGATGGTCCTACGCACCAGCCTATCGAGCAGGAGATGCAGATTCGTTTGATGGAGCAGGTACATAACCATCAGGGTGAACGTTCAATGCTCGTTATGCGTCCCGCTGATGCCGAGGAGACTGTTGTCGCTTGGCAGTGTGCTATGAACGAGAAGCGTCCTGTGGCTTTGATTTTCTCACGTCAGAATATTAAGTCATTGCCGGCTCTTAGTTGCAGCCGCCGTGATGAGGCAAAGCAGGCGACAAAGGGTGCATACATCGTTATGGATTCAGCAAAGGCAAAGGTTGTGATGTTGGCTTCTGGTTCTGAGGTTTCTACTTTGGTTGAGGGTGCCGAGATGTTGCAGAAGGAGGGTATCGCAGTGCGCGTAGTGAGCGTACCGAGCGAGGGCTTGTTCCGCGACCAGCCTAAGTCTTATCAGGATAGTATCTTGCCGAAGGATGTTGTACGTTACGGTATGACTTCGGGCTTGTCAATCAACTTGCGAGGTCTGGTTGGTGAGAATGGCGTGATACACGGATGTGACCACTTCGGATACTCTGCTCCGTTTAAGGTGCTGGACGAGAAGTTCGGATACAACGGACAGACAGTTTACGAAGAGGTGAAGGCTTTGCTTAACAAGAACTAATATATTGGCGAGCGGGTTGCAATGCGGCCCGCTCGTTTAACTATATACAATATTTATTATCTACTCCCAATTTATTTTTGAGACTAACTCTAACTGCTATAATGGAGAATAGAATAAAGCTTTTGGATAAGACCTTTCGGGTGATGATTCCCGCCGAGGAGATTGATAAGGCGGTGAGTCGTGTTGCTGAAAAACTTAACGAGAAGTTTGAGGGGCATACGCCTATCTTTTTGGGTGTGTTGAGTGGCTCATTTTTGTTTTTGAGTGATTTGGTGCGTAAGGTAGAATTTGCCAATCAGGTAGCATTCGTAAAACTCTCATCTTATGATGGAACAACTTCTACGGGTAATGTGAAGATGAAGTTGGGGCTTGGTTTTGACATCGAGGGCCGCGATATAATCATCGTAGAGGATATTGTCGAGACGGGGCATAGTATGTACTATCTGTTGCAGTATCTGCGTGAGATGAATCCTGCGAGCATCACAATCTGCACACTATTTTTTAAGCCGAATAAGTTCCAGTATGACTATAAGGTCGATTATGCCGCTTTGTCGATAGGTGATGAGTTTATTGTGGGCTACGGCTTGGATTATAATCAGTTAGGAAGAAATTTGAAAGATATATATGTCGTCGAAGAATAACGATATTGAGGCGTTGGAGGGTGGACGTCGTCTGCCGTTGGTAGAGGATTTTTATACCATTCAGGGTGAGGGTTACCATTCGGGTAAGCCTGCTTATTTCATCCGCTTGGGTGGATGCGATGTGGGTTGTCGTTGGTGTGATGCTAAGTACACCTGGAATCCTCGCGTCTTTCCTCCCGTGGACGTCGATGTCGTTGTCGAGCGTGCAAAGCAGTGTGCCGCACAGGCGATTGTTATTACGGGCGGTGAGCCGTTGCTCTATCCGTTGGGTATATTGACCGAGCGTCTGCGAGCCGAGGGCCTTGAGATTTTTCTGGAGACATCGGGAACGCATCCTTTCAGCGGAGAGTTCGATTGGGTGTGCCTTTCGCCCAAGCGTCAGATGCCCCCGTTGGATGAGGCGTTTGGTCGTGCGCACGAGTTGAAGGTGATTATCAGTAGCGAGGAGGACTTTGCGTGGGCCGAGGAGAATGCCCGTAGGGTAGGGCGCTATTGCCGATTGTACCTGCAACCCGAATGGAGTGTCTTTGAGACTATTATGCCCTCCATTGTGGAGTATGCCAAGCAGAATCCCAAGTGGTGTATATCGACACAGACGCATAAGTTTATGAAGATTCCTTAATTTTTCGATAATCTAACATTTTGTGTTGTAATGCACTTGTCATTATGAAGGAGCGTAGCGACTGCGGTAATCCCCCTACATACCTTAACGCAGGAGATTGCCACGTCGGACTAAAGTCCTCCTCGCAATGACATTATAATATAATGAGTTAAACGATAGATGAAAAACCTCAGTAAATGGATATGGCGCGGAGTGACGGTCGTTATATTTATATATACGGCCGTACTTACTGTGCGTAATCTGATTACCGTAGTTAAAGTTCATCATCGCATAGCACGCCTTGAGGAGCAGCGTGACCATTTCAGGGAGCGTATTGCCGAGGATAGCACTATGCTCTCGCGTTTGCAGTATGACGAATATCTGGAGCAGTATGCCCGCGAAAAATTCCATATGCAACGCCCTAACGAGTATATCTATATAATGGAGGATTAGATATCTCGATGACCCATCTATAGATTCAGAATATGGCGATATTGG
This sequence comes from Alistipes sp., assembly GCA_017546725.1. Classification (GTDB taxonomy): domain Bacteria; phylum Bacteroidota; class Bacteroidia; order Bacteroidales; family Rikenellaceae; genus Alistipes. Next base: position 162,562 of record JAFYRX010000055.1, on the reverse strand, counting down.
TTGCCGAGAGCATCAATAATCTATCTCGCCAATACTTTATTACGAGATATTAAATTCTACTATTGTATCTGTCATTACTAAGAAACATAGTAAAAATTCCTCCTCTAAGTTAGAGGAGGTGGCACTCGCTTGCGAGTGACGGAGGAGTGTGTAATTAGGGTATTGGTTATTTCCCAGAAACAGACTCCCTCCTAACGGGTACTCCCTCTAACTTAGAGGGAGAATTTTCTGATACCCACTGAAAAATAGGCGAGAAATAATCAATGTTCTCCTCGCAATGTCAGAACTCTAAACTAAATATTCTCGAAAAAATGTAATTTTATTCAACTTTTCGGTACTTTGTTTTGCATAGTAGCAAAAGTTTTGTATATTTGCATTACGATTAACTCAATTACTACAATTACATAATAAAAAAGACTATGAAACAATTATCTTTATTGCTACTTTCTGTTGCATTGTGCTACGCGCAAATCGCATCTATTTTCATCTCCGATTTTACCCCCCCCCTAAATTGCTAATAGGTTATTAATCAGCCTATTTGGCTATGCTATGCTGTTTCGCGTGCACCCGTTTATGACGGGTGGGCAGACTCGTTATATATAATTTATTAAATAAAAAACTCAAACTATTATGAAAAAACTTTTTATGCTAGCCATTGCATTAATGGCCACAATCTCTATCTATGCGCAGACTCCCGAGTGGCAGCAACAACTCGAACAACTCGATAAGGAGTTTAGTGAACTTCGCGAAAAACGTCAATGGAAAGCGGTTGTCGCTAACCGTAAACAATATCACAAGATTTTTATGGCGCAACCCGAGTCTGAACGTATGGAATTTTCACAGGGTACAGACTTGAATCTTAATTTCTATTACAATTACACCTGTTATCTCTCGCTTGTTGGTGATAAAAAGGAGGCCCTCAAGACCTTTGAGTACTTTACCAATCGCGCCACTGAAGAACTTGAGTTGCTAGATGTGCAACGAATTATAAACGACAGCGACCTTGATGCTATACGCAATGAGCCGCGCTTCAAGGCTTGTATGGAGCGTTTGGAGAAGTGGGGCGATTATAAGCAGAAACTCAAAGATGCCAAAGGGTATTATCGTGGGACATTGCCCGTAGGAATGAAGTTTCGTTATATGTCGCCCAATAATCCCGACTTAGTGCGCTTGCGTGAAAAATTCAATTTGGATAGCGTAGCGGGGGCTGGCGATGAGATTTCGAAGATTAAGAATCTGTTGCACTGGGTACATAATGTTGTGCGGCACGATGGCTCATCAATGAATCCAGAGGTTAAGAATACAATCGCAATGATTGAACTTTGCCAGAAGGAGAATCGTGGTCTAAATTGCCGTATGATGGCGCAGATGCTGACAGAGGTGTATTTGGCTATGGGTTTTAAGGCAAGATCTGTTACTTGTATACCGCGCGACTATATTATTGATTGCCACGTTATAACTACCGTGTATAGCAACACGTTGAACAAATGGCTATGGGTGGACCCGACTCACGAGGCCTATGTTATGGATGAAAACGGAGTAATGCTCTCAATCGCCGAAGTGCGTGAGCGTCTGCGTAACGACCAGCCGTTGCAACTCAACGAGGATGCGAACTGGAACAACCGTCAAAAGACGAACAAAGAGTATTATCTCGACCGCTATATGGCCAAGAATCTCTACTACTTGATTTGTATGGATTATGCTTGCTTTGACGCCGAGACAGTTAAAGAGGGGCAGACCTATCGTTATATCGCACTGATGCCCTATGATGAAATCAATTCACAATCGAGTTCAATTAATTGGAGACATCTGCGTGTATGCGACGATGAGTGGTTTTGGCAGTCGCCGTATCTAAATATGATAATTTTGGAAGAATAAATATGCAGGGCGGTCAATCTTAGTTGGCCGCCCTGCTTGTTTTGCGTCTTTTAGAGTCTTTACAATATGTTGCTCATCATCGGAAATATGCGTACAAGAGACTCGATGATGTGGCTGCGGTTGGCATCCTCACGCAGAATGAGTAGTACGGTGTTGTCACCTGCAATGGTGCCCAGGATGTCGGGACTGTCGAGGTTGTCAATCGGGACCGATATGGCACTTGCATAACCCGATTTGGTTTTTAGAACTCCCAAATTGCCTGAGAATGTGAGGCTTGTGATGTTGTCTGAGATGTTTGACGATACGTTGGCGTCGTGTTGCACGGTATTAGGAAGCACATATATGTAACCCTTCTCCTTGTGCGGAACTTTTGCTACGTTCATATATTTCAAATCGCGCGAGAGTGTACTCTGGGTAATCTCTACACCACATTCGCGCAGGCGTGCAATTAACTCCTCCTGCGATGAGATGAGTTCGTTGCGTATGATTTTGCGAATTGTAGCAAAACGTTGTGTTTTTTGATTCATCTTGATTAGTTAGTTTTTGGTATTTAGTTTATGTGTTTTAGGTCGTTGCATATTTATACAAATATAACGCGAAAAAATGTAGAAAACAATTTATTTTTGGAGTTTTTATCCTAAAATATGCAAAATGGATAATAAATCGGCTGTGCAGAGATGTGTGCAATGGCGCATATAATACTGCATAGATATTCTCGATTTATGCAATTATGCGGATATTTTCTTTTATATATAAATATAGGGTAGGAATAATTTGCATATTGCGGATTAATATGCAATCTTTGCAGTCCAAAATGAAAATTATAATAAAAATAAATAAAATACTTAAGTAATGAAGATTGATGTAATGGTCGCAAACGAGGCGCATTTGGGTTTTGTAACCCAGATTAACGACGCCATCGATGAGGCGGCCAAGCAGCGTGGAACGGGTATCGCCCGTCGTACCGACGAATATATCGCCGATAAAATAAATTCAGGTAAGGCTATCATAGCCGTAAATCGTGACGAGTTTGTGGGCTTCTGCTACATCGAGTCGTGGGGACACGATGAGTTTGTTGCCAACTCGGGTTTGATTGTTCGTCCGCAGTATCGCGGTATGGGTGTTGCTAAGCGAATCAAGCAGGCCGCTTTTGACCTCTCGCGCAAGCGTTTCCCCAATGCGAAGTTGTTTGGTTTGACTACAGGCGAGGCTGTTATGCGTATCAACACCGACCTGGGTTACGAGCCCGTGACCTTTGCCAAGTTGACCGATGATGAGCAGTTCTGGCGTGGTTGCCAATCGTGTGTCAATTACGATGTGTTGCAGCGTACCAATATGACCAAGTGTCTGTGTACAGGTATGATTTATGACCCCGAGAAGGTCGCAAAGAAGAAGGCTGCCGAAGATGCTGCTGCTGCCGAGGCTAAAAAGAAGAGTGGCTCATTCTGGAGCCGCCTGTTCGGTAAATAGTACATCGGTAGAATGGTTTTGTAAAAAATAAAAAAGAGATAAAAGATGAAAAAAGTAGTATTGGCTTATAGTGGAGGTTTGGATACCTCGTTTTGTGTGAAATATCTGACCAAGGAGTTGGGTTATGAAGTATATACCGCGCTCGCAAATACAGGTGGCTTCTCAGCAGAGGAGTTGAAGGCTGTCGAGGAGCGTGCCTATCAGTTGGGTGCCAAGGAGCACGTCAATCTTGACGTTACGGGCGACTATTACTCAAAGTGTATCAAGTATATGGTTATGGGTAATGTGTTGCGTAACAAGACATATCCCATCTCGGTAAGTTCAGAGCGTACTTTCCAGGCGTTGGCTATCGTGGCCTATGCAAACTCTATCGGTGCTGATGCTATTGCTCACGGCTCTACAGGCGCTGGTAACGACCAGGTTCGTTTTGACCTTACATTCGAGGTGTTTGCTCCGCAGGTGGAGATTATCACCCCGACACGCGATATGAAACTCACTCGTGAATACGAGATTAACTATTTGAAGGAGAACGGCTTTGAGGCCGACTTCACGAAGATGGAGTACTCTATCAATAAGGGCGTTTGGGGTACATCAGTAGGCGGCAAGGAGACTCTCTGCTCGGCTACTAATCTCCCCGAGAAGGCATATCCTTCGCAGTTGCAGAAGCAGGGCGAGGAGTCTTTGGAGATTGAGTTCAAGTGCGGAGAAGTTGTTGGTGTCAATGGTGAGGCTGTAAGTGGTGTTGCTGCTATCAATAAGTTGGAGGCTATCGGCTCGGCTTGGGCTATTGGTCGTGATACTCACGTTGGCGATACTATCGTTGGTATCAAGGGCCGTGTAGGTTTTGAGGCTGCGGCTCCTATGCTTATCATCAAGGCTCACGAACTCTTGGAGAAGCACACTTTGACCAAGTGGCAGCAGTATTGGAAGGACCAGTTGGGTACTTGGTACGGTATGTTTATGCACGAGGCTATGTATTCAGAGCCCGTTATGCGTGACATCGAGAGTTTCTTGGATAACAGCCAGCGTAATGTTTCGGGTAAGGTATTCATCACCTTGCGTCCCTACACATTCACATTGGTGGGTATCGAGTCAGAGCACGACTTGATGAATGCCAAGTTTGCCGAGTATGGTGAGATGAATAATGCGTGGACAGCCGACGACGTTAAGGGCTTTACAAAGATTGCATCAATGCCTTTGAAGATTTATCATGCTGTTAATCCCGACGAAGAGTAATGATTAAGGTAGGTATAGCAGGTGGTGCTGGCTATGTGGCGGGCGAGTTGTTGAGGGTGCTGATTAACCACCCTTCAGCCGAGATTAAGTATATCCAGAGTGAGTCGCACAAGGGCGAGCCTATCCACTCTGTTCATAGCGATTTGCTCTATAGCGATTTGTGCTTCAGTGATATCAACTTCGAGGATATCGACGTGCTGTTTGTATGTATGGGCCACGGTAACTCGGCAAAGTTCCTTTCGGAGAATGTAGTTCCCGAGAGTGTCAAAATTATCGATATGAGCAACGACTTCCGTTTGAAGGCCGATGCGGGCGAGTTCGTGTATGGTGCTCCCGAGTTGAATCGTGAGCAGATTCGCGGTGCTCGTTGTGTTGCCAACCCTGGTTGCTTTGCAACTTCGATTAACCTCGCTTTGTTGCCTTTGGCTGCGGCAGGTATCCTGCCTCAAGATGTAACGGTTACAGGTATTACAGGCTCTACAGGAGCAGGTCAGAAGCCTACGCCCGATACTCACTTCAGTAATCGTAGTGCCAACTTGTCGAACTACAAAGTCTTTACTCATCAGCACTTGGGTGAGATAGGTGAGACTATCGTGGCGGCTGGTGCAGCCGAGGATACCGATATAGCGTTTGTTCCCGTCAGAGGTTGCCACACACGCGGTATTATGAGTGACGTGGTTGTACGCTTGGATGAGTCTTTGGAGCAGATTACCGAGATTTTTAAGAAGTATTATGCCGAGCATCCGTTTGTATGTGTGAGCGATAAGCCTGTATATATGAAGCAGGTGGTCAATACCAACTATTGCTTCCTCTCGTTGCAGAAGAGTGGCCGCAAGTTGCTTATTACCTCGGTAGTGGATAATATGATGAAGGGAGCATCGGGTCAGGCGGTGCAGAATATGAACCTTATGTTCGGGCTCGACGAGATGACGGGCTTGCGTCTTAAGGCCAATTATTTTTAATCATTGCCCAGTAGGTGGCGATTTTATAAGGATTTAACGATGAATCTTTTTGATGTATATTCGTTGCTCGATATGGAGCCTGTGAAGGCTCAAGGAGCATATTTGTGGGATAAGAATGGTCAGGAGTATCTCGATTTCTATGGCGGTCACGCCGTAATCTCTATTGGCCATACCCATCCACACTATGTAGAGAAGATTTCTGAGCAACTTTCAAAAATAGGTTTCTACTCCAATGCTGTTATCAACTCTCTGCAGGTGGAGTTGGCCGAGAAGTTGGGCGAGTTGTCAGGCTATGCAGATTATAGCCTCTTCTTGTGTAATAGCGGTGCCGAGGCTAATGAGAATGCCTTGAAGTTGGCATCTTTTACTACGGGTAGAGAGCGTGTGCTGGCTATGAAGGCAGCGTTTCACGGACGCACGAGCCTTGCGGTAACAGTTACCGATAACCCTGCGATTCAGGCTCCTGTCAATAAGTCAGATAAGATTTCGTTTGTAGAGTTGAACGACGTCGAGGCTTTGCGTGAGGAGTTGAATAAGGGCGAATATGCTGCCGTTATCATCGAACCTATTCAAGGCGTAGGCGGTATCCAGGTGGCGTCGGATGAGTTCTTGATGGCCGCGCGTGAGGCGTGTGACGCTACGGGTACTATACTTATCTGCGATGAGATTCAGGCTGGATATGGTCGTAGCGGTAAGTTCTTCTCGCATCAGTGGTCGGGCGTCAAGGCCGATATAATCACTTTGGCAAAGGGTATCGCCAACGGTTTCCCCGTAGGTGCAGTGATGATTTCACCTTCTATACCAGCCAAGAAGGGTATGTTGGGCACTACATTCGGTGGTAGCCATTTGGCTTGTGCTGCGGCTATTGCGGTGGCCGACGTGGTCAAGGCCGAGGATTTGGTCGAGAATGCTCGCGTGATGGGCGAAAAGATTATTCAGGGCATCAAGGGCGTAAGTGGCGTGGAGGATATTCGTGGCCGAGGTTTGATTATCGGTATCGACTTGAGTGTTCCGCAGGCTGACTTCCGCAAGGTGTTGCGTGAGAAGTACCATATTATGACGGGCCTTACAGGTAAATATACGTTGCGTCTGTTGCCACCGTTGATGATTGGCGACAAGGAGGTCGAGAGATTCATCGAGGCGTTCCGTGCTACGGCCCAGGAGATGGGAATGTAGTTTTTGCTACGAAAGTGGTGATAGAACAATAGAGCCAATATAAAAATGAAGATTAAAGTTATAAAGATAGGCGGTAAGTTAATCGAAGACGATGCAGTGTTGCAACCTCTGTGCGATTCGCTTGCGAAGTTGGATTATCCGTTTGTGCTGGTGCACGGCGGTGGTGTGATGGGCTCTCACCTTGCCGAGAAGTTGGGTGTGGAGGTTAAGATGCACGAAGGCCGTCGCATTACCGATGCCGCTACATTGGATATTGCGGTTATGGCCTACGCAGGTTTGGCCAATAAACGTGTCGTGGCGGCCTTGCAGGCACGTGGCGTGAACGCTTGCGGTCTGTCGGGTTGCGATATGGCTGTTGTCAAGTCGCGCCGTCGCCCCGTTAAGGATATTGATTGGGGCTTTGTGGGCGATGTCGATAAGGCTGATGGCAAGGTGTTGGCTATGTTGCTCGATGCGGGAGTTACACCCGTAGTGTCACCTATTACTATGTCGGAACAGGGCGAGTTACTCAATACCAATGCCGACAGCGTGGCTTCGGCTGTCGCTATGGGCTTGGCTGAGAAGTACGACGTGGAGTTGGTCTTTACGTTGGATAAGGCGGGCGTTTTGCTCGATGTTAATGACGAGTCGTCACTCATTGAGACCATCACCCCTGCGCTCTATTCGCAACTGCGTGCTGATGAGAAGATATATTCGGGAATGATTCCCAAGATTGATAATGCCTATAAGACCATCGAGTCGGGTGTTGATTCGGTGCGTATTACTTCGCCCAATAACCTCTCGGGAGGTACGTTGGTCGTAAAATAGTCGAATGTTATGTCTTTGGATAGAGCCATAGAGTTACTGCAACGATTGATTGCCACCCCTTCGGTTAGCCGAGAGGAGAGTGCCGCGGCCGATGTGGTCGAGGCGGAGTTGTCGTCGTTGGGCTTTGTGACTCACCGAAAATTAAATAACGTATGGGCAGAGGCGCGTGAGCATAATCCTCTGCTGCCTACAATTTTGCTCGATGCCCATATAGATACCGTCAAGCCAAACGCATCGTGGCAACGCAATCCCTTTGAGCCTAGCATAGAGGATGGCTATCTGTATGGATTGGGTAGCAACGATACGGGTGGTAGTCTGGTCGCGATGATAACGGCTTTTTGCCGTCTTGCCAAGCGAGAGCAACCCTACAATCTCATCCTGTTGGCATCTGCCGAGGAGGAGGTGACGGGCATAAATGGCGTGAGGGCAGTATTGTCGGAGTTGGGCGATGTGGATTTCGCCATTGTGGGAGAGCCTACGTCGTTGCAACCAGCCATTGCTGAGAAGGGTTTGATGGTCTTGGATTGTGTTGCTCGAGGTAAATCAGGCCACGCTGCCCGCGAGGAGGGTGTGAATGCCATTTACGAGGCGCTGCCCGATATTAATTGGTTCAGGGAGCATTGTATGGAGCGAGTGTCGCCCCTGCTTGGTGCTGTCAAGATGAGCGTTACAGGCATAGAGGCGGGCACGCAGCACAATGTAGTGCCAGATGTGTGCCGTTTTATTGTCGATATCAGGGTAAATGAGTGCTATCAGAATGAGGAGTTGCTGGAACTTATACGCCGTGAGGTTAAATGTGAAGTTACACCCCGTTCGACGCACTTAAACTCTTCGGCTATAGATGTTGCCCATCCAGCCGTCAAGCGATTAGTCGATATGGGTAAGGTGCCTTTCGGCTCGCCTACGATGTCAAATCAGGCCGTTATGCCATTCCCGACGCTGAAGTTGGGCCCTGGCGATAGTGCACGTTCGCATACAGCCGATGAATATATTTTGCTCGATGAGATTGGTGAGGCGATAGAGATTTACGAAAAGGTTTTGGATAATTTGATTATAGAAAAATAACAAGATAAAATGAAACTGTGGGATAAAGGATACTCGACCGATGCATTTGTCGAGGAGTTTACCGTAGGTCGCGATAGAGAGTTGGACCTCTACTTGGCCGAGGCGGATGTGCTTGGCAATATGGCTCATATGAAGATGTTGAATTCGATAGGTTTGCTTTCGGATGCAGACAAGACGGCGTTGGAGCAGGGCCTGAAGGAGATTTATGCTTCGGTGCAGCGTGGCGAATTCACCATCGACGATGGTGTCGAGGATGTCCATTCGCAGGTGGAGTTCATCTTGACAGAGAAGTGTGGTGATGCGGGTAAGCGTATCCATACAGGTCGCTCGCGTAACGACCAGGTGATGGTCGATTTGAAACTCTTCTCGCGTGCGGCTCTTATCGAGTTGCAGGCGGGCGTGAAGTCGCTGTTTGATGTGTTGATGCAGCGTGCCGACGAGTTGAAGGATGTGTTGATGCCAGGTTATACGCATATGCAGGTGGCTATGCCATCGTCGTTCGGAATGTGGTTAAGCGCCTATGCCGAGGCGTTGTCTGACGATTTGTTGCTCGTAGATGCGGCCTATAAGTTGGTTAATACCAATCCTTTAGGCTCGGGAGCGGGATATGGCTCTTCGGTGCCGTTGAATCGTACTATGACCACACAGTTGTTGGGTTTCAACGATTTGGCCTACAACTCGATGTATGCGCAGATGCAGCGCGGTAAGACCGAGCGCACTGTTCTTACAGCCATAGCAGCCATTGCTGCTACAGTAGGTCGCTTGGCACAGGATGTGTGTCTCTATTCGTGCGCCAACTTCGGCTTTGTTAAGTTGCCTGATGCCTTTACCACAGGCTCAAGCATTATGCCCCACAAGAAGAATCCCGATATCTTTGAGTTGATTCGTGCCAAGTGTAACCGTCTGCAGGCTCTGCCAATGGAGATTACCTTGACGATGACTAATCTCCCCGCTGGTTACTTCCGTGATATGCAACTCACCAAGGAGATTTATGTGCCAGCATTCAAGGAGATTGCCGATGTATTGCGTATGGCTGCTGCTGGTCTGGAGCAGATGTGGATTAACCGCGATATCTTGGTTGATGATATCTATAAATACCTCTTTACCGTTGAGGATGTAAATGATGCAGTGGCGAAGGGTGTTCCCTTCCGTGATGCATATCGTGAGGTTGGTATGAGTGTGCAGAATGGCACTTATCAGCACGATGGCCGTGAACTTAACCATACTCACGAGGGTAGTATCGGCAACCTGTGCTTGGATAACATCAAGGCCAAGTTCGAGCGTAATATGTTTGACTACTCTGCGGTGCAGCAGGCCGAGGCCGAGTTGATGAAATAGATTGAAGTGTCGTGTCGGAGTTTGGACTCATAGAGCATATTGCACGTCTGTTTGCCGATGCCGACCATCAAGGTTGGGAGGCGATAGGCGATGACTGCACGGTGTTGCCCATAGGTGGTGATGAGGCTTTGGCCATCACAACCGATATGCTCGTTGAGGGAGTACATTTTCTGCGTGATGCAACCTCTGCCCGGGAGTTGGGACGCAAAGCGTTGGCTGTCAATTTGAGCGATGTGGCCGCTATGGGCTTGCCGGCTGTGGCGACATTGTTGTCGGTGGCTCTGCCCAAAGATGCAGGCGAGGAGTGGGCTAAGGAGTTCATTGCAGGATATCATTCTTTGTCCAAAGAGCAGGGCATTGCTCTTGTGGGTGGTGATACTACGGCGTCCGAGGATAAAATCGTAATAAATGTTGTAGCGATAGGTCGTGGCCCGTTGTCTAATGTGAAGCGTCGTTCGGCAGCCCGAGTGGGCGATGCAATATATGTTGGAGGACGTTTGGGGGCTTCGGCTATTGGTCTAAAAGATATTCTTTCACAAAAATATGATACCCCCTATGCCGAGCAGCATCGTCTGCCCGTAGCGCAATGTGCCGAGGGTGCGTGGATGGGTGCACGCAAGGAGGTACACGCTATGATGGATTTATCGGATGGTCTGGCTTCAGATTTATGCCATATATTGCGTGCATCGCAATGTGCTGCAGAGATAATTGTGGGGCAGATTCCTGCCGTAGATGGTGATGTGGAGAGTGCTGTATGCGGTGGCGAAGACTATAAGTTGCTATTTACCGTAGAGAGTGATATGGTGGAAGATTTTGAGCACGATTTTGAAGCGCAATTTGGCTATCGACCATATCGTATAGGTAGAATCATAGAATCGGTACAGCCCGAAATAATATGGCTAAATAAGGGAGAGAGAATCACTCCGCAGTGGCGCGGATTTACCCATTTCTAAGGACGTTTCCCTTTGTTTAATAATCCTTTGACAATAGATATCGCTTCGTTGAATGCTTCAGAGCGTGCTATGTAGGCAAGCGATGTGTATGCTAATATACCTGTTAGAATCTTTACGATTAGGCGCAGTGCAACGTGCCACGAGGCTATGTAGTTGGCCTCGACAATTATTAGCGCATACATTAGTGCTGTAATGACGACGATAGGCAACATCGTTCGCATAAATTGTAGTACCGAAAATGTTGTATAACGCAAGGTGGAAACGAAATTGAGTATCATCTCGACTGCGGCCGCCACGACCAAACCCCACGCAATAGCAGTCACGCTGCGGGGTATAGTGACAACCAAAATAACGGTCATTATCAACTTCTTGACAATCTCTAATCGTAGAATTATACTTCCGTTACTTTTGACCTTTAATATGTTGTAGGCTACCACTGCGATAGGATAGAAGAATCCTGCTATGCATAGTATGCGGAAATAGGGTATTGCAGGATGCCAGCGCGGTTTTAGCAGAAGTGTGTAGATATCCTCTGCCGTAGCGATAAGCCCTGCCATTATTGGGAACATTATGAATGCCGTAAGCATCACAACTCGTCTGTATCCTTCCGAGAATTTTACGTCGTTATCTCCAATCTTTGATAGAGCAGGGAATGTTACGCTTTGCACCGATTGCATAGTAGAGTTTACGGGCATATCTTTTAACTTCTGTGCCTGATTGAAGTAGCCAAGCACGCTACCCGAATAGATGTTGCCGATAAAGAGTTGCGCAATATTGTTATAGAGAGAGTTTATGATGTCGGTAGTCATCAGTCGCAGGCTATAAGGAGCCATTTCGCGAAGTGATGATGCCCTCTGTGCCGAGCGGGGTCGCCAATTACTCTTCCACCACAGCATTGCGGCCTTGGCTGCCATCATACTTACTCGCTGGCCAACAAGACTCCAGATGCCGAAACCCGTTAGGGCCATCGTAATTGCTATAATGCCACTAATGAGTGAAGATGCAAATGTGATGGTAGATAACTGTGCAAAGCGGAATTCTCGCACCATTATCGTGTTCTGTATTACGCACAATGCATTGAGTGGTAGTAGCAGAAAGAGTACGGGTGCGACAGTTGCCAGCAATGGCCAGCCGTAATAACGAGCAATGGCAGGTGATGCAATGCTCAAAAGAGCGTATAAGATGAGCGAAGAGAGTATATTGAAACGAAATATTGCACGATACTCCTCCGCAGTAGGTGCGGCTTTGCGAATCAGTGTCTGGGAAAAACCGCTATCGACAACAACCTGTGCCAATGTGGTGAAGACGGTCAGTACAGCCATTATGCCCATATCCATAGGCATAATAGCGTTGGCAACCACAATGCTCACGACGGCTTGCAACAAGGCCGAGCCGATTTTCTCGGCTACGCTCCACGCAACGCCCGACGTTACATTGTTGGTTAATTGTGTACTCTCCGCCATACAAAAATTGCTGAAGAAGATGTCCTAATCGAGCAGAGACTCAATGCCCAGTCGATATGAATCCAGACCAAAGCCCATAATCGAACCTTTGGCTACGGGAGCAATCATCGAGATGTGACGAAACTCCTCGCGGGCCAATATTGATGAGATATGTACCTCTACTACAGGAGTCGAAACAGCCGCAATGGCATCGCGTATGGCAACCGATGTGTGAGTATAACCACCAGCGTTTAGTATGATGCCGTCGTAGCAGCCCACGCTCTGGTGGATGGCGTTGATTAGTTCACCTTCGATGTTCGACTGAAAATAGTCTATATCGGCTTTATCAGCATAACGCTCTTTGAGTTGTGAGGTGTACTCCTCGAATGTCGTTGTGCCGTAAATCTCTACATCGCGTTTGCCCTGCAGATTGAGGTTAGGGCCGTTGAGAATCAGGAATTTCTTCATAGTGATAATCTAAAAAATCCCTCTCGGCACGTTAGGCCGAGAGGGTATGTGAATGTCGATTGTCGATTAGCGTGCTGCCAAGCAAGCCAATGCGATAGAGTACTTCTTCGAGAGTGCTGAATCACCGCGTGATGTGAGTACGCAGGGAACCTTTGTACCCATAACCATAGCAGCCAACTCTGCTCCAGCCATATGTGTTACAGCCTTGAAGAATACGTTTGCTGACTCGATGTTGGGGAAGAGCAAGCAGTCGGGGTCACCTGCTACGCTTGAGCCTGTAACCTTCTTGTGCTCGGCAACCTCCTTGTAGAGTGCAACGTCCAATGAAAGAGGACCGTCAACGATAACCTTGCCCAACTGACCACGGTCGCCCATCTTTGCCAAGATAGCACCCTCAGTTGATGAAGGAACGGCGGGTAATACCTGCTCCGATGCAGTGATGCAAGCAATTTTGGGAGTCTCTACGCCCAAAACCTTTGCAGTAGAAGCCAAATAGCCGATAAGTTTCTGCTTCTGCTTGAAATCGGGAGCGGGAATAACTGCGATATCCGAGATAGAGAGCAACTTATCAAAGCCAGGAATCTCCAATACAGCAACGTGGCTCAATACGCCCTTCGGGGGGAACAAACCAGCCTCCTTGTTAAGGATGCCACGCATATACTTGTCGGTAGATACCAAACCCTTCATCAAAACATCAGCCTGACCGTTAACAACAGCCTGTACAGCCAATTTAACGCAAGTTACGTCGCTTGCCTCGTTTACGATATTGAAGATGTTGTGGTCGATGTTGAGTTCAGCGCATACCTTCTCGATGGTAGCCTTGTCACCGAAGAGTGTAGCCTCAACCAAACCCTCCTGCCAAGCGTTGTAAACAGCCTCAATCGTGTGAGAGTCCTGTCCGAAAGCAACAGCCAAACGCTTTCTGCCTCGCGCAGCGGCAGCCGCTACGATTTCATCCAAACGTGTAATCATATCTGTATGAGATAATTTTATTGTGTGTAAATTATAAATTCTTGACCAATTGGTAAGTGTCGGTAGCGATAACCAACTCCTCGTTAGTTGCAATTACGGCAACATTGACCTTTGAGTCGGGAGTAGAGATGATGGTGTTTGTACCACGAGTAACATCGTTGATGCTGTCGTCGATAGCGATACCCATAAACTCCATATCCTTGCATACCCAACGGCGCAAATCGGCAGAGTTCTCGCCTACACCGCCTGTGAAGATTACAAGGTCAACACCACCCATCTCGGCTGCGTACTCGGCAACAAACTTCTTGACGCGGTTGTAGTACATATCGCGCGCTACGATAGCCTTCTCGTTACCAGCATCGTAAGCGTTGTCGATGTCACGCATATCGCTCGAAAGACCTGTCATACCCAATACGCCAGACTTCTTGTTCATCATCGAGTTGAGCTCTGCGTAGTTCATACCCTCGCGCTCACCGATGTAGGTTACTGCGCTGGCATCAACCTGACCGCAACGAGTACCCATCACAAGACCATCCAGCGGAGAGAAGCCCATTGATGTATCGTATGACTTTCCGTTCAATACGGCAGTTACCGAACCTCCGTTACCGATGTGGCAAGTTACAATCTTTGAGTTCTCGAAGTCGAGGCCTACCATCTCGGCACCCACCTTTGCTACATACTTGTGGCTTGTACCGTGGAAACCGTACTTACGCACGCGATATTTCTCGTAATACTCATAAGGCAATGCGTAAAGATAGTTGATAGCAGGGATTGTCTGGTGGAACGATGTATCGAATACCGCTACCTGAGGAATGCCGGGCAATACCTTGTCGATAGAGAGGATACCCTCCAAATTCGCAGGGTTGTGCAAGGGGGCAATCTCGAAGAGTGAGCGGATATTCTCCTTAGCCTGCTCGTCAACAACAACGCTGCTTGAGAAGAACTCACCACCGTGAGCCACGCGATGACCTACAGCCTTTACCTCCGAGAGGTCGGCGATAACACCGTGCTCAGCATCGGTCAAAGCCTCCAATACGAGGCTGATACCTGTAGTGTGGTCAGCGATAGGCATAACCTTTTCAAACTTATCTTTGCCTGTAGGCTTGTGGGTAAGGCTACCCTCAGAAAGGCCGATGCGGTCAACAAGACCTTTGGCCAACAAAGCGTTGCTCTGCTCGTTGATATCAATTACCTGATACTTGATTGAAGAAGAGCCGCAGTTGAGAACTAATACAATCATAATTGGTTTATTTTAAGTTTTATCTGTTTTTTGTTATTTTCGTGTTTAATTAAACAAAGGTACAAAATAAACTTTAAGAAAACGAAACGAGGTGAAAAAATATTTACTTTCACTTCGTTTAGATTAAAAAAAGAGCAAATTTTGTTATCCAGGCTTACTATTTTCCCTCCTGCGTATTGTAAATGATAATTCGCTCGATGGCGCGTTGGCATACGGGGCAGAATTGTGTAGCCTCATTGTCACGCATACGGCAAACCACAGCAGGGCGGTACATTCCCTTGGTCATATAACCTCCACCCTCATAGACTCCAACGGTGTAGTTCTTCTCGCGTTTTTCAGTTGGCTCGGTAGGAATTTCTTGCTTGTTTTTTACCATATCAGCCCATTTTGAATCGAAATCAACGAGTGATGTGATGTTCTGCTCCCAGGGCTCGTAATCGAGTTTGTAGGTGCCAGCTGTATGGTCGGGTTCGTCGTAGAAATATTCGTCAGCCAGAGCACCGAACGAATGGCCAAATTCGTGAACAACGACGGGCTTGAACTGCGGATGATGCGCAGTGGTCAGGGTATATGAGTTGTATATTCCGCCGCCTCCGTAAGTATCTGTGTTTGCTAAAATTATGATGTGCTCGCACGCGATTCCCGTTAGGCAATCGTGTATGAGATGAACGCTGTTTGTCGTAAGATAACGAGGTGAGTAAAAGGTCATAAAATTAGAATTTATGGCTGTCGTGCGCCACTCGTTGTCCTGCGGAACGCTGACTCCACTATCGGCTGATTCTGGCATAACCGCCACCACGTTGAAACGGCTTTTGTGCTTTGCAAAAGGCTCGTAACGGAAAATCTCGTCACACGCAATGCGGGCATCCTTGAGGAATAAATCCATCTCGTTAGCGGTATAACCTTCGGCTACGATGGCAACGTCTATGCACTCCTCACTTGGGCCACTCTTTAGTAGATATTCGTGGCGAGTTACGGGGGTGTTGTCGCGTTGTCTGATTAATTTGTCATTGGGCTTAACTGCGTGGCGCATAGATGTTTGCAGATGACCTTCATTGTCGAGCAGAGTTATCTCTATATCGACCTCTTTTGTCGGCATAGGCAAAAGAAATGTAGCCTCAAAACTCTTTGTCAGTCGGGTGGCTTCATCTGTTACCAACCACTCTTGAAATAGACTTGAAAATGTTTGGCGATAGATTGCCTTGCCACTTTCGGGCTCAATGATGCGTATCTCGCCGTTGCCGCGTACGGGGACCTTGTCGAGATTAACTCTGCGACCTGCCCAACCTTCGCATAGAGAGAGTTCGTCCAACGCTACCATCTGCTGTGATGCATTGCCCGAGAAGATGTAATCTACTCGCAGAGTTTGGTCGGTGAAATAGTCGCTAAATGATTGAGCATAAGTATCTATTGCGGCCAAAAGTAATGCCGCAAACAATAAAGTTTTCTTCATGGAAAATTGTGATTATTCTTCTGTTTGCTCAGTGTGGTTTTCTTCGTATTTATAGCCGATTCCCTTGACTGTAACAATGTGGTTGTCTCCGATTTTTTGGCGTAGTTTGCGGATGTGGACATCGATAGTACGGTCTCCGACAATCACCTTGTTGCCCCATACACTCTGGTATATCTCCTCGCGCGTAAACAATTTGCCAGGATTAGAGTATAATAGGGTTAATAATTGAAACTCCTTGCGTGGAAGGATAAGTGTCTCACCGCCCTTGCGAACTTGATAGTGTTCGGTGTCAATTTGTAGTTTGTCGTTATCTTCGGGAAGGGTTATACGTTTTAGGATAGCCTGCACACGACTGCGCAAGATATTCATTTTGATGGGTTTGTTGATGTAATCATCTGCCCCTGCATTGTAGCCTTGCAGTTGTGTCTCCTCGTTGCCTACGGCAGAGAGGAATACTATCATCACATTCTTTAATGCGGGCGAATTACGGAGGGCACGACAAGTGTCGATGCCATCCAATACGGGCATCATCATATCAAGCAGAATCAAATGAGGCTTAACCTTCAGTGCCTGCTGGATGCCTTCGGCTCCGTTGGATGCCGTAAAGACCTCGTAGCCGTCACGTTCGAGGTTGTATTTGACGAACTCCAGAATATCATCTTCGTCGTCTATGAGTAGTATGCGGTATCCCATAAAACAAATGTTTAGAACAAATTTTCTACAAATGTATAAAATTCCGTGCAAAAAAACTACGCAAGACGAGATAATTTGCTTATATTTGCACAACTCTATACAATAGTATAAGGTAACTTATAAAACGTAAAGTGATGGCTACTGAAAATTCTAACCTTGCAACTCCCGAGGAGTTGGTCGGCAATGCCGAAGATGTGCAAAATGTAACTGTTGTAGATGCTCAAGCGGAAGAGATTGCCGCAGAGTCAGTTGTTGATGTGGTGGCAAGTGAGGTCGAGGCTTCATTTGCTGAAGAGGATGCTGCGTTGGATGCCGAGAAGGCTGGCTTGGCTCTCGATGAAGAGATTGCCGAGGAGAGCGATGCGGAGGATGTCGACAAGAACAATCTGACTGGTAAGAGCAAGCAGGATTTGGTCGATATGTTTGCTGAGTTGCTCGAGCAGGAGCCTGTGCAGACATTGCGTAAGAGCGTCGAGGCCATAAAGATTGCATTTTACAAACAACATCGTGCCGAGGTTGATGCTGCCCGCAAGGCATTTGAGGCCGAGCAGGGTGAGGATGTAGAGTTTGTACCTGCTGTAGATGCACTTGAGGTTAGATTGAAGGATTTGTTCAAGGAGTATCGCCGTCGTCGTGACGAGTATATTGCCGAGTTGGATAATCATAAGGAGGAGAATCTTAAAACCAAGTTGGCGATTATCGAGGAGTTGAAGGAGTTGGTTAACTCTGACGAGACGCTTAATAATACATTTGCCAAGTTCCGTGAGTTGCAACAGCGTTGGAAGGATACGGGTGTAGTTCCACAGGCCAAGGTTAAGGATTTGTGGGAGACATACAACCTCCACGTCGAGAATTTCTATAATTTCATCAAGATAAACAAGGAGTTGCGCGACCTTGACCTGAAGAAGAACTACGAGCAGAAGATGCTTCTTTGTGAGCAGGCTGAGGCGTTGGCCGTTGAGCCCTCTATCGTTGAGGCTTTCCACAAGTTGCAGAAGTTGCACGACGAGTGGCGTGAGGTAGGTCCTGTGGCTAATGAGTATAAGGAGTCTTTGTGGGAGCGCTTCAAGGCTGCATCGAGCCGAATCAATAAGCAACATCAGGAGTATTTCGAGACCATCAAGCAGGAGCAGGTTAAGAATCTTGAACTTAAGACCGAGTTGTGTCAGGCTACAGAGTCTTTGGTTGAGCAACCTTACACCTCTCGTAAGGAGTGGAATAAGGCGAGCGATAAGTTGCTGGAGATTCAGAAGGTTTGGCGCACTATTGGCTTTGCCCCCAAGAAGGATAATACACGTATATATGAGCGTTTCCGAGCTGCGTGTGACCGTTTTTTTGAGGCCAAGCGCGAGTTTTATGCAGGTGTAAAGACCGAAATGGAACACAATCTGCAATTGAAGAATGAGATTTGTGAGGCCGCCGAGGCTTTGCAGAACAGCGATGATTGGAAGCACGCAACCGATGAACTCATTGCATTGCAGGCCAAGTGGAAAGAGGTTGGCGCTGTGTCACGTCGTTACTCGGACCAGGTGTGGAAGCGTTTCCGTGCTGCTTGTGATAAGTTCTTTGAGCGCAAGTCGCAGCATTTTGCAGGTGTCGAGAATGAATATGAGGTTAACTTGCAAAAGAAGTTGGCTTTGATTGAGGAGATGAAGACAGCCGATATCAAGACGGGCGGATACGATATGATTAAGGAGTTCCAGCGCCGTTGGAGCGAGATAGGTTATGTGCCCATCAAGCACAAGGAGTCGGTACAAAAGAAATATAAGGAGGCTGTAGATGTAATGTTCGGCATTTTGCGAGGCTCAGAGCGTAACCGTTCGATGAACCGTTTCAAGGAGCGTTTGCAAAATATCAAAGGTGCAGGTGACAAGCGTCTGCGTTCTGAGCGTGAGCGTTTGTATAACAAGGTGCGCCAGATGGAGCAGGATATAGCATTGTTGGAGAATAATATCGGATTCTTCTCAAAGTCGAAGAATGCAGATGCTATGATTGCCGATATCAAGGAGAAGATAGCCAAGGCAAAGCGCGAGTTGCAGGATACAATCGAAAAGGTACGTTTGATAGATAGTCATAGTGCTGAAGTAACAGAGAATCAGGAGTAACCCACTCAAGAGTAAAATGTTAACGGGTCGGACTTGTGGTATTGGCTACGATTCCGACCGTTGCAATGAATAGAGAAAATAATAGTTAATTAGGAAGATATATTATGAAACTTAGTAAACCAAAGTACATCTTCGTTACTGGAGGTGTAGCGTCGTCATTAGGCAAAGGAATTATTTCGGCAACAGTAGCACGTCTGTTGCAGGCAAGAGGTTATTCTGTGACGGTACAGAAGTTTGACCCATATATCAATGCAGACCCAGGTCGTTTGAATCCTTATGAGCACGGTGAGAGTTATGTGACCGAGGATGGTACAGAGTGTGACCTCGATTTGGGCCACTATGAGCGTTTCACTTCGATTACTACAACGAAGAATAATACAGTTACAACGGGTAAGATCTATCATAGCATTCTCGAGAAGGAGCGTCGTGGCGAGTTCTTGGGTAAGACTATTCAGGTGATTCCCCATATCACAGACGAGATTAAGCGTCGTATTCAGTTGTTGGGTGCAACCAAGAAGTACGATGTTATTATCTCGGAGATTGGTGGTACGGTAGGCGATATCGAGTCATTGCCTTATATCGAGTCTGTACGTCAGTTGCGCAATGAGTTGGGTTATCAGAATTCGTTGCTCATCCACTTGGCGTGGGTACCTTATATGGCTGCTGCTTGCGAGATGAAGACTAAGCCGACACAGCACTCTGTCAAGGAGTTGCAGTCGGAGGGTGTTCAGCCCGATGTATTGGTATTGCGTGCCGAGCATAGCCTGGCAGAGGAGGTTCGCCGCAAGGTGGCTCTGTTCTGTAACGTGACTCCCGATGCTGTTGTTGAGTCTATCGACGTGCCTACAATCTACGAGGTGCCGTTGCGTATGCACGACCAGCATTTGGATGACGTAATCTTGCGTAAGTTGGGTATTGAGGATAGCGAGGAGCCCGATTTGAAGGCTTGGAGCGAGTTTGTTGAGAAGATTAAGAATCCTAATCACAAGGTACAGGTTGCGTTGGTGGGTAAGTACACTGAGTTGCCCGATGCTTATAAGTCAATCAACGAGTCTTTCATCCACGCAGGTGCTGTAAATCACTGTAAGGTGAAGGTTAAGTATGTAGCCGCTGAGGAGGTTACAGCCGAGAATGCTGCCGAGAAGTTGGGTGGTGTATCGGGTATCTTTGTTGCTCCTGGTTCTGGTGTAAGAGGCTTCGATGGTAAGGTTGAGGCTGTTCGTTATGCTCGTGAAAATAATATTCCGTTATTCGGTATCGGTTTGGGTATGCAGGCTGCTGCTATCGAGTTCGCTCGTAATGTATTGGGCCTTAATGATGCTTACAGCCGCGAGTTGGAGCCTAAGTGTAAGACTGCCGTAATCGATTTGATGGAGGATGTCAAGAAGGTTAGCGAGAAGGGCGGTACTATGCGTTTGGGTGGTTATGCTTGTTCGCTCAAGCAAGGCTCAAAGGCTTACGAGGCATATGGCAAAGAGTCTATCGTAGAGCGTCACCGTCATCGCTATGAGTTCAATGGTGCATATCTGGCACAATACGAGGAGGCTGGTATGGTGGCTACGGGTGTTAATCCCGAGACAGGCTTGGTAGAGGTGATGGAGTTGAAGAATCACCCCTGGTATGTATGTGTGCAGTATAGCCCCGAGTATAAGAGTACTGTATCCACTCCCGCACCGTTGTTTGTAGCATTTGTAAAGGCGGCGTTGGAGTATCAAAGTAAGTGTGAGGCGGAGACTACACCCGCGAAGTAATAACGTATAAACCCAAGAGATGGATAAGAAAACGATTATCGGAGTTGTACTTATGTCGCTGATTTTTATCGGCTATATGTTGTACAGTTCCAAACAACAAGCAGAATATCAGCAATATTTAGAGCAGGTGCAGACCGAGGAGGTTGCTGCTCAAGCAAATGAAAACAGTGAGGCCGAAGCACAAGCAGAGACCTCAGCAGAGGGTGATGTCGAGTCAGCGCAGGAGCGAGAGAAGAGCATCTATGGCGATTATCTTGCTGCAGCACGTCAGGCCGAGGCACAGATGGTCACAATGTCGAATGACTATTTGACTGTTGACTTCTCGACTTTGGGTGGTGTGATGAAGAAGATTACACTCGATGAGTATACCAAGTTTGCCCCGAAAGATGAGCGTACTGAGAAGGTGGTGTTGTATGACCCCGAGACAGCCAAGTTCGATATGTCGTTCTACATTAAGCAGGGATTAAATAATCTGCCCGTCAATACTTCGGAGTATGTATTCTCTTCGGAGGGTGTGCGCCATGAGGGTGATGCTCAGCGATTGGTAATGCAGTTGCAGGTGGCCGAGGGTGCATACTTGCAGTATGAGTATGTATTGTACGATGAGAAGAACCCTTCGCGTGACTATATGCTCGACTTTAATGTCAAGTTGGTGAACCTATCACCGATTATGGCCCAGCAGTCTACTTTGGGCATCGAGTGGGCTAACCGTACATATCAGAACGAGCGTAGTTTCAAAACCGAGAATATGTACACTACTCTCTCATATCGCTTGCCTGGCGAGGAGTCGGTTGAGGATTTGGGTATGAGCGAGGATTCAAAGTCTGAGCAGGTGCAGTCGGAGGTTAATTGGGTGGCATTCCGCCAGCAGTTCTTCTCGCAGGCATTTATTGCTCACGGCAACTTTGCATATTCCGATATGGGCTTTACAACAGAGTCAAAGGATTCGGGCTATATCAAGAACTATTCTGCACGTTTGGGCTTGCCCTACAATGCTCAAACTACTGAGTATAATTTCTCGTTCTACTGTGGTCCTAACAAGTATGCCGTGTTGACGGATGTTGTTGGTCCCGATGGCGAGAAGATTGCTATGGAGCGTTTGATTCCGCTCGGTGGCTGGTTAGTTGGTTGGTTCAATCGTTGGGTTGTGATTCCTGTGTTTGACTTCTTGAGTAAGTATATCAGTAGTTTCGGTGTCATCATCCTTATCTTGACCGTTTTGGTTAAGTTGCTTATCTTCCCGCTGACCTATAAGAGTTATCTCTCGACAGCCAAGATGCGCGTGATTAAGCCCGAGTTGGATGCCCTGAACGAGAAGTATCCCCGCGAGGAGGATGCTATGAAGAAGCAGCAGGCGATGATGAATCTCTACAAAAAGGCGGGTATTAACCCTATGGGAGGTTGCTTGCCTATGTTGATTCAGTTGCCTTTGTTGTGGGCGTTGTTCCGCTTCTTCCCCGTAAGTATCGAGTTGCGTGCGCAGCCTTTCTTGTGGGCCGACGACCTTTCGTCATACGATAGCGTGTTGAACTTGCCTTTCACCATCCCCTTCTATGGCGACCACGTCAGTCTGTTCTGTCTGTTGATGGGCGCGGCAATGATTGGATTCTCGATGTTTACATACAATCAGCAGTCGGCTCAACCTCAGATGGCAGGTATGAAGTTTATGATGGTATATATGATGCCCGTGATGATGCTCTTCTGGTTTAATGATTATGCTTCGGGCTTGTGCTACTACTATCTGTTGTCGCAACTTATTACGATGATTCAGATGACTGCTATCCGTCGATTTGTGGATGATGACAAGATTCACGCAATGATGGAGCGCAATGCAGCCAAGCAGAAGAATAAGAAGAAGTCTAAATTCCAACTTCGTTACGAGGAGTTGATGCGTCAGCAGGAGGAGATGATGCGTCAGCAGGAGAAGGCCAAAGGTGGAAAGCGCAGATAGCGCACATTTAATAGTTTGATATGCAATAACTCCTGCGATAATCAAATATTGCGGGAGTTATTTTATTTTGTGGCCTCTATATTGATTGTGGGCTGAATGAGTGGCGCGAAATGTTGCTGTACGCTCTCTTTGTATTTGCGGGATATTGGCAGAGAGGCATTTGATATATGTATGCAACCTGCATCGAGTCTATCAACATAGAGTCTGTTTACGAGATACGAGCGGTGTATTCTTGTGAAATTGCCATTGTCTAAAATTGATACCCATTGTGAAATAGATGTTTTCGTGCGATAGGTATCTTCGTTCGCAAGGTGTATCCATACCTCCGAATCGTTGCTCTCGACGTAGGCAATATCATTCATTACAACCTTCACTTTGCGGCGGTCAGAGATAAACTCTATGCTTTGAGGGTGGAGTTGCTGGCGTTTGTCGAACCAACGCTCTAATGCGAATTGCGGAATAGCGATGGCGAAAAGGATGATGATGACAAATGCGGGATTAATTATTGTTGACGGAACGTTGCAACCCGCATAAATCGAACAGTCGATATTTGCTATTAACATCAATAGTATGGTTAGGATTGTCACACCCGAAATGATAAGCGTTGTGTCTCGGATAGCCTCTTTGGGGCGATTGAAATCTATTTGAGGTATCATCAATCGTAAACATAATAGTGCAGGCAGATATAGCGAGCCAAGAAACATAGCACGCGCGAGCGAGTAATCGAAACTCACCATAACAAGAGCAATGATAAACATTGCTGCAATCCAATATCCTACAATTGCCAAATATCGCATACAGAGTTGTTGTTTTGATTGTAAAATTATAAAAAAAACTCCAATTATGCGTAATAGATTGCTTTTGCCGAAACCCTCTTTTGTCGCAATATGGGGATTCTACACGCTGATAATGGGTTTTGACAGACTTAAAATTTCTCAAAAACCTCTATCTGACTCTATCTTTGCAGTGGATATCCAAAGTTTAATTTTTGTTTAATCTAATGCAAGAAAATTATGTTGTCGAATTTTTTAAGTGCCGATGTGGTAATGCAACCCATCGTGGCAGAAGGAGCAACTACGGCTCCGATTATTATGGAGGCTCCTGCTAATACATTCAGTATCGTTGATGCGTTTATGGCTGGAGGCTGGTGGGGTATGGCTGCAATAACACTCACGTTGGTGTGTGCATTATTTGCGGCGTGGAAAGCCCCCGCGTGGGTTCAGAGTCTGGGGAAGGTTGCTATTGCAATTGGTATTATAAGTTTCCTTCTTGGAATTAGCGACATCGCACAAGTGATACAGGAGAATGGCGACCAGTTTCCTTTCTCGGTATATATGGGTGGCTTGAAGGTCGCGCTAATTGCTCCTATATACAGTATCATAGTATATGTTATCATTACACTTGTTGATTTGGTCAGAAGACCGAGGATAAGTGAAATCGTATAACAGCCCCGTTGTGGCCGTTTTTTATATGTTGTTCTATTTACGACGCCTCTCTCTGTAATACAATTATCTAATAGCAAATGGGCTGCTCAACAAACGTGTTGGACAGCCCATCTCTATATTTCTTTATTCTCTTTTACACTCTTCGGCATCACGGAGTAATTGCTCTTTCAAGGCCTCAATAGATTCGAATCGTTGTTCGTCGCGAATCTTCTTCAGTAGATTGATTTTAACGTATCGGCCGTAGAGTGAGCCTCTATAATTAAATATATGTATCTCCAGCAATCTTGTGTGTCCATCTACCGAGGGGCGTGTGCCGATGTTGGCCATTGCATTGTAGTTTCGCCCTGCGACCTTTATCCGAGCAGCATATACGCCATTATCCACTTCCGAGAGTCTGCTTGCATCAAGATTGGCCGTAGGAAACCCTAACTGTCGGCCCAACTTCGCTCCGTGAATAACCTTACCCTTTATAGTTTTTTTCATAAATCTCTGACTCGAATATTGCTTTCTGCTATTGGGGTTAGATATTCTGCGTGAGCTTCTTTACAAGCGAGAACTCCGAGAAGAACTCTTTGGCCAATACACGCAACACGGTATATGATGGTATTGCCAACAACATACCCAGGATTCCTGCCATATAACCCGCTATGAGTATTACCAGGAATATCTCCAGCGGATGTGCCTTTACTCGCTCGGAATAGATAGTGGGCTGCAATACAAAATCATCAAAGCCCTTTATGCAGAACAGCGTCACGCAGATTACGACAGCCGTGCTGATGGCAGTATAACCCTCGATGGGAGTAACTATGCCGATGAATGCCGATAGTATGCCACCCATCAGCGGACCTGCGTATGGAATAACGTTCATTACACCCATAATCAAGCCGATAAGCAGGGCGTTGTCAGTCTTCATACCAAACAGAATCATAATGGTCGATATGATAACCATAAGAATAAGACTCTCGGTGAATATACCCGTAAAATAACGAGCCAACAGTACCGATATTGAATCCAATGCGCGTGTAACATTTGCCTGCAAACGGTCGGGGAACATTGCCGTCACCATCGAGTAGAACAAACCATCCTCCTTGAGGAAGAAGAATGTAATGAATGCGATAGAAAATACGCTGATGAGTGTCGATAATGCAATGTTTATAATCGACGTAAATGTGCTGTTTAGCGTATTGTAATTGATGAAATCCTTGAGTGCTGAAATGATAGTCTCGCTCAACGAAAATTGCATCTCGGGAAGCGCAAACGTACGTTGTAGGTAAGCCTGAGCGTGTGCTATGGGCTCCTCTACCGATGCCAATACCTGCGCAAAGTCCAAGTGTGTAAATTCGTTAATCTTGCTGAAGATAAGCGGGATAAAAAGCGAGAATACCGCAACGAATATAACCGCTATAGCAACAAGTGTTACCGTCGCTGCTGCCCAACGAGGCATCAGGAATTTGCCGATATGTCGGCGTGAGAGCCAATTTACCAACGGTCGGCCCATAATGGCCAATACGGCCGATACTAGTATGTAGATAACTACCGAACTAAAGTACCATACCAGGAACAGTACGGTAGCCGTAAGCAATGCTCCGACTGTAAAACGTAATATGCCTTGTGGTGTGATAGTCATCTGCTCCCTCTTTTACTATTGCTATAATTATTTTTGCAAGCGTACGAGCGGTGTCTGTGAACCAACTACGGGGTCGCCAATCTCTACCAATAACTCGCTATCCTTCGGAACCAATACATCAATTCTCGAACCGAACTTGATAAATCCGAATACATCATTCTGATTCACCTTGTCACCGACCTTGATGTACGATACAATACGGCGGGCGATAAGTCCAGCAACCTGACGGAACAATATCTTACGGCCGTCGTCCATCTTGACAACGGTTGTTGTACGCTCATTCTCGGTAGATGACTTGGGGTGCCAAGCGATAAGGAAGCGTCCAGGGTGATACTTGTAGTAATCAACCACACCGCTTACCGGCAACCAGTTCATATGGATGTTGGTAACCGACATAAAAATCGAAATTTGCAACATATCCTTCTTCATATACTCATCCTCATAAACGACCTCCGTAACTACAACACGTCCGTCGCAAGGCGAAAATACCAAGTCCGAGTCGTGAATCTTCACGCGACGAGGCTCACGGAAGAAGGCTACGATGAAGAACCAGAAAGCAATAAGTATAACGGCCGATGTGACAAGCAGACCCATACCTGAATGGTGGCTCTGGAAATAGTAGATGAGTGACCACAATATCAAACAGATGATACCCGATGTGGTGATGATTTTATAACCCTCCTTATTGATTTTCATATCGTTGAGTTTTAGTTTAGGTTTCTATATCAAATTATAAAGCAATATATGCAAGCATAAACAAATACAAATGGAGCCGAAATAATCAGCGCGTCGAAACGGTCTAACCATCCACCGTGACCAGGTATGATGTTGCCCGAATCCTTTATGTCTATCGAGCGCTTGAACATCGACTCTATCAAATCTCCGAACACGCCAGATATGGCTGCTACCAATGCCAATCCAATCCATACTATTGCATTGCCCTCGACAACGATTGATGCTGCATAGCCCATAGCCATCGCGCCCAATAATCCTCCGAAGAATCCTTCCCACGACTTCTTGGGCGAGATACGCTCAAATAGGCGGTGCTTGCCGAGTGTAATGCCAAATAGGTAGGCAAATACATCGTTGGCCCAAATGATGAACACGTAGAATATCACTATCCACGGATTCCACACCCCATTGCCGAGCAATAATGGGATTATCAGCATCAGCGACATAGGAAATGCTGCGTATATAGCACCTAAAATCGATGTTGCTATGTTGGCTATCGGAGTAGAACTCTTGCGGTATAGTTCACATATTGCCATTATGGGCATTGCCAAGACAAGCAGTGGTAATGTAACCATTAATATTATTGCGCCCATACCATCAACCTCAGTGTCCAGGAAGAGTGATGCGGCAAAACTTGTAACAAAAATTGTAATGCCGACAAAGATTCCCAACCACTTCATTGGCTGATAACCAGCCTTTTCGCAGAAGCGGTAGAACTCCCACATCCCTCCAACGGCAATTGCAGCCATAAGCGCCATAAAACTCCACTTTGATGCCAATATAGCACCCAACAACACTACGAGCATAACGGCTCCGCTGGCTGTGCGTATTATAAGGTTCTTCATTTTACTTCCCATAGGTCTCAAGTGGGTTAAAGGTTGTTTACGAGGTCTTTTGTTGCAGGGCTTATTGCTGGCTCGGGCTCTATTGTTGCGCCGTTGTTATCCTTATCGGTAGTCGACTCTGCAATAGGTTGCTCGTTGCTTTGACTCTTGTTTTTGAGCGATTGTGCCGATTCTCCCAATATAGCCTCTATGTCTTCTGCATAGATAGTCTCCTTCTCAAGCAGAAGGTCGGCCATCTCATTAATCTTGTCGTTATTCTTTTCGATAATCTCTTTTGCGCGTGCGTACGCCTCTTCCAGAATACGACGTACCTCATTGTCAATTTCGATTGCCGTATGCTCGCTGTATGGCTTTGTGAACGTATCGCGAGAGCCTGTAGAGTCGTAGAAACTCATCGGGCCAATCTTCTTGCTCATACCATAGTATGCTACCATAGCATAGGTCATCTTCGTAGCACGCTCCAAGTCGCTCAACGCACCAGCGCCAAGTGTGCCGTAATTAACCTCTTCGGCAATTCGGCCACCGAGCATACCAGCCAACTGCTCCGAAAGGGTAGCATCGGTCACGTGAACTCGCTCCTCATCGGGTACCGACCACGTCGCTCCAAGGCTCTTGCCACGCGGAATGATAGTAACCTTCAATACGGGGTCACATTCGGGCGATAACCACATAACCGTAGCGTGTCCAGCCTCGTGGATAGCCGTTGCACGTCGCTCAGCCTGCGACATTGTTTTATTGCGTTTCTCCAAACCGCCAACAATACGGTCGATGGCTGCGATGAAATCTTCGCGTGTTACGCTCTTCTTGTTATTTCGTGCTGCTATCAATGCCGCCTCGTTACATACGTTGGCAATATCTGCGCCTGAGAATCCAGGAGTCTGCTTTGCCAAGAACGTGCGGTCAATGTTGTCCTCAAGTTTAATGCTGCGAAGGTGTACGTTGAAGATTGCCTCACGCTCCTTGACATCGGGCAGACCAACGTCAATCTGGCGGTCAAAACGTCCTGCGCGCATCAACGCTTTATCCAAAATATCTACACGGTTGGTAGCGGCCAATACGATAACACCCGCATTGGTCTGGAATCCATCCATCTCGGTAAGCAATTGGTTGAGTGTATTCTCACGCTCATCATTGCCCGAGAAACCAGCGTTTTTACCTCGGGCACGACCAATGGCGTCAATCTCATCTATGAATACGATACAAGGGGCCTTCTCTTTGGCTTGCTCAAACAGGTCGCGGACACGTGAAGCACCTACACCGACGAACATTTCGACAAAGTCGGAACCCGAGATTGACAAGAACGGCACATTGGCCTCTCCTGCTACGGCTTTTGCCAAAAGAGTCTTACCTGTTCCCGGAGGGCCTACTAACAATGCACCCTTGGGAATCTTGGCACCCAATTCACGGTATTTATCAGCCTTGCGCAAGAAGTCTACAATCTCCATAATCTCGACTTTGGCCTCCTCCAAACCTGCGACATCCTTGAATGTGACACGCTTCTTGGTCTGGTCGTCCTTGTCGAATACTTGTGCGCGGGCCTTGCCTACGTTCATAATATTACCAGCGCCGCCTGCACCACCACGAGTCATACTGCGGATGAAGAAGAACCATACACCGATAAGGAACAGCCACGGCAAAAGATTAAGCGCTATGTCGCTCCAACTGTGATTCTCATTCTGATACTTTATGCTGACAGGGCTCTGCACGCCCTCCAATGCTGCGTCCTCTACGGCTTGCTTAACGTCGCGGTCAAGAATTTCAACAGAACCAATGGTAAAGTACAATTGTTCACCGTGTTCGGGTATGCCCTTGAAACGGCTATTTTCATCGGCGCGATATTTAGCGATAGCATCCTCGGTGAGATATACTTTGGCGGTATTCTTATTGAGTACCTCGATTCTCTCCACCTCGCCATCGCGAATCATCTTCTCGACAGTATTCCAATCGCCTGCTACGGGCTGTGATGGGCCATTCGAGAAGAATGAGTAGCCGATGATGATAGCAATAATGGCTCCCCAAATCCACATACCGTTGATTCGGATAACCTTTATGTTTCCTTTGTTTTTGTTGTTTTTGTTCTTATTTGGTGTCATACTAAATCAGGTGAGGTAATTAAATCTATACCCTCACAATCTTATCAGTTAAAACCTAAATCGTGCCGTTTTTTACTGTGACGCAACAAAAAATAGTCTAACGGCAAAATTTATAGGTTTTCTTATAGTTCGTATTCGTATTTCTTAATGGGAGCATCGGCCCACAACTCCTCTATCTTGTAGAATTCACGCAATTCGCTCTGGAAGATGTGTACCACGACATCGAGGTAGTCCATAGCAATCCAGAATGAGTTCTGCTGGCCCTCGATGCGCCAAACCTTCTCGCCCAATTTTTCCAATACGTCACGCTCGATACCATCGGCGATAGCACCTACCTGAGTGGTAGAATCGGCATTGCAAATGATGAAATGTGAGCAGATGGCCCCGTCAAAACCCGAAAGGTCCAATGATACGATGTTCTCACCCTTCTTGTCCTGAATTGCAGTTACTATAGTTTCAATTAATTTTTCCATAATTAGCATATATACATATTACGTGGCAAATATACATTTTTTTTATGAGAGTTGGAAATAAAACCCCGTTTAATCGGGTTAGTTTGCACAATCTTTGGCACAAAATGTCAAAATGCGAGGCCATATTTTGTTAGCCTCGCATTAATTATCATTTGTTTGGTCTGTGACGGAGGGTTTAGTGCAGGAATTTCTGCAATGAGCCTGCACGTTCGATGATGGTCTTCTCCAGAGCGTTTATGATAGAATTTTTGACGTATGTGCGGCGTACAGCAATGGCGATTCGGCGCGATGTTGCACCTTTTGCCAATGTCTTAATCTGCGATTTGCGGTCCGTTGGAACGTATTCCAGAGCCATTTCGGGAATTATGGTCATACACGAAGTGCAGTTCACGATTCGCATCAGTGTGTCGAGTGATCCAGACTCGAAGTAGTAGTGCGTCGGCAGGTCGCGGCGGGCCTGGCAGAGTTCTATAATCTGGTCACGCATACAATTGCCTCGGCTCAGGAGTATGAGATCTTTGAGGTCGATATCTTCGATACGTATGTTTGAGCGCTCATAAAGCGGATTCGATGGTGAGACGTAAGCAAAGAAACGGTCGCTGAAAAGGTCGCGTTCCAGGATGCCCTCTCCGCAGGTGCCGCTGGCTACCAATGCAGCATCAATCTTGTCACGGCGCAGGGCCTCGACGATGTCTGCTGTGACCATCTCGCGAATCTCCAACTCTACGCGCGGATAACTCTTCACGAAGTCGGGTATAAACTTGTGCAACAAGTAGGGCGCAATGGTCGGAATTACACCCAATCGCAACTTGCCAGCCGTCTCTCCCTTGAGTTCTGCAACTGATTCACGTATAGTGTTATACGATTTGAGAGTCTCTTGTGCTTGTGCTATTACAACGGCTCCTGCCTCGGTAGGGATAACAGGCTTTTTTGAACGGTCCAAAAGCACTACGCCCAACTCGTCTTCGAGTGATTTTATCTGCATCGAAAGCGATGGCTGAGTGACGAAACAATGCTCTGCTGCAGCCGAAAAACTGCCGCAGTTGGCGACCTCAATGAGGTATTGTAATTGAATGATTGTCATACTCCGAAAGTTCGAGTTAAAGTTTATTTTCTTTTACAAAATTATAAAAAAAAATTATAGCGCCAAACTTTTTTGGATGCTCATTAATAAATTAGTATTTTTGTCGCTAATACATTGCCGATTTTGTCGTGATTGATATAAAGATAGAGTCGGTTTAAGAGTTAGAATTAAAAATTAAAATATAAAACAATGGGAAAAATCATTCTTACGGGCGACCGCCCCACAGGTAAACTCCATTTGGGCCACTATGTAGGTTCATTGCGCCAACGCGTTGAGTTGCAGAATTCTGGCGCGTTTGAGAAGATATTTATTATGATTGCCGATGCGCAGGCTTTGACCGATAACGCCGACAACCCCGAAAAGGTACGTCAGAACATTATTGAGGTGGCTTTGGATTACCTCTCGTGCGGTATCGACCCCACTAAGTCGACAATCTTTATCCAGAGTATGGTTCCCGAACTCACCGAGTTGGCATTCTATTATATGAATTTGGTGACTGTGGCTCGCCTGGAGCGTAACCCGACCGTGAAAACCGAGATTGTGATGCGTGAGTTTGGTAAGTCTATTCCCGTAGGATTCTATACTTATCCCATTTCGCAGGCATCGGATATTACTGCGTTCCGTGCTACAACTGTTCCCGCAGGTGTGGACCAGGAGCCTATGATTGAGCAGACTCGCGAGATTGTTCATAAGTTCAACTCTATCTATGGCCCGACGTTGGTTGAGCCCGAAATCTTGTTGCCGTCAAATGCTGCTTGCTTGCGCTTGCCTGGTACTGATGGTAAGGCCAAGATGTCGAAGTCGCTCGGTAACTGCATCTATTTGTCGGATACGGCAGAGGATTTGCGTAAGAAGGTGATGAGTATGTACACCGACCCGAATCATATTCGTATTGAGGACCCAGGTTCAATCGAGGGTAACTGCGTGTTTACATATCTCGACGCATTCTCTCGCCCCGAACACTTCGAGCAGTATCTGCCCGACTATGCTTCACTCGATGAGTTGAAGGCGCACTATCAGCGTGGCGGTTTGGGTGACGTGAAGGTTAAGAAGTTCTTGTATGCAGTTTTGCAGGAGATGTTGGAGCCTATTCGTGCACGCCGCAAGGAGTATGAGCAGGATATCGAGGGTGTATATGATACTTTGAAGAAGGGTTGTGAGGTGGCTCGTGCCGAGGCTGCAGAGACTCTCGATATGGTACGCCGCTCGATGAAGATTAACTACTTCGAGGATACTGAACTTATTCGCCAGCAGGCCGAGATGTATAAGGCTGCTAAATAATCGCTCGATAAAAACTAAATAACGGACAAAGTTTATAAAGTGATGATTACATGCGAACAGATTACGGGCTGGATTCTCAGTCGCATCAAACGATTGACCAATGCGCAGTTGATGGGCGTATTGGCTGTTGTCGTGGGTGTATGTGCAGGTGCAGGAACGTGTCTGTTTGAGATATTGTTGTATGGTGTGCGCTCGGCTTTGGTGACGTGGTTTCCTGCTGATAGAGCGCAGTTCTTCTATTTGATTTACCCTGCAATGGGTATTATATTGGCAACTCTGTTTGTCAAGTATATAGTTAAGGATGAGATTTCCGAAGGCGTGACGCGCGTGTTGTATGCAATGTCACGTCGTGATTCGCGTATTGCTCCGCATAACTGCTGGACCTCTATTGTCGGAGGTGCTACTACCATCGGATTTGGTGGTTCGGTTGGTCCTGAGGCCCCGATTGTGTTGACGGGAGCCGCCATAGGTTCTAATGTGGGACGATTGGCTAAACTTAATTATAAGGAACTAACGTTGATGCTCTGTTGCGGTGCGGGTGCTGCCGTCGCCGCTATCTTCAAAGCCCCGATTACGGGAGTGGTATTTGTGTTGGAGATTCTAATGCTGGATATTACTGCCACTTCGGTTATTCCGTTGCTAATCTCATCCATTACGGCGACTACTGTAGCGTTGATGTTCCGAGGCTTTGATCCGATAATATCCGTTACGTTGAGTGCTTCTGATGCTTTCGTTTTGAAGCAGATTCCGTTGTATATATTGCTTGGAGTGTGTTGTGGCGCGATGTCGTACTATTTTACGTCGGTCAACTCTATCGTAGGTACATATGTAAAGCGTATCAAAACGCAGTATCATCGATGGGCCTTTGCGGGCGTTGTGTTGGGTGTGCTGATATTTATCTTCCCGCCGTTGTATGGTGAGGGTTATGAGGGTATGACGGCATTGATGCACGGTAGGGTAGCATCACTGTTCGATAATTCGTTGTTCTTTAAGTTCAGCGATATAGAGTGGGTGGCCATCGTTTACGTTATCGCCATAATGTTCTTCAAGGTTATCGCGATGGCTACGACCAACGCAGCAGGTGGTGTGGGTGGAACATTTGCCCCCTCATTGTTTGTCGGAGCATTCGTTGGCGCGGCTTTGGCGTTGATATGTAATGCTTGTTTTGATTGGCATATATCGGTCGTGTCGTTTACTTTGGTGGGTATGGCAGGTGTTATGGCAGGTGTTATGAAGGCACCGCTAACCTCTATATTCCTTATCGCAGAGTTGTCTAACGGCTATGGATTGTTCATCCCGCTTATGATAGTGGCTTGTATATCGTTTGCTGTAGGTTATCGTTTGGATAAGGACTCTATATATACCAAGCAGTTGCGTATGCGTGGCGAGTTGCTGACTCACGATAAGGACCAATCTGCCTTTGTGTTTATGCGCCTGGAAGAATTGATGGAGACCGATTTTATACGCCTGAAGGAGACCTTCACGCTGGGCGATGTGGTCAATATCATCTCATCGGCACGCCGTAATATATTCCCCGTGATTGACAATTTTGGCCATCTGTTAGGTGTCGTTCAGTTGGATGATTTGCGTGAGGATATGTTCAAGCGTGAGCGTTGGGGACGCTCTATCACGCATTATATGGTGCAGCCGCCCTATAGAATCCTGCAGCACGAATTGGTGCAGAGTGTATTGCCTCATTTTGAGAAGAATCATACATGGATGCTGCCCGTAGTAGATAAAGATAATCGCTATTTGGGCTTTATATCGAAGTCTCGTATCTTGAACGCTTATCGTGAGGCTTTGATGAAGATTTCGCAATAAAATTTCGCAGAATGAAAAATATCGTTTTTGATTTTGGTGGGGTGCTGGTGGATTGGAATCCACACCACCTCTATGACAAATATTTCGGTAGCGTAGAGAAGGCCGAGTGGTTTTTGAATAACATCTGCCTCTACTCGTGGAACATCCAGATGGATGGCGGAAAGCCCTTTGCCGAGGGTGTTGCGGAGTTGCAGGCTGAATATCCCGAATGGAGCGAGGCAATTGCGATATATTATACCCGTTGGATTGAGATGATGGGTGGCGAGATTGCGGGTATGGCCGATATCGTAAAACGTTTGAAGGAGGCTGGCTATGGAGTCTATGGCCTTACTAATTGGTCTTCGGAGACTTTCCCGTTAGTAAAAGATAAATATGCTATCTTTAAGCAATTGGACGGTATGGTAGTGTCGGGTGAGGAGCATCTGTTGAAGCCCGATGCTGCAATATATAAGTGTTTGCTTGAGCGTTATAACTTGCAGGCCGAGGAGTCGCTATTCGTTGATGATAATGCAGACAATGTCATAGGAGCACGCAATGTGGGTATGAAGGCCGTACGTTTTACTTCGGTTGCAGAGTTGGAGAGAGAATTAAAAGATGTGTATGGTTTGCAGTTTTAGTACGCTTATAGTATAATCATAAAATCCCGCTTGATTTAGTAGTCAAGCGGGATTTTTATCTCTAGCAGGGTGGGTTTACCACGCCTGTTTAATCAGCATAATGACGTCTGCCCAAATGTAGTACATCATAAATCCTCCGGCGATGAGTTTTATGCCTGTGCCTACGAAAAACGATAGCAACGAACCTGCTCCTACAACAATAGCCTTGTCAAGAGGTTGTTTTTGATTGAGCATCTCACCAGCGACAGCGCCGACAAACGGGCCAAGAATAATGCCCAACGGGCCCATCGTGAACATCCCGACTACGACACCTATGGTGGCTCCCCAAATGCCTGCTTTTGACCCTCCAAAGAGTTTACTGAAATATGCGGGCAATATATAATCCAGAATGATGATTATAGCCGAGATAACACCCCAAAGCCAAAGTTGGCCTTCGCTGAGTGCAGATGTTGTCGTGAAATAGGCACACAGCATTCCGACAAATGAGAGCACCGTACCTGGCAGTATGGGTAATATGGCTCCCAATAAGCCTACTATGCCGCACAATACGGCGCATATTGCCAATATAGTGTCCATCTTCGGAAAACTATTTTACAATTCGGTTGGTTGCCGAATCGGGGAATATCACCGAGGGGCGGAACTGCTTTGCCTCCTCGAAGTCCATCAACGCATACGATACGATGATTACAAGGTCATCCACGGCAACTTTGCGGGCTGCTGCACCATTCAGACAGATGCAACCGCTACCACGCTCACCCTTGATGATGTAGGTCTCGAAGCGCTCGCCATTGTTGATGTCGAGTATCTGCACCTTTTCGCCCTCAATCATATTTGCGGCATCCATCAAATCTTCGTCAATGGTGATGCTGCCGACGTAGTTGAGGTTTGCCTGCGTGACTCTCACGCGGTGAATCTTTGATTTGAGTACCTCTATTAACATAACGATTACTTTATTCTTACGTTATCAATGAGTCTTATATCTCCTGCTTGTACGGCTATGCAACCTTGTACTCGCTCGCTCTCGCTCCACTCAGCGACCTGTTGCATCGAAAGAGCATCAACGGCCTGGAAGTAGATGACCTTCAACAATGGGTTGCTTTCAACCTCTGCCGTCACCCAAGCACACAACTCTGCGGGAGTCATCGTCTGCATCTTCTCGGCACATTGCTTGATTGTTGCATAGATGTGTGGTGCTGCGGCACGATGCTCCTTTGTGAGCAAGGTGTTGCGTGATGAGAGAGCCAAACCATCCTCGTCGCGAATAATCGGACACTCTACAATCTCAACCACCAACTTTAACTGCTCAACCATAGCCTTTATTACAGCAATCTGCTGAAAATCCTTTTCTCCAAAGTATGCCTTTGCAGGATTTACCATATCGAACAGACGGCTTACAACCTGCGCTACACCATTGAAGTGGCCAGGACGGGTAGCACCCTCCATAACCTTATCTATCTGACCAAAGTCGAATATGCGAGTGTCGGGCTCGGGGTATATCTCCTCTACCGAGGGCATAAATACTATATCAGCACCCGCTGCCGCCAACAAAGCCTCATCGGCCTCGGGTGTGCGAGGGTAGTGCTTCAGGTCATTCTTGTCGTTAAACTGAGTAGGATTAACGAATACACTTACGACAACCGTCTCGCACTCCTTGCGTGCCAACTCTACCAACGAGCGGTGGCCAGCGTGCAATGCTCCCATCGTAGGAACGAATCCTACGCCACTCATATCTACCGAAGCGAGTTCTTGCTTAAGTTCGTTTACTGTATAAACTGTTTTCATTTGTTATACTATGCTATGAAAAACTGTGGCAAAGTTATAAATAATATCGGAATTAAAAATTCAATATCGCAATAAAAACCAAATGTTGTCGAAAAAGTCACACTTAGTAATAGAAAATGCTCGGTCACGTGGGTGTGCCGAGCATTTTTTATAATGTGTGATTTGTATTTTTTAGTTTATTGAGGGGAGGAATGAGTATTTTGTAGAGTACTCCATCATCTGCTCAACGAAATTATATTTGCCGACAAACTTAACATCGACAACCTTGCCATCCTGCTCTACGAGCTCGTAGTCGGGGTTCACGAAACCGCTATAGGGCTCGATACCCAACTTGCCATAGCGCTCCAATACCTCCTTGTGGATTTCGGGGTCAATCTTAACGGCATAATCCTCTACCAATTTGCGACCAGCCTCATAGTCGCCTGTTGACTTGATGCGCTGTACCTCGAAGAGCAACTCACCGAACAAACGGCGCAAAGCATCAAAGTCGTTTATAACGATGTATGACTTGCCATCCTGCTTAACCCACTCGATGACGTTATCCTTCTTGCCCTTCTCGTAGCACCACTCTGCAATAAGTTTGCGGTTACGCATATGTGACTCCTCAACGTTCTTGCCCAACTCGATGCGAGAGAACTGAGTCATCATACCATTCATAATATAGTCGGCGTACTGTGCCTTTGCAACGTCGAGTGAAGGGATAAGACCAATCTCGACCATCTTCTCGTCGCCCAAATAGTACAATCCGAAGAGGTCGGCGCGAGTCTCCTCCAAAGTAGAGGTGTAACTCTTCAACTCGCCACCCTTTACACCAGGAGCCAACTGACCAGAGCCGTGGCCCAAGCACTCGTGCAAGTCGGTATGCAAGTCATCACCCAACTTACCGTACTTCTTGATACGCTCTCTGTCCTCCTCACGCAACATAAACTCCTCGTTGAAGCCGTTGCCCTGTGCAGCCTTGTCATAAGCGTATGTGATGTTGTCGATAGTTACTGACTTTGAACCATACTCCTTGCGAATCCAATCTGCGTTGGGCAGGTTGATGCCGATAGGTGTTGCGGGGTAGCAGTCACCACCCAACATAGCAACTGTAATAACCTTTGCAGATACGCCCTTAACCTCCTTCTTGCGGAAAGCGGGGTTGATAGGCGCATTATCCTCAAACCACTGAGCGTTCTCTGTAATAATCTGTGTACGGCGGCAAGCGGTGCTATCGATAAAGTTTACGATACCCTCCCACGAAGCCTTACGACCGAGGGGGTCACCGTAATCCTCGATAAATCCGTTTACGAAATCAATGTTAGATGTGTTGTCACCTACCCACAAGATGTTGTAGCGGTCGAACTCGCGCAAATCGCCAGTACGATAGTAGTTAATCAAAGCGTCGATGATGCTCTTCTGTGAGCCTTCGGCAACCGATGATGCCTTCTCCAACCAGAAGATAATCTGCTCGATAGCCTCTGAGTACATTCCGCCTAACTTCCATACCTTCTCGATGATATTGCCCTTTTCATCCTTTGTGAGTTTTGAGTTCAATCCGTAAGAGATAGGTCTTGGGTCGTTGGCATCTGCCATATCAGCGTAGAACTTCTCAACCTCGGCCATTGTCACGCCCTCGTAGTAGTTGCAAGCCGACTCTGTAACCATATCTACACCATCAGTCTGATTAAGGCGTGATGCGTAGAGTGTCTCATCGAAGATAACGTCGCAGAGCAACTTCTCGTCAATAGTCAAACGCTCCTTGGCATACTTTGCAACTAATGGCTCAAACCACTCGCGTGGGAACTCGGGGCGGAACTTGTCGTTAGAGTAGTGGTGGTGAATACCATTTGCAAACCAAACCTTCTTGAGGTATTTCTCGAATGCTACGAACTCTGCAGCCTTGCGGTCACCCTCATATTTGGTGTAGATATCCTCCAAAGCACGACGCACTGTCAAGTTGTACTTAAAGTTCTGGTCGAACAAAATGTCGCGGCCACACTTTGCAGCCTCTGCCAAATAGTAAACCAGCAACTTCTGCTGCAAGGGCAGATTCTCAAATCCTGGAACTTCGTAACGCAGAACCTTGATGTCGTCAAAACGGTCAACAACCCAAGGCATATCTTCTGTCGAAGTCTCTACCTGCGGAGCCTCCTGTTGGCAACCGCATAGCGTAAATAGCGTAAATGTCATAATACTCGCAATTAACGTAAAGCGAAATGTCTTCATAATAAGTCGGTTTATGAGTTGAATATTTTGTGCCAAAGTTATATACTTTTTTTGAAAACGACAAAGAAGTTGCCTAACAAGGTGATTTCTGCGTTATACTCCTACTCGAAATACTCATTTGCGTATAACTTCTGATAAAAAAGGCTGTCGCAATATTATCGATTGGACAGCCTCATCTTGAATCGGTTATGATGTCTATAAATTGTGTGCAGGGTTATATGCCTCAAACCAGGGATTGCGCAAATCCTCCTTGTTGTAGAGCAGGGGCTTGCCTTCGGGGTATGATTTTGTTGTGCCACCAGCCTCGGCCAGGATTAGTTCTCCGGCCGCTGTATCCCATTCGTAGGTGTTAGTAGTGCGGATGTAGTAATCGATAGCACCCTCGGCCAAAAGGCAGAACTTGTATGAACTACCTTGCTCGACAATCTCCAAGTCGGGGTGAGCAGACTTCATCTCCTCTATTCTGCTGAATGTCTCGGGCGTTTGGTGTGAGCGTGAAACGGCAACACGGAATCCGTCGTGGCGATTGCCAGCCAGCGGCAGGCGCTCCATCAACTGCTCGATTTGCTCGCGTTTGTATGTAGGCTCGGGCTGGGGAACAATGTCTTTAATAAGATATGCACCTTGCCCCTTGACCGCTACATACATCTTGCAGTGGTAGGGTACATAGAGGATGGATGCTACGCACTCGTTGTTGTAGAGTAGGGCGATATTTACAGTAAATTCGTTGTTGCCCTTGATGAACTCCTTGGTGCCATCAAGCGGGTCTACCAACAGGAATAAATCCCAATTACGTCGCTCATCGTACAACATTTCGCGTCCCTCTTCGCTCAATACAGGGATGCGGGTTGTGCCCAAATGCTCCTTTATTGTGTTGTGAGCCAGTCGGTCAGCGATGGTGATGGGAGTGTGGTCACTCTTGAGCGTGATGTCGTAATCGTGATTCTTGTAGATGCTCATTATTGCTGCACCAGCCTTGACGGCCGCATTGAAGCATTGTGGCAGAATATGTTCGTTAATATGTTTGTTAATCTGGTTATCAGACATCGCATTAGTAGTTTTATGTTTCTTTCGTAAAGTTACATATAATTTTATCACAAAAGAAATTTTCTACCATAAAAAATCGCCTTATGCGCCGAAAGTAACATAACATTGCCCTTTCTGGACAGATTGTGCAATCTGCTGCCGTAGTATAGTATTTTATTAATAGAAAAATCAGTAGGGCAGACAGCAATGTCGCCATAATCAATAAGCCGTCAGCCCATATTGATTCAATAATTATCAAAGGCAATAATACGGCGCAGACGATACCCCATACTTTATATCGAAGAGTCTCTTTTGAATTTGCGGAATATATAAGAGGTGTTGGAGTAGTGATAATTTGTGATGCGGGAATGTTGCGTAACAGAGTCGCAGAGAATCCTCTGTGGCGGATTATGTATTCTCGCTTGATGATATAACACTCTTGGTCGGCAGATGAGTGTATGACCGCAATCGATTGCTGATGATTTTCCGAAATCAGTATCGCGGCATATTCAATGGCTCGTTCGCGCAGAAGCATCGATGCATTCAGCGGTATAATATATTCATAGGCTGCGACAAGTGTAGCGCAGTTTAACGAATTGTATGGCGATGTATGTGCCTCATCAATTAGCACTAACCTGCGAAAGCGTCGCTGACGTGAACGGTATAGGGCGCGAATATGCGTGTCGGGTAATTCGTTGCTGATGATTGCATTCACGTTGATTAGCCCGTAACGTTTTACAATGGTGTAAAAGATGTCGGGGTTGAGGCGGGAATCTATGACGGCCAATACCTCATAGCGGTTATATTCGGTCTGTAACAGATTTTCTATCTGCTCGATATCGTTTACATCAT
The DNA here is from genome assembly GCA_017546725.1 of Alistipes sp. Classification (GTDB taxonomy): domain Bacteria; phylum Bacteroidota; class Bacteroidia; order Bacteroidales; family Rikenellaceae; genus Alistipes. Next base: position 121,716 of record JAFYRX010000055.1, on the reverse strand, counting down.
AGCAAATAATCGAGCAGCCTGTAAATCCCAATGATTCGCAGCCTCCCGCAGCATTGGCAATAAGAAACCTGTATGCCGCAGCGGCTCGTGTGATGCTTATAGCACGAATTAATGTGTAGCAAACGGCCAGTGTTAGTAATGATAATATTATTATGTGTATTGTCTGCATACCAAATCGCGTTTGTAAGATTTTATAAGTGTTTCGGCATAATTCACCTCCTTTTCCGAGAAGAGTGTGCGCAGGGCCTGCACCGAATACCCTTCGGCTGCCAGGTATCGGCAAAACGACTTTCTTTCGTCGCTATTCATACGGTTCATTCGTTGTCGTATTTTGGTGCGGCCAAGTGGTCTGCCCAGAGATGACAGCGTAAGAATAGCCTCGTGTACTATGGTTTTGTCGCTGCAGGATGAGATTATGTCGTGCAGTTGTTTGTCGGCGATGTCTATTCCGAAGTTACGAACGATGGCTATGCCCAACATCTGCAAATTAAAGTTGCCGCTTTGTAGCAAGGGCTCGTATGCAATAGGTATTATACCACGCCTTAAGAGCGATATGATGCGTGATATATCGAGTGGCGAAAATCTGTATGGCAGGGCTGCTATACGGCGTATCGCGGTGTGAGGAGTTGCGGTGATTAGTGATATTAGGGCCGATATGCGTATAGCGTGATTGCGCGAGTAGGATAGTTGCTCTAATTGTTGTAGGCTTTTGCTGCTCAAAGGTATAGAGCCTATCAGCGTCAGCCAATGTGCACGCTGATATCCTGTGGAGTATCTTATGCGACAAAGGAGTAAGTTCTCCAAACGGTTTTCGTCTATTGTGAGTTCGAGAAGTGATGAGTCTATTCCATAGGTGTGGCTGCGGACGAAATATATCGCCTCGCAGAGTGCTATGCGTTCGGCTCGGGATTTCGCGATTATATGCGTCGGTATGCGACTCTCATCCTGCAGACGATTAATCACTTGCCTGATGTAGAACTTCTTCAAGCGTGACGCTTTGTCAATTGCCGTGTCGCGAGAATTAATTACGCGTTGCGTCATAATGACCGTTGCGAGAATCGCTATCAATATTATAAATATATATGTATATATAATGAGCATATCTCAAGATTCTCTTTCTTTTCTATCGTTTGTTGCAATTTTGGCTTTCAGCCGTTCCATACATATTGGGAATGTCATATACTGGTCGATGCCACACTCAAGCAGACTCAGTATAGCCTGCTCGGCGTGTCGCCACGAAATAACATAAATCTCTGGTCTGTGTCTTTCACGTCGCAACTGTTTTATGATGTTACGGCCACCGAGCAGGGGCGCAGTCGAAAGTATGATGACCAAGTCGGCATCTCTCTCTCGGCATAACTCTTCGGTTTGCTCGATGCTGTGGCTGTGTATTATATCCTTGTCTGTGCAACCGATTATTGCGGCAACCAACTCGGCCGTGAACGAGTCCTGTGAGTATATTATTATCTTGCGTCGGTGCATTGTGGTAACAAGTTTGCCGTTGAAGTCAATCTAAAAATGTGCCAAACCGCAAAAAGTGAAAAAAATATGAGCCGAAGTGTTGCATAGCGAAAATTTTTCGTATATTTGCAGGCCGAATTACGGCAAAACTTATATTTTATTAAAGAAATGTACGTTATAGTAGAAATCGCAGGTCAGCAGTTCAAGGCTGAGAAAGGTCGCAAACTCTATGTTCACCGTCTTCAGAACGACGTAGAGTCGTCAGTGAGTTTCGACAAAGTCCTGCTTGTAGACAACGACGGTCAGGTTAAGGTAGGTGCACCTGTAGTAGAAGGCGCCTCAGTTAAGTGTAAAGTCTTGAAGCACCTCAAGGACGAGAAGGTCTTGGTCTTCAAGAAGAAGCGTAGAACTGGTTATCAGAAGTGCAACGGTCACCGTCAGTACTTGACCCAGATTCTCGTGGAGGATATTGTTGCATAACCTAAAAATTAGTAGAAAATGGCACACAAAAAAGGAGTAGGTAGTTCAAAGAACGGCCGTGAGTCAGAGAGCAAGCGACTCGGTGTAAAGCTTTTCGGTGGTCAGTTCGCTAAGGCTGGCAACATCATCGTTCGTCAGAGAGGTACAGTACACAACCCCGGTAACAACGTGGGTATGGGTAAGGACCACACTCTTTTTGCATTGGTTGACGGTACTGTCGAGTTCTGCAAGAAGTCGTCTGGCAAGTCATACGTTAGCGTAACTCCTCTTGCAGAGTAGTTCGTTGGCGTGGTGATTATAACCGAAAAAAATGAGCGAGACTTTTTAGTCTCGCTTTTTTTTGTTTGAGATAGTTGCGGAAGATGTGTTAATATCAGTTCTCTGTTGACTACGATTTTTTACCATCCCATCTCGCGGGCGTATTCTATGGCACGGTTGAGCGTGTCGTTGAATGGTTTGGTGCACTGCATATCGTGGGCGGCGCGCTGTATGGCATCGGGACGAAGAAAATAATCTTTATCAACCATCTTTACCAAGATGTAGTTACGCAGACGGTAGTAATTAGAATATTCATCCTCGGCCAACCACCCTTGCGGCATACGTTTTAGAGCCGATGACCAATCCACCTCAAACCCCTTGGCCGCCTCGATGGTCTCCACGAAGGCATCGCCCTCGGTCATAATCTCCTCGCGCACACTCTTTATCTCGCCTGGAGTGGGGCAATAGGCTCCCGTGCAGAGCATATAGTGGTTCTGGTCGGGCTCGACGTGCATATAGTAACCCGAAAATCCCGATTTCTTGCCGCGCGGGCATACGTATACGCCAAACCAAGTCTTATATGGCGATTTGTCTTTTGAAAAACGGGTGTCACGATAGATGCGATAAGTACAATCTTTGGCACGAAGTCCCTCTATTGAGCTATCGAAAGCTGCTATGGCCTCAATGAACTCTTCAGCCACCAAGTCCATACGCTGTTTAACGCTCTTGTAACGCTCACGGTTAGCCTCAAACCATACTCGGTCGTTGTTGGCGGACAACTCATCCAAAAATTCTATTATCTCTCGCATCTTTTGACGATATTTCTACTTATTACTTGTCTCGGCGGTGTGGTCAATATCGCACGATGAGCAATTGCCGTGACAGCCTATATCTTCGCAATCCGTTCCCGTATCTTCGCGCGACTCCTGTACGGCGCACTTGATGCCTAATTTCTGCATATTCTTGTTGGTGGCTATCTCCGAGTCAATGTCGTGACCCTTGAAAATCTGCGTCAGCGACATACCCAAAAAGAAAAAGCCGACAAGAAGTATTGATACTCCGATTACGATTAATATTGTTGAAAATGATGCTCCCATAGCAAGTTATGTGTTAAAAAATTGCATTTTGTTGAATTTCCGCCAACAAATTTATATATTTGTGTGATAATTTGCAAGAAAGCGTGCTTTTTGAGTCGAAGTATGGCGTGTGGGCGTGAAAAATGCTTGGTGCAGAGTAGTGCAGAAGGCTTTATTGCGAAATGGTTTATGCTATGAAAATAGTTATTTCAGGTGTAGGAGAGATGGATAGCCACTTGGCGCGTATGTTAAGTGGTAATGGTCACGAGATTACGGTTATCGAGAGCGATGCGAAGCGTTTAAGTACGGTGAGTAACCTTGCTGATTTGATAACTATAGAGGGTGATACGACTACGTTTGCCGTATTGCGTAGGGCGGGTGTGCGTCGCTGTGACCTTTTTATCGCCGTTAATCACGATGAAAATCAAAATATCCTGGCTGCAATTATGGCCAAGCAGTTGGGTGCTAAAAAATCTATTGCCCGAATCGATAATAACGAGTATCTTGAGCCAAACAACAAAGAGATGTTTATCGATATGGGTATCGACTATCTCTTCTATCCCGAGCAGGTAGCAGCGACGGAGGTAGTCAATCTGTTGGGCCATACCTCGACAACCGACTATGTGGATTTTTCGAGCGGATTGCTCTCGCTTGTGGTCTTCCGTCTGGAGCCCACCTCACCGTTGCTGGGCCGTAAGTTGATGGACCTTGCAGCCGATGGCTATATATCGGATTTCCGTGCCGTAGCCGTTACGCGTGGTCGCCAGACTATTATCCCTTGTGGTACAGATGAGTTCTTCGAGGGCGACGTGGTTTATGCCATAGCGTTGAAGGAGGCCGCGAAGCAGGTGGCCGAGTTGTCGGGTCAGGCAAGTGTCGAGGTCAAGAGCCTGATGATTCTTGGTGGCTCACGCATTGGTGTGAGGGTTGCCTCGGAGTTGCAGGATATAATGGATGTGAAGATTGTGGAGTACAACGGCGAGAAGGCCTTCCGTTTGGCCGAGCAGTTGGAAAAGACGCTCATCATTCACGCCGATGGCCGTAACCTGGAGGCTATGCAGGAGGAGGGCTTGTCGAATATGGATACCTTCCTGGCGGTTACAGGTCGTAGCGAGACAAATATCTTGGCGGCTATGCAGGCAAAGCGTATGGGCGTTAAGAAGGTTATTGCCGAGGTCGAGAATTTGAACTATATCTCGCTGGCCGAGAGTGTCGGCATTGATACAATAATCAACAAGAAACGTGTGACGGCATCAAATATCTTCAGTTTCACGATGTCAACCGATGTGCAGGCGATACGTTGCCTGATGGGTAGTGAGGCCGAGGTGTTGGAGTTCATTGTTAAGCCGAATTCACCTGCCACAAAGGCAATGGTGAAGGATTTGCGCCTGCCTCAAGATGTGATAATCGGTGGTGTGGTGCGTGGTGATAAGGCATTTATAGCCGTTGGAGATACTACGATGAAGGCGTACGATAGGGTGGTAGTATTCTCTATGCCCGATTCTATTGCCAAAGTAGGCGAGTATTTTAATTAATCGATGCTCTGTAGGGGTGATAGAGTTGCCCGATAGTAGTGACGAAAAGAGTAAGCAAACAAATAAACCATATAATTATGTATGTTGCCATAGCAGGTAATATAGGTAGCGGCAAGACAACGCTGACCGAGATTCTAACCAAACGATACGGCGCGAAGGCCTATTATGAGGAGAGTGATAACCCCTATATCGGGGATTTCTACAACGATATGAGCCGTTGGGCATTCCAACTGCAAATCTCGTTTTTGGGTAGCCGTATTGAGCAGACTCTCGATATGTTGTCGTCGGGTGAGAAGAATATCTTTCAGGACCGCACCATATATGAGGATGCTCACATTTTTGCTGATAACCTCCATCAGATGGGGCTTATCCCGTCGCGTGATTTCGCAACATATATGAAGATTTTTAGTCTTACGACAAACCTCATTCCGCAACCCGATGTGCTGATTTATCTGCGAGCAAGCATACCTACGTTGGTTACGCAAATCAAGCGTCGTGGCCGAGCCTACGAGATGAATATCGATGAGGCCTATCTCTCGCGTCTTAATGAGAAGTATGAGCATTGGATTAACAATATCTATAAGGGAAAAGTGCTGATTATTGACAAGGATGTCGATGATTTTGTGGCTGACGAGAGTGTTGTTGAGCGTATTTGCCAGCGTCTGGATGAGATGATGGCACAGAAGGGCGAGAATAAATAGTGTAGAGCCTATGCAACTACCTGAAAAATTCGTGGCCCGTATGGAACGGGAGTTGGGTGAAAGCGAGGCTAAGGCCCTATGCGCTGCTCTTGGCGAGGAGCCATCAACAGCCATCAGACTCAACCCTCGTAAGATGTCTGCTCCTCGATGGGAGGCAAAGCGTGTAGAGTGGTCGGCGGAAGGTTATCTGTTGGAGGAACGCCCAAGTTTTACCCTCGATAGCGATTTTCACGCTGGTGCCTATTATGTGCAGGAGGCAAGCTCGCAGTTTGCAGGTTATATCCTGTCGGAAGTGATGGGTGGCATTGAGCAATGTCGAGGTCTGCGAGTACTGGATATGTGTGCTGCGCCAGGTGGCAAGAGTACTCACTATGCTATGCTTGTTGGCGAGGAGGGTTTGGTTGTGGCCAATGAGATTAATCGTAGCCGTGCAGCGGTGCTGGCCGACAATGCCCGTAAGTGGGGCTTAGGAAATATGGTTGTGACGTGCAATGATTCGGCTCGATTGGCCGAGTTTGAAGGCCTGTTTGACGTTGTTGCAGTCGATGCTCCGTGTTCGGGCGAGGGAATGTTTCGCAAGTCGGAAGATGCCTGTGAGCAGTGGAGCGAGGGCAATGTGGCTATGTGTGCCGAGCGTCAATGGGAGATTTTACAGAATGCATATAAAGCGTTGCGTGCAGGTGGCGTATTGTTGTATAGCACTTGTACGTTCAACCGTTCGGAGGATGAGGATATTGTACACCGAGCCTGCGAGGAGTATGGTGAGGAGTTGGAACAGGCCGAAGATGTTGTGGTAAATGCTGGTTGGGGTGTGGTGACAGGCCGCGAAGGTGTGTTCCAGACTTTTAGATTCTTCCCTCATAAGATTACGGGTGAAGGAATGTTTATGGCTGTTGCGCGTAAGAGCGCAGATGCTGTGGCTGGTGGTCGTTTGCCCAACGCACGCCGTAAGGTGATAAATATTGTAGATAAGCGCTCTGCCGAGGAGTTGAAGCGTTGGGTTGTTGATGCCGACGAGATGTCGTTTTTCGAGGCGGGTGATACCTTGTACGGATGCCGAAAAACGCATTATGATGAGATAGAGGCATTGTCAGGCCGCTTAGCTGTTATATATTCAGGAGTGGCTATGGGACAGATATTTAAGGGTAAATTGAAGCCCGATGCCGCTTTGGCTTTGTCTGTGCAGTTGCGTCGTGATGCGGTGGCTTGTAGCGAGGTTGAGGAGGATGCAGCGTTGCAGTTTTTGCGTAAGCAGGATTTGTCAGCAGGACTGTTTGTTGAGGGTATGAATCTGGTTGTATGTCGCGGGCAAGCATTGGGCTTTGTCAAGCGCATAGGGAATCGAGTTAATAACCTCTATCCCAATTCGTTGAGAATATTGAAATAAAACTATATATTATGGCAGACAAAATCTATTATTCGATGGGCGAAGTGGCTGAGATGTTCGATGTGAATCAGTCGCTTATACGTCATTGGGAGTCGAAGTTTGATTGCTTGCGTCCGCATAAGAACAAGCGAGGTAATCGTATGTTTACTGCGGATGATGTCGAGAAGTTAAAGCAGATATATCACCTCGTAAAGGAGCGTGGTATGACGCTTGAAGGAGCGCGTAAGGTGATGCGCGGAGCATCGGGTAAGGAGCTGGCACGTGAGACCGAACTCCTGGAGCGTTTGCAGCGTATTCGTTCTGCGTTGGTTGAGGTTCGTGAGGAGTTGAAGATGGGCGATGATGAGCAAATTGTTGACTCTATAGGTGCAGAGTCTCGTGATGTCGAAGAGGCTGTTGTTGCTAAGGTGGCGCAAAAAGAGTCGAAGGTTGAGACTGTAGCCGTAAGCGATGAGCCACGGCAGGTTGTGGTTGAGGAACCTCAAGCAGAATCACCTCAGACTGAGCCTCAACAAATGGCTGAAAATGAGTCTGAGCCTAATGCAGAAAATGTTGCTGAGCCAGAGACTGAGCAGCCTGCGAAGAAACGTGTTCGCCGTCGCAAAAAGAGTGACGATGATAACAAAGAGTTATTCCCATTCTACGAGCAATCACTTTTTTAGCCTATGAAAGTAAGTGAAGTGACTGCTGTAATAGAGGAGTTTGCTCCCTTATCGTTACAGGAGTCGTATGATAATTCGGGGTTGATTGTTGGTCGCCCTGACGATGAGGTATATAAAGCGCTTCTTGCCGTTGATGTTACCGAAGAGGTGCTGGCGGAGGCTGTGGCCGAAGGGTGTGATATGATAATTACTCATCATCCGATAGTGTTTCATCCTATGAAACGATTCAATTCGGCATCGGTTACCGAGCGATGTGTCGAGGAGGCTATACGTCGAGGTATTGTCCTTTATGCAGCACATACTAATCTGGATAGTGCGCCACAGGGTATGAGTTGGCGAGTGGCCGATATGCTGGGACTTGAAAAGTTGGAGGTCTTGCAGGCGACAAATGATGCAGGTGCTGGCTTTGGTGTTGTGGGTGAATTGACGAACGCAATGCCGAGCGAGGAGTTTATGCGCATCGTGATAGAACGCTTTGGCGTCAAGGCTTTGCGTCATAGTGATATTGTTAAGGAGCAGATACGTCGCGTGGCGATATGTACAGGTGCTGGAGCATCGCTTATTGATGCGGCAAGAGCATCGGGTGCCGACCTCTATTTGACTGCCGATTTGAAGTATAATGACTTTATGCGCCACGAAAATCGCATAATTTTGGCAGATATGGGCCATTTTGAGAGCGAATATTGCGCAATTCAGATTTTATTTGATATTTTATCAAAAAATTTATGTATCTTTGCCGTTCGCAAGAGTGTGTGCTCGCGTAACCCCGTAAACTATATGACACGATAGTGTTTGAGGGGTGGCAAACGGTAAGTTAGGTTGTCTAAAATAAATTTGAAAAAATATATGGCACAGAAGAAAACATCTGAAGTCGATTATTCGATGCAGGAGAAGATTATGGCTCTCTATGAGTTGCAGAAGATTGATTCGCAGATAGATGAAATTAACAAGGTGAAGGGCGAACTGCCTTTGGAAGTGCAGGATTTGGAGGATGAAATCGAAGGATTGAAGACTCGTATCGACAACATCAACAACGAGATTGAGGAGTTTAACTCGCTTACTAAGCAGCGTAAGCGTGAGGTGGATCAGGCAAAGATTCAGATTGCACACTACAAGGAGCAGCAGAATAACGTTCGCAACAACCGCGAGTACGACTCTATCACAAAGGAGATTGAGTATCAGGAGTTGGAGATTGAGTTGGCTGAGAAGCGCTTGAAGGAGTACTCTGCCGCTATCAAGAACAAGAAGGTTCAGTTGGAGGATGCAGAGGCTGTTGTTGCAGACCGTAATCTCGATTTGACTGCCAAGAAGAGCGAGTTGGAGAGCATCGAGGCTGAGACTGCAGACCAGGTTGCTGCATTGGAGGCTAAGGCTGTAAAGGCAAAGACCAAGATTGATGAGCGTTTGTTGACTGCTTACAACCGTATTCGTCGCAGTGTTCGTAATGGTTTGGCTGTTGTGACAGTTCAGCGTGATGCTTGCGGTGGTTGCTTTAACCGTATTCCTCCTCAGCGTCAGGCAGATGTACGTCAGGGTAAGAAACTTATCGTTTGCGAGTATTGCGGTCGTATTCTTGTAGATGACAAGGATAAGGAGTAAGCAAAAAATCGATAAACCGATTGGGTTATTTGCTCGAAACATATAAAGAGAACAAGTCAGAGAGTGATTTGTTCTCTTTTTGTATTATGCTATACCTTTATTTATATAAAAAAGCGGGTAAATTTTGTTTAGTTTGTAAAATAATCGCTACCTTTGCGACATATTGAATACCTGAAATATTTGACTTAAAATGAAGATTGCTCTTGCTCAGTTAAATTATACCATCGGTGATATTGATGGCAATGCAAACCGCATTATCGAGGCTGTTCGTCGTGCCGAGGCAGAAGGTGCTGATTTGGTGCTTTTCTCGGAGTATGCCGTTAGTGGTACTCCCGCATACGATTTGTTGCGAAAGACCACTTTCCTTACTCTGTGTGAGGAGGCGTTGGAGCGCATCGCTGCAGCGTGTAGTCGTGTGACAGCCATTGTGGGTTCTCCTGTTTTGACTGATAATGGTGCTGTTAGCGCAGCCGCAGTATTGCGTCAAGGTCGCATTGTCGAGATTATCGAGAAGCAACACATTTCGGCTCGCCGCGAGATGGGCTTTATCGAGGCTGGTAGCGGTAGTAAGGTCGTTAAGATAGGCGGATGTAATATCGCAATCTATGTCGGCAACGATGTTGCAAAGGTGAGTGAGGTGGACTCTGATGTCGATTTTGTGGTAAATCTCAATGCTCGCCGTTATGGTAAGGGCTTGCTTACCTCTCGTTACGAATTGATGCAGAGACTGACCTATAGATTAGGTCGTAATATCATCTTCGTAAATCAGGTCGGTGGTTCTGGTGATTTGGTTTACGATGGTATGTCGGGTGTTATGAATCGCAACAGCAAGTTGGAGTTGATATTGAAGAATTTCGAGGAGGATTTCAGTATTTACGACACCTCTGCAGACTATGCCGAGATGGATGCTCCATTCACTTCATACGAACATCGTACACATATGCTCTATCGTGCGGCTTGTTTGGGCTTGCGTGATTATTTCCATAAGAGTGGTTATACCAAGGCCTGTATAGGATTGTCGGGTGGTATCGACTCATCTGTGGTTGCTTGCCTGGCTGTAGGTGCTTTGGGTAAGGAGAATGTCAAGGGTTTGATGATGCCGTCGCAGTTCTCTTCTGACAATTCGGTTGAGGATGCAAAGCAGTTGGCCGATAATCTCGGTATCGAGTATAGCGTGTTGCCCATCAATGCGGCCTATAAGTCGATTGTGGATACACTGAAGCCTATTACGGGCGGTACAAGTTTCGACGCTACGGAGGAGAATATCCAGTCGCGTATCCGTACAGTGTTGTTGATGGCATTGCAGAACAAGGACGGATATATGTTGCTTAACTGCTCAAACAAGAGTGAGAATGCTATCGGTTGGACTACTCTGTATGGCGATACAGCAGGTGCATTCAGTGTTACGGGCGACCTTTATAAGAGCGAGGTTTACGATTTGGCTCGTTATATAAATCAGAATTTTGATAATGTTATCCCCGAGTGTATACTCAAGAAGGAGCCTACTTCGGAGTTGCATCCCAATCAAAAGGATAGCGATATACTGCCTCCGTATGAGGTTGTAGATGCTATTTTGTATCGTATGATTGAGAAGGGAGAGCACCGTGAGGAGATTGTAAATGCAGGCTTCGAGTCGGATGTCGTGGAGAAGATTCACGGAATGGTTATGCGTAACGTGAAGAAACGTTATCAGTATCCTCCCGTTCTGCGACTCTCGACAAGTTCGTTCCGTCACGAATGTATGTTCCCATTGGTAAATCGTTACGGATACTAATCTTTCTGTGGGCTAATATCTGTCGATTATGAGCGTCGCCAATATTAAACATTGCGGTGAGGTTGTGCGTGTGGCCGATGATAAGGTCTGGGTGCGTATGACTGTCAATAGTGCGTGTAGCGGATGTCACGCACGAGCAGTGTGTGGTGTTGACGAATCGAAGGATAAAATTGTAGAGGTCGCAACGTCGGATGCTGCGGCTTATAGTGTGGGCGAGAGTGTTGAAGTGGCGTTAGAGAGCCGTTCAGTGGGTGCTAAATCGGTCTTTTTGGCCTATGTAGTGCCTTTTTTTGTGTTGCTAATTGTGCTCGTAGGACTTACAGTGTTTGGCGTAAGCGAAGGCGTAGCGGCACTTTCGGCTATAGTGGGTGTAGGCTTGTATTATGTCGTGCTGTGGCTAATGAATAGCAAAATTGAGAAAACAATAAAATTCATAATAACAAAACAAACAAAATGACTGTATTATTATCTACTATTGCAACCTTGAGTCTGCTTGGTATTTTGGCAGCAGTCATTCTCTACTTTGTAGCGCAAAAGTTCAAAGTTGAGGAGGACCCTCGTATTGATGAGGTCGAAAAGATGTTGCCGGGTGCTAACTGCGGTGGTTGTGGATTCGCGGGATGTCGTGCTATGGCCGAGGCTATGGTTAAGCAGGATGACATCTCGGCTCTGTACTGTCCTGTGGGCGGTGCCGAATGTATGAAGAGTATGGCAACGTATCTGGGTAAGGTCGCTCCCGAGAAGGAGCCTACTGTGGCTACTGTACGTTGTGGTGGCGTATGCGCCAAGCGTCCTCGCACTAACGAGTATTCGGGTGCAAAGAGTTGTGCGGTTGCTTCGTCACTCTATGTTGGTGAGACGGCTTGTGCTTATGGCTGTTTGGGCTATGGCGATTGTGTCGAGGCTTGTGCTTTTGATGCTATCAAGGTAAACCCCGAGACTGGTATTGCCGAGGTTGATGCCGACAAGTGTACGGCTTGTGGCGCTTGCGTTAAGGCTTGTCCTAAGAAGATTATCGAGTTGCGCAAGAAGTGGCCGAAGAATCGTGCCGTGTATGTAAGTTGCGTATCGAAGGATAAGGGTGCAGTTACGATGAAAGCTTGTAAGGCTGGTTGCATCGGTTGTGGTAAGTGTGCAAAGGTGTGTGCTTTTGACGCCATTACAGTAGAGGGTGGTGTAGCATATATCGATTCGCAGAAGTGTAAGTTGTGCCGCAAGTGTGTGAACGAGTGTCCTACAGGTGCTATCGTACTCAAGGGTATGGACCCTCTGCCTAAAGAGCCCAAGGCTCCTGCAGCAAAGCCTGCTACAGAGTCAGCAAAGCCCGCAGCACAACCTGCGACAAAGCCTGCAACGGAGAATAAAGAGAGTGTTAACGAGCAGAAATAAGGAGATTTAGATTATGAAGACATTCCCGTTAGGCGGAGTTCATCCGTCGGATAATAAAAAATGGAGCAATGCCAAGGCCATCGAGGTTTTGGAACTTCCCGATGTCGTAAATATTCCGCTCGGACAGCACATCGGAGCCCCTGCAACTGCCAAGGTTGCCAAGGGTGATAAGGTTTTGACAGGTCAGTTGATAGCCGAGGCTACAGGATTTATGTCAGCCAATATCCACTCACCCATCTCGGGTACAGTGACTGCGGTTGATATGCAACCCAATGGTCAGGGTTTGCGCCAGATGATGATTACCATCAAGCGTGAGGGTGACGAGTGGATGCCCGAAATCGACCGCTCATCGGATATCAAGCGTGAGTGCACTTTGGACTCTGCGGCGATTATTGCCAAAATCAAGGATGCTGGTATCGTAGGTATGGGTGGTGCAACATTCCCCACACACGTAAAGTTGTCTATACCTAATGGTTGCAAGGCTGAGTACCTTATTATTAATGGTGTTGAGTGTGAGCCTTACCTTACTTCTGACCACCGCACAATGTTGGAGCGTGGCGAGGAGTTGCTCATCGGTGTCGAGATTTTGAAGAAGGCCCTCAATGTAGAGAATGCTATCATTGGTATTGAGAATAATAAACCCGATGCTATTGCTCACTTGAACAAACTCATCAAGGAGAAGCAGTTCGCCGTTAAGGTTGAGCCCCTGAAGGTGCAGTATCCGCAGGGTGGTGAGAAGCAACTCATCGCTGCTGTAACAGGCCGTGAGGTGCCACCTCCTCCAGGTTTGCCTATCCACGTTGGCGCAGTAGTTTGCAATGCATCGACTACAGTAGCAATCTATGAGGCTGTGCAGAAGAATAAGCCCCTCATTGAGCGTGTAGTAACTATCACAGGTAAGGAGATGAAGGAGCCCCGTAACCTATTGACTCGTATGGGTACTCCCATTAGCAAGTTGGTCGAGATGGGTGGTGGTCTGCCCGAGGGTGATGTAAAGGTTGTGAATGGTGGTCCTATGATGGGCCGTGCTATGGTCAATCTGGATTCTCCTGTGACAAAGGGTTGCTCTGGTGTTACCGTATTCAGTGGCAAGGAGTCGCATAGAGTCGATATGGAGTGCTGTATCAAGTGCGCCAAGTGTGTGTCGGCTTGTCCTATGGGCTTGGAGCCTTACCTTATCTCTAAGATGTCGAAGAAGCAGATGTGGGAGAGTGTCGAGGCTGAGCGCATTACAGATTGTATCGAGTGCGGTTGCTGCCAATATACTTGCCCCGCAGGTTTGCCTCTGTTGGATTACATCCGCTTGGGTAAGCAGACAGTGATGGGTATCATTCGCGCGCGAGCAGCGGCTAATGCTCCTAAAAAATAACGCAAAAAACAGAATTAGATATGGCAAATAAATTTTTTGTTGCACCATCGCCCCACGTGCATAGCGCACAATCTACGCAGTCGTTGATGCGTGATGTGCTTATCGCACTTGTGCCTGCTTTGGCAGTGTCGGTATGGGTGTATGGTCTTAATGTATTGCTCGTAACGGCAGTGGCTGTTATCAGTTGCGTGTTGTTTGAGTTCTTGATTCAGAAGTATCTGATTAAGGGACAGAGTACAATTTATAATCTGTCGGCTGTAGTGACAGGTGTGTTGTTGGCCTTTAACGTGCCTTCGAATATTCCTCTGTGGATTGTTGTGATTGGTGCGGCTGTGGCTATCGGCGTGGCTAAGATGACCTTTGGCGGTTTGGGACGCAATCCCTTTAACCCTGCGTTGGTAGGTCGTGTATTCTTGCTTATCGCTTATCCCGTGCAGATGACATCATTCCCACAGCCTACGTCAAATCAGTTCGTTGATGCCTTCTCGGGTGCTACTCCATTGGCAGCGGTTAAGGCTAACTTGGTAGAGGTTGGCGATATCAATCTGCTCAATATGTTGAGCGGTATGATGCCTGGTTCACTCGGTGAGATTGCATCGTTGGCATTGATTCTCGGTGGATTGTATATGTTGTGGCGCAAGGTTATCACTTGGCATATCCCTGTTGCTGTATTGGGCTCGATGGCGCTGTTTGCTGCCGTTGTAGCATTTATGAAGGGTGGCGGTTCATTGTTCTATGAGTTGCCCGCATTCCACTTGATGGCTGGTGGAGCATTGTTGGGTGCTATCTTTATGGCTACGGACTATGTTACATCGCCTATGACACACAAGGGTATGATTATCTATGGTGTCGGCATCGGTGTGATTACTATGATTATCCGTTTGTGGGGTGCATATCCCGAGGGTATGTCATTCGCTATCTTGTTGATGAATGCGGTTACTCCGCTCATTAACAAATATGTGAAGCCCAAGCGTTTTGGTTTAACATCAGGTAAATAAGGAGGCAAAGATATGAAGAGTACACTTTTTAATATGGTTGCGGTCCTGTTCACCATTACGTTGATTGCTTCGGCTGGCGTAGGTGCGGTGAATATGTTGACTGAGGATGCCATTGCCGAGGCAAAGGCTCTTGCAACCAAAGAGGCTGTGGCTAACGTATTGCCCGCCTTCGATAGTAATGAGCAGAGTGAGCAGACAATTGACGATATGCCCATCGTGGTTTATAAGGCCGTTAAGGGTAGTGACGTTGTTGGTTATGCTGTGGAGTCTATGACAAAGAATGGCTTTGGTGGAGTTATCCGTATGATGGTTGGTTTCTCTCCCGAAGGCGAGATTCTGAATGTAAATGTTTTGGAGCAGGCCGAGACTCCTGGCTTGGGTACCAAGATGTGTGACGAGGGTAATGCATTGCTCGCAAGCATCAAGGGTAAGAATTCAGGCGACGTGGAGTTTAAGGTTAAGAAGGATGGCGGTGAGTTGGATGCTTTGACTGCTGCTACTATCTCTTCTCGTGCATACTATGATGCAGTGGCTCGCGCACGCGAGGCCTATTGGGTAGCCTGCGGAGGCAAGGCTGCGGCTGATGGTGTGTCGGGTGCTACATCTACTAATGGGGGCTCTGATGCCCAGAAAGGAGGCCAAAATGAATAAAATGCAGATTGTATTGAGCGGTATATTGAAGAATAACCCTACCTTCGTGTTGGTGTTGGGTATGTGTCCTACGTTGGGTACTACCACTTCGGCAATCAACGGTATGGGTATGGGTGTTGCAACTATGGCGGTGCTTATTATGTCGAACTTGGTTATTTCGCTCATCAAGAATTTTATCCCCGATAAGGTGCGTATCCCCGCATATATTGTTGTGATTGCATCATTCGTGACAATCATCCAGATGTTGATGCAGGCCTATGTGCCTTCGTTGTATGCTGCGTTGGGTGTGTTTATTCCGCTTATCGTAGTAAACTGTATCATCCTGGGACGTGCCGAGGCCTTTGCTTCGAAAAATGGTCCGATTGATTCAATTTTGGATGGTGTAGGTATTGGTTTGGGCTTTACTTTGGCATTGACAGCGATTGGTGCTGTTCGCGAGGTACTGGGTAGTGGTGCTATCTTCGGTTACTCGTTGGGTATTGCCGAATATATGCCGTTGGTATTTGTCTTGGCTCCGGGTGCATTCCTTGTGCTGGGCTATATGATGGTTTTGTTTAACAAATTAGCAAAGAAGTAAGTTATGGAACTTTCATATTTCGCTATAATCATTGGTGCAATCTTCGTAAATAACGTTGTTCTTGCACAGTTCTTGGGTATCTGCCCCTTCTTGGGCGTATCGTCGAAGGTGGAGACATCTATGGGTATGGGTGCTGCCGTAACTTTCGTAATGGCTTTGACGGCTATCGTTGCTTGGGCTATTCAGACCTATATCCTTGTGCCATTGCACATCGAGTATATGCAGACTATTGTCTTCATTTTGGTGATTGCAGCATTGGTGCAGATGGTTGAGATTATCTTGAAGAAGGTGTCGCCATCACTCTATCAGGCGTTGGGTATCTTCTTGCCGTTGATTACCACAAACTGCGCCGTGTTGGGTGTTGCCATCTTGATGATTCAGAAGGAGTTTAACTTGTTGCAGAGTTTCGCTTATTCGGTATCTACTGCATTGGGATTTGCCATTGCATTGGTAATCTTTGCAGGTATCCGTGAGCGCTTGGAGTTGGACGGTGTGCCTGCTGCATTGAAGGGTATTCCTATCGCGCTTATTACAGCCGCTATCCTTGCAATGGCCTTTATGGGATTCTCTGGTTTGGTATAATATACTATATATATTATTATATTCTGCTATTAAGAGCGACGGCTTATACTGTCGCTCTTTTTTATGGCATAAGTTTATAGCAATATAAATTCTTTTGATTGTATTTATGGTTTTAACACAGGATTGTGTACTACTTTTGCAATAGAGAAAGATGAATATTAACAAATAAACTTTGATATTATGGATAAGTACAGATGTATCCCTTGTGGTTGGATTTATGACCCTGCGAAGGGTGACCCCGAGAATGGTATAGTGGCAGGTACTCCTTTTGAGGAGTTGCCCGATGATTGGTCTTGCCCGTTGTGTGGCGCCGAAAAGTCGCAGTTCGAGAAGATTTAATCCATTATGTAGAAAAAGTAAGGGTGTGCCAGCAATTTGACACACCCTTACTTTTGTTGTTATAGTAATACCTATTCGGGCTTTACCAATGAAAGATATAACTCGTCTAACTGTGCCTGGTCGATTACCGACGGAGCATCCAACATCACGTCGCGGCCAGCATTGTTCTTCGGGAAAGCGATGAAGTCACGAATAGACTCCGAGCCACCGAACAATGAACACAAGCGGTCGAAACCGAATGCCAAACCACCGTGAGGAGGTGCACCAAACTTAAATGCATTCATCAAGAAGCCAAACTGCTCCTGTGCCTTCTCGGGTGTGAAGCCCAAAATCTTGAAGATGAGAGCCTGCAACTGCGCATCGTGGATACGGATAGAACCACCACCAATCTCTGTACCGTTACATACAAAGTCGTAAGCATTAGCACGCACACGGCCGGGGTCGCTCTCCAGGTATTGTATATCCTCGGGCTTAGGTGATGTGAAGGGGTGGTGCATAGCGTAGTAACGCTCTGTCTCATCATCCCACTCGAACATCGGGAAGTCTACAATCCACAACGGTGCAAACTTCTTCGGGTCACGCAAACCGAGCAACTCGGCAACGTGCAGACGAAGAGCGCAGAGTTGAGTCAGTGCCTTGAACTTCTTGCCACAAAGTATGAGCATCAAGTCGCCAGCCTTTGCCTCCATACGCTCGGCGATAGCCTTCAAATCCTCGGGCGAGAAGAACTTGTCGATAGATGACTTCAAGTTGCCCTGCTCATCGAGGCGAATCCATACCAAACCTTTGGCACCTACCTGCGGACGCTTAACATACTCTGTCAAGGCGTCAATCTGCTTGCGAGTGTAACCAGCGCATCCTGTAGCGGCAAAACCTACAACATACTCCGCATCGTCAAATACGGGGAATGAGTGGCCGTGAGCCAAGTCGGTAATATCGTGGAACTCCATACCGAAACGCAAGTCGGGCTTGTCAGAACCATACTTCTCCATAGCCTCAATCCAAGGCATACGCTGGAAAGGCTCTGTGAAGTCGATGTCCATAACATCCTTGAACATATATTTAGCCCAACGCTCGAATACCTCCAGAATATCCTCCTGCTCAACGAACGACATCTCGCAGTCAATCTGTGTAAACTCGGGCTGACGGTCGGCACGCAAATCCTCATCGCGGAAACAACGAACAATCTGGAAGTAGCGGTCGTAACCAGCCACCATCAACAACTGCTTCAAAGTCTGCGGAGACTGAGGCAAAGCGTAGAACTGATTGGGGTTCATACGGCTCGGCACAACAAAGTCTCGTGCACCCTCGGGTGTAGAGCCCACCAAGTAAGGTGTCTCAATCTCGAGGAATCCCTCCTTGTCGAGGAATGTACGGATGGCGTGAGCCATACGGTGACGCAACTCCATATTACGCTGCAAGGGAGGACGGCGCAAGTCCAAGTAACGATACTTCATACGCAAATCGTCACCACCGTCAGAGTTCTCCTCAATAGTAAAGGGAGGTGTCTGCGCCTCGTTGAGAATTGTAATCTCTGTGGCTGCCACCTCAATATCGCCTGTAGGCATCTTGGGATTCTTTGATGAGCGCTCGATAACCTTACCTGTTACCTGCAACACAAACTCACGTCCCAAGCGTGCGGCTGCCTCGCGTGTCTGCTCTGCGGAGTTCTCCTCCACAACAATCTGGGTAATGCCGTATCTGTCGCGCAAGTCAATAAATGTCATCGCACCCAGGTTACGAACTTTCTGTACCCAACCGGCAAGTGTGACGTTCTGGCCAATGTGTTGGCTACGCAACTCGCCGCAAGTATGACTTCTATACATAGGATATATTTTTATTAGTTTTCTTAATCGTGCTAAAAACATACAAAAATAATAAAAAATCACGATATACAATCTTTTTAGCCAATAGTCGATGACTGCGATACTCTTTTTTATACATTTTTTAGTGGGGAATCTATGTGTGGCCATCTAAATTTGGGCCGAAATTTGTTTTTTAGATGCTCATTTGCTAATTTCGCACTTATGTTTGAGCAGATGCAGATAGAAAATCAAGCCTCGCAGGATGAAAAATTTATGCGTCAGGCAATAGATGAGGCAAAAAAAGCGTTAGTAGAGCAGGAAGTGCCCATTGGTGCTGTTGTGGAGTGTGGCGGACGAGTGATTGGTCGCGGTCACAATTTGGTTGAGACGTTGTGTGATGCTACGGCCCACGCCGAAATGCAGAGTATAACGGCGGCGGCAACGACACTCGGGGGTAAGTATTTGAAAGGTTGCACGTTGTATGTTACCGTAGAGCCTTGTGTGATGTGTGCGGGAGCATTAGCCTGGAGCCAGATTGATAGGGTAGTGTATGGCGCAGCCGACCCCAAACGTGGATATACAACAGTAGGAGGGCGTATTTTCCATCCCAAAACCGTAATTGAGGGTGGTGTGCTGGCCGAGGAATGTGAAGCATTGATGAAGAATTTTTTCAAGCAGTTACGTTAATATAGTGCGTTGATTGACTATTTTGGGGTAGTTATTTGCCTTGAAAATTTGTTGGATGAGAAAAAAACTATAACTTTGTCGTTCGATTCGGCTTGTTGTAGCCGATTGCGATGAACCTTAAACTAGATAATTATAGTAAAAATTAATAACAGAAACAATTTTATTTATTATGAAGAAGTTGATTTTGATGGTAGTTGCGTTGATGGGTATTACCGTTGTATCGGCGCAGAATGTGATGGATGTTGCTAAAGAGGCTAACACCGCACTTGAGGGTAAGAACTATGTGAAGGCTGCAGAGTTGCTTGAGAAGGTAATCGCTGACGGCTCTTTGGAGGAGGATGATGCTATCTTGGAACAGGTAAATTCAGCAAAGAAGAACTTGCCTATCGCTTATTTCTACACAGGTCGTCTTGCTGCAGCTGCTGCAACAAAGGCTACTGACGCTAAGGTTAAGGATGCAAAGTATGCAGAGGCTATCGCTGCTTTGGATAAGGCTGTTGCTACTGCAAAGAAGTTTAAGCAGAATGCTGCTTTGAACAACGCAGGTAAGATGTTGGCTATGGTTTATCAGTCACAGGGTGGTACTGCTTTCAACGGTGGTGACTTTGTGAAGGCTGCTGAGATTTTTGCAAAGGGTTACGCTGCTGACTCAAAGAATACTGCTCTTGCTATGATGTTGGCTGAGAGTTATTTCAAGTCAGACAAGTACAACGAGGGTGTTAAGGTATGCTCTGAGGTTGCTGCATTGCCTAGCCCCAAGTATGACGCTGCTATCGCAGAGGCAAAGACAAAGATGAGCCAGTATACAAACAACAAGATTGCTGCTTTGCAGAAGGCTAACGATTTCGATGGTATCATCGCAATGTCTGAGGCTATCGCTGACAAGGCTTTGGCTCAGCGCGTATTGGTACAGGCTTACTTCTTGAAGAAGGATTACGCTAAGGTTATCGAGATTGGTGAGGCTGCTGCTGAGGCACAGACTGACGATGAGGGTAAGAGCGCAGTTTACTTCAACCTTGGTTCTGCATACAATGCAAAGGAGAACAAGGCTAAGGCATTGGAGTGCTTGAAGAAGGTAACTGCTGAGCCTTATGCAACTCCCGCAAAGGCTGCTGTAGCAGAACTCTCTAAGTAATCTTGTCGAGTAAGATTATTACATCGGACAATTATAACGCCGTGACTTTCGGGTCGCGGCGTTTTTCTTTTGTATTTAGTGTGTGAAGTCTCTTGTGGAGTAAATACCATTGAGATAAAAAGTTAACTCAATGGCGGCTATATTTTCAGAAAATGTGTATATTTGTATTACTATAGATATCCCAAATATTATGAAAAGAAGAATGTACCCCTTATTTATGATGTTGGCGGTGTTGTCGCTGGTTGTAAGTTGTGAGCAGGCACCGCAGCAAGAGTCTTTTGAGCGTTCCGATTATTATACTCGTGGCATAGGTCAATATCCTGGTTTGCCAGCAGAGGATGCTTCGCCAGAACTTGCTCCATCGGATGAGTATCGTAATATTGCGCGTCTGCGTGCGGCTTATCACTCGTCAAGTTACGACTATAACCTGACGGCACAACTTGTGACTGACGGTATCATTACAGGTGAAGAGCCCGCCTTTATGGAGTTTACGACACACGACGGCGATGTGCGTCTGCGCGAAAGGGAGTGGACTACCGATGGCGGTCCGTATTCGAAGAATACGCTCAAAGGTGCCGATGTCTATATGCAATATGGTATGTATAATTGGACCGAAAAGGTTGATGAGATAACTTTTCTGGGTACGGTAGCATATGACGATAAGGTTGCGACGAAGGGTTATAAGATTACCTTTGAGGGCTCTAATGATGGTGAGAAGTGGGTTGAGTTGGGACAGTTAAGCGGCGATGGCTTGCCTGGCCGTGAGGGCCGCAATGTGGTGCAGACTGACCCCAATAAGCAGACCAAGAAGATAGAGTATCACACCCGTTCAATGGGCGAGCGTATAAAGTTGAATAACGTTGCCGATTATGCTTTCTATCGTATGCGATTGGCTATGGAGGGCGCTGTTGAGTGGTCGTTTACGGCTGTTGATTTCTTCTGTGGAGGCGAGCAGGTAGTTATGCTTGCTTCTAAACATTTTGGTAGCGCGTGGATGAGTGCAGGCGCTCAGGAGGAGTGGATTTATATCGATTTGGGTAGCCACTCGACATTCGACAAGGTAACACTCCATTGGATACATAAAGCCTCAAAGGGTAAGATTCAGACCTCTAACGATGCCAAACGTTGGCGCAATGTTGCATCGCTCTCTTCGGGTGAGGAGAATGTTGAGCAGATAGAGTGCAAGGGCTCAGGTCGCTATGTGCGTATCTTGATGCAGGAGCCTGCTAATGGCGAGCGATATGCCTTGAGTGAGGTCGAGATTATGGGCCGAGGAGGTCTGGTTGCTCAGCCTAAAGCACAGCCCGTAGCCGATGGCGGAAAGTATGCCTTGATGGGTGGTGGCTGGATGTTGCAGCGTGCATCAGAGGTAAATGTTGCAGGCGAGACTATCTCGAAGGTTGGTTTCGATACGCAGAATTGGGTTGTGGCAACTGTCCCGGGTACAGTCCTTACGAGTTACAAGAACATTGGAGCAATTCCCAATCCTAATTATGCCGATAATATCTTCCAGGTGTCGGAGTCGTTCTTCAATTCCGATTTCTGGTATCGTAACGAGTTTGAGTTGCCCGCGGACTTTGCTCGTGAGAAGGTATTCCTCAATTTTGATGGTCTGAACTGGAAGGCTGATATCTATCTCAATGGCGAGAAGATTGGCCGTCAGGAGGGTGCTTTTATTCGTGGCGTCTACGATGTGACAAATCGTTTGGTTGAGGGTAAGAACGTAGTAGCCGTTAAGATTGTGAAGAATGCCCACATCGGTGCTGTAAAGGAGAAGTATGAGTACAATACCGACTTCAATGGCGGTATCCTCGGTGCTGATAACCCCACATTCCACGCCACTATCGGATGGGATTGGATTTCGACTATCCGAGGCCGCAATATTGGTATCTATAACGATGTTTATCTTACCACATCGGGTAAGGTTACTTTGCACGACCCCTTTGTGCAGAGTGAGTTGTCTCAACCTTCGTTGAAGGCTACGCTTACGCCCGAGATATTTGTCCAGAATCACGACACGGCACCCGTCAAGGGAGTGCTGAAGGGTTCTATTGGCGATATCAAGTTTGAGCAGGAGGTTACTTTGGCCGCAGGCGAGAAGCGAGTTGTAAAGTTTGAGCCTACGAAGTTTGCTCAACTTCGCGAACAGACTATGAATCTATGGTGGCCTAAGGGCTATGGCGAGCCATATCTCTATGATGCCGAGTTTGAGTTCAAGGTCGCTGATGCCGTATCCGATAAGAAGGAGTTTAAGGTGGGTGTGCGCCAAATGACGTTCAACGAAGATAATGGTATTCTGTCACTCTTTATCAACGGCCGCCGTTTCATTGGTCGTGGTGGTAACTGGGGCTTTGGCGAGAACAACCTCAATTATCGTGGTCGCGAATATGATATTGCCGTAGAGCATCACGCCAATATGAACTTTACGATGATGCGAAATTGGGTTGGTCAGATTGGCGATGAGGAGTTGTATGAGGCGTGCGACAAGCACGGTATTATGATATGGCAGGATTTCTGGTTGGCGAATCCTGTAGATGGTCCTAATCCCTACGATAACGAGATGTTTATAGCCAATGCCGAGGATTATGTCCGTCGTATGCGTAGCCACGCATCTATTGGCCTATATTGTGGCCGTAACGAGGGTTTCCCGCCTAAGATTATTGACGATGCTTTGCGCCGTATCGTGCGTGATGAGCATCCTGGATTGCATTACATCTCAAGTTCAGCGGATGATGTCGTAACAGGCCACGGCCCTTATCGTGCATTACCTCCGAAGGAGTACTTCACGCTTGAGAATGGTAAGGATAAGTTCCATAGCGAGCGCGGTATGCCCAACGTTATGAACTATGAGAGTTTAGCTCGTACACTCAAGGAGGAGGACCTTTGGCCGCAAAGCAATAAGTGGGGCCAGCACGATTATACGATGGAGGGAGCACAAGGTGGCTCGTCGTTCAATGCAATTATAGAGAAGGGCTTTGGTGCTCCTCAAAGTGCAAAGGAGTTTACTGAGTTGGCTCAGTGGGTTAATTATGACGGTTACCGTGCTATGTTTGAGTCACGCAGTTTGAACCGTAAGGGCTTGTTGTTGTGGATGACACATCCTGCGTGGCCCTCTATGGTATGGCAGACTTATGACTACTATTTCGAGCCTACGGCAGGCTATTTCGGTAGCAAGAAGGGTAACGAACCTCTGCATATACAGTGGAATTCGGCAACCAATGAGATAGAGGTTGTGAATTATAGTGCAGGCGCTCATCCCGTGTTGGTAGCCGTAGCACAAATCATTAATATGGATGGTTCGGTTGCGTGGGAGCGTAAGGCTGATGTAAACAGCGCTGAGGACAGCACCGAGCGTCCATTTAGTCTGGAGTTCCCAGCAGAGTTGTCTGCTGCGCACTTTGTTAAGTTGTGTCTGTATGAGGGTGACAAGGTAGTGTCAGATAACTTCTATATTCGCGGCATAGAGGAGGGTAACTATCAAGCCATTCGCCAGATGCCTAAAGTGGAGTTGCAAAAGAGTGTAAATTGCGAGAAGGCCGATGACGGCAGTTGGTCGGCAAGTGTAACGCTCACCAACCCCTCTGCGACACCCGCATTGATGATACGCGTCAACTTGCTTGGTGCCGAGGATGGTGACCAGATTCTGCCCGTATTCTACTCTGACAACTATTTTGCGTTACTGCCCAACGAATCAAAGGTTGTGGCTTTGCGATTCAAGGATATCGATACGCGAGGCACAACACCTAAGATTGTCGTTACGGGATATAATGTCAAATAGATAATTATATATAGAGATATATAACGAAAATAGGTTACCTGGATTCAGGTAACCTATTTTCATTCTTAATTGACTACTACCATCGGGAAGTACTCTTTGAGTAGTTCTGCGGCGCGGTCAATCTGCTCGGGGGTATTCTCTTTTACTCCCTTGAGTTGATACTCCTGCCCCATAGCCTCGTACTTGTGTACTCCAAGCGTGTGGTAGGGTAGTAATTCGACGCGCTCAATCATCTTATAACCGCCCAACTTCTCGCCCAACAAGCGGATGTCCTCCTCCATATCGCTGTAGCCTGGAACAAGCACATAACGCAACCAAAATGGTTTGCCATTCTGCTCCAACCACTCAGCGGTGCGAAGCGTTTGCGCATTGCTACGGCCTGTGAGTGACTCGTGGTGTGAGCAGTTGGCCTGCTTTACGTCCAACAGCACCAAATCGACCTCCTTTAACAACGCCTCAACCGACGGATTCCATATACCGCCGTTAGAGTCGATGCAGACGTGGATACCCTGCTCCTTGATGGCTTGCACTAAAGGTAACAGAGCCTCGGCCTGGAACGTAGGCTCACCGCCCGAGAAGGTCACACCGCCACGCTTGCCAAAGAATGGCTTCATATCGGTCACCTGCTTCAATATATCATACTCCGATGTAGGTTTGCTCTCGCCCTCAATGTCGATGGTATCGGGGTTTGCGCAATAGAGGCATCTGAAGTTACATCCTTGTAGGAAAACGACGAACCGGAGACCCGGTCCGTCGAATGTTCCCATAGATTCGTAAGAGTGTACGCGAAGCATAATCTTATTCTATCTATATTATTTGGCCCGAAGGCTAAACTAAAATTACATTTTCTCGTGGAAACTACGGCTGATAACCTCCAACTGGTGCTCACGGCTAAGTTTGATGAAGTTAACAGCGTAACCTGATACACGGATTGTAAGTTGAGGATACTTCTCGGGGTGCTCCATAGCATCCTCCAACATCTCGCGATTCAAGACGTTTACGTTGAGGTGGTGTGCACCCTTTGTAAAGTAACCGTCCATCATTGTTACCAAGTTCTCTACGCGCTCCTCGTCTGTCGGACCCAATGACTTGGGAACGATTGAGAATGTGTTAGAGATACCATCCTGTGAGTCACGGTAGCGCAACTTGGCAACTGAAGCCAACGATGCGATAGCACCGCTCTTATCACGTCCGTGCATAGGGTTAGCACCGGGAGCGAACGCAACGCCTGCAGCACGACCATCGGGTGTAGCACCTGTCTTCTTACCGTACATCACGTTAGATGTAATTGTAAGCAATGAGAGTGTAGGACGAGCATTCTTATATACGGGCAACTTCTTCAACTCCTCAGAGAAGTAGTAAACCAAATCGACACCCAAGTGGTCTACGCGGTCATCGTTGTTACCGAAGCAGGGGAATTCGCCCTCGATATCGAAGCCGCAAGTGAGGCCCTGCTCGTTACGACGTGCTGTAACCTTTGCGTAGCGGATAGCCGACAATGAGTCCAATGCGATTGAAAGACCAGCCACACCATAAGCGAGGTTGATACGGGGGTCAGAGTCAACGAATGCCATCTGTGCCTTCTCGTAGTAGTACTTATCGTGCATATAGTGGATGATGTTCATCGACTCGTTATAAACGCGTGCTACCTCGTGGAGTACCTTCTTGTAGTTCTGCATAACCTCCTCGAAGTGCAATACGTCGCTCTTCAACTCGGGAATACCCTTAACCATCAAAGTACCAGTGTTCTCGCAACGACCACCGTTAAGAGCCAATAACAGAGCCTTTGCCAAGTTTGTACGGGCACCGAAGAACTGAATCTGACGGCCAATGTCCTGATATGATACACAGCAAGCGATACCGTAGTCATCAGAGTGACGTACCTCACGCATCAACTCGTCGTTCTCGTACTGTACTGAACTTGTGTCGATAGAAACCTTTGCACAGAACTCCTTGAATCCCTGGGGAAGCTGGGGGCTCCAAAGCACTGTCATATTGGGCTCGGGTGACGGACCGAGGTTGTAGAGTGTCTGCAAGAAACGGAACGAGGTCTTTGTAACCTTCGTACGACCGTCGTTGAAGCGACCACCGATAGCCTCTGTTACCCAAGTGGGGTCACCAGCGAAGATATCGTTGTAAGACTGCATACGCAAGTGGCGAACCATACGCAACTTGATTACGAACTGGTCGATAAGTTCCTGTGCGAATGTCTCGTCGATAGCACCTGTCTGAAGGTCGTGCTCGATGTAGATGTCGAGGAACGATGATACGTTACCCAATGACATTGCAGCACCATCCTGCTCCTTAACGGCTGCCAAGTAAGCCATATAAACCCACTGGATAGCCTCCTGTGCTGTGTATGCGGGACGGCTCAAATCCAAACCGTAGTACTCGCCCATTGTGCGGATATCCTTCAAAGCCTTAATCTGCTCTGCAATCTCCTCACGCAAACGGATACGAGCGTCGGTCATAGGACCTGTCATATATTTCAAGTCATTCTGCTTTGCCTCAATCAAACGGTCTGTACCGTAGAGAGCCAAACGACGGTAGTCACCGATGATACGACCACGCGCATAGTTATCGGGCAGACCAGTCAAGAAACCGAGTGAACGGAATGTACGAATCTCCTCAGTATAAACATCAAACACACCATCGTTGTGTGTCTTGCGGTAGTTAGAGAAGATATCCTTTACCTTGTCATCAACCTCAACACCGTGCTCACGGCAAGCGCGAGATACTACGTTGATACCACCGAAGGGCTTGATAGAACGCTTCAAGAGTTCGTCGGTCTGCAAACCTACGATAAGTTCATTCTCCTTGTCGATATAACCAGCCTTGTGTGATGTGATTGTAGAGACAGTCTTGTTATCCAATGAACGTACGCCGTTGTTCTGGCGCTCCTCCTCCAATGCCTTAAGGCAAAGGTCCCAGAGGTGCTTTGTGCGCTCGGTAGGGCCTACCAAGAATGATGCATCACCCTCATAGGGAGTAATGTTCGTCTGAACGAAACTTGTGACATTGACCTCCTGGCTCCAGAGACCATCGATAAAAATCTTGTTAAGTTCCATAATGGTATATTTAATTTGTTATTGATTATTCTTTTCGGTTTGCAAATATAGCAGATTTGGAGCGAAAAATTGGCGCGCGAGGCAAAAACTTGGCCTGTCCACCCTATAAATTAACACTCGCTTAACATAGTGCATAATTGACAGCCCAAAATAAAATAGAAGCATACTATTTTTTGAAAAAATATTAACTTTGTAATAAATTATTTTGATGTATGAAAAGATTAATTTCGATATTCGTTTTACTGTTGCTGGCTTGCAATTCTACTAAAACTACAGACAGCCTTTTGGCTGGGGTGTGGGAGAAAGACCAATCTATAAGATTACGGCTGGCGGAACTAACCAAAGCCGTATCGGTAGAGGGACGTACAGATTTGATTGACTCTTTGGTGTCGGTAGTTGATGAGCAGCAACGCATTGACGAAGAGAATATGGCTGTCGTGGATAGTATATTGCAGCGAGGCTTGCCTGCGGGTTTATCGGCTGAATCATATAAGACTATCTGGATTGTTATTGATCACGCTTCGTTAGAGAAACAAGAACAATATTTGCCTATAGTGGAACAGATATCACTTGATGGGTTGATTGATAAAGATGAATATGCGATACTTTGTGACCGCGTAGCGATGAAACAAAATTGCCCACAACGCTATGGTAGTCAGGTTGTGCAATTTGGTTCCGTGGATGCGCTACAACTCTATTTGTGGCCCGTTGAGAACCCTGCAGAACTCGACTCTCTGCGAGCATCAGTGGGGTTGTCGCCTATTGCCGAATATTTGAGTAAAGTCTCTGAGGAGTCGGGTATTGAGGTAAAATACGAGCCGACAATAACTGTTGAAGAGATAAACACGATGCGAAATAAGTAATTGCTAAGCAAGAAAAAGGCTGTCGCAACCTCTAAAGTTGGACAGCCTATTTTGTAACCTTATTCGGTAGTGTAATTAGCGGATACGCTCCTTGTACTCGCGAGTACGGCTATCTACACGAATCTTGTCGCCTGTGTTGATGAACAAAGGTACACGAACAGTAGCACCTGTGTTAACTGTAGCGGGCTTCAAAGAGTTAGTTGAAGCAGTATCGCCCTTGATACCAGGCTCTGTATAAGTTACCTCCATATCGAGTACGGGAGGAAGTTCTGCTGAAAGAACAGTCTCCTTCTCAGTGTGGAACATAACCTCTACAATCTGACCATCGGCCATCAAGTCGTAGTTCTCGATAACGTTCTTGTCGATGTTAATCTCCTCGAATGTCTCAGTGTGCATAAAGTGCGCGCCCAAGTCATCCTCATATGTGAACTGATAGGGACGACGCTCAACGCGTACCTGCTCAATCTTCTGGCTTACAGAAGAGAAAGTCTTCTCGAGAACGTAACCGTTCTCCAAATTCTTGAGTTTCGAACGAACGAAAGCGGGACCCTTACCGGGCTTGCAGTGCTGGAAATCAACAACGAGGAATGTCTTGTTGTCCATCTCGATACACATACCGATTTTGATGTCTGATGCTGTAATTGTCATAATATTATTCTTGTGTTAAAATTTTTCAGTGGCGCAAAGGTAATAAAAATCTATGTTTCAGCCAACTATTTTTTTATTATTATCAATAAAGCCTCGTTTTAACACTATTTCTTTAGTCTTTTTTTATCGGAATTTCAATCCCTCGACCTCGTGCAGACGCCCATTCTGGTCAATATAGACGGGAATAAATGCAGCTACCCAATTATTTATAGCAAACAATCTTGGGGCATAAAGCATAATAGTATTCCATCCCGCCTTTAATGGCACTTGTGCTGGCTCACGCATCCAGAAGAGTTGCTCATCGGTGTAAGGCTCCTCGTTTTCGGGTTTATGCCAGGTGTTATAACGATAGCCGTATTTTTCGGGCTCGTTCCACTCTTTGGCGGGGTGGATGTCTATGCCATTCACTATCAAGCGGCCATTTGCCTCCCATCTACCCTGCTTGCCTATACCATTAGATATGCGGTTGGCTCGTGAAGGCGATTCGAATCCTACCATAGCCGTTATCACTGTATCGCGTGGTACATAAATCTCGGTCTTGAGCCACGCCTCCATTTCTGCTTGGGGTGTTACTCCATTTACCTTGCATATAGCGTGCAGGTCAATTACTCCTCCCCACGCTTTTGTCCATTGCATCTGTTGTACGGGTGTTCCTTTGGGGGCAGGGATAGTCACCTGCCAGGGCTGTGAGGCGTTTGCAACCCAACGAACGTCGTAACTCTCAAGAATATTATCTCGGTGAAAAGCCAAGCGTTTCTCGAACTCTACCAAATCCTGATGTCCTTTGTTATGGGGCTCGGGAATCAAATCCTCATTCTGTAAGTCGTATCCTTCGCCACCAACCCAAAATCTCTCGGCAAATGCGAGCAGACCTTCTGGCATACCATTGTGAGGCAATAATTTCTCTTGTTCATCTACATTCACATCGTTCCACAAGCACAATATTCCACCCTGCGCCAAATCCTTATTCGCATCATTCATCGTACAGGCGTGATGCAGGAAATAGCGCGAGGTGTTAATCATTGGGCAACTATTGTTCAGATAACCCATATACGAGTCTATATATTTGCGAGGGTAGGGCTCTTTCTTCAGAGTCTCGCCTATTGATGCATACCATATCTGGCCAATAGTTCCTTCCGATGGAGGTAGTCCTGGGTCCCACGCTATGGGTGTTCGTCCTGCCTCCTTGACCAATCCTTCGCAGAAGCGCATAAAACCCTCGGGGTCCTGCACCTTCACCTCATCCGAGCCGATGTGTATATAAGGGCAATCCTCTTTTGGAATCTCGGCAAAAAACTCTTTCAGACACTTCTCCAAAACAGCCATACCCTGCTCGGTGGCCATCTCAAACCCGAAGGTTGTCTTGAAATATTTGCTATGGCCAGGCATATCAATCTCGGGGATAATCATTATTCCGCGCTCTTTGGCGTATGCAATGACGTCACGGATTTCGTCGTAAGTGTAGAATTTACCCTCGTCACGTCCCTTAGTCTGATATTGTGCATCGTTGAGTTGCGGATAGACCTTGCACTCGATTCGCCACGCAGGGTTATCGGTCAAGTGCCAGTGAAAGACGTTAAGTTTGTAAGCCGACATCAAATCTATATCACGCTTGAGCAACTCCACCTCTCGGAAGTTTCGACCTGTATCGTGCATAAAACCACGAATTGGGAAAGCGGGATAATCGGTAATCTCCACCTCGGGTACATAACCATCCTTGTTGGTTAGTTGGCGCAATGTTGCCATACCCCAACTCTCGGCCTGTTTGCTCTGGGCGAGGATTACCGCCTTGCCTCCTTTTATTTTAAGAGTGTATTGTTCACTCGGAGCACCATCTGTCGCTAAAACTTTGGTTTTGACAGTCTTTAGTTTTACAACTTCTTCGCTCAAATATTTTATCTCTTTGGGTGCTGGAATCAGATTCTGTGCTGATGCTCCGTAGCAACCGATGCAAAACGCAAGTAGTAACGATATAAATTTTATTTTACCTTTCATAGTGTTTGTAAATTAGTCGATAACAAATATACGCATTATTGTGCAGAATATATCCGCCCAGCCATATTATTATGATTGAAAATTTGTTAATTCAACATTTTTTGCCGAATATTGTAAAAGAAAATTTCCCAAACTATGAAACGATTACTTTTCCTATTTTCTTTGCTTTTGGTTTTGAGTAGTTGCGACAAGACCTCTCGCCCCGACCCTGCAACCGACCCCAATGATTTCGGTATGATTTTGCGCCTATGGCCCGCACACCACAACGACGAGCAGTTGCGTGACGATTTGGTTGAAGCACTCAAGAAATACTCTGGCACATTCAACGAGGTGTGGTTCTGTCAGGAGTTTGAGACTCTCTCAATGGATACTCACCGTAAGTCAGCAGCCAAGATGGCTGTAGCCAACCAGATGCTACGCGAGGCAGGAGTTACCACATCGGTGCAGGGCATCTGCATCGGCCACGGTGACAACTTTGAGGCGGGAGCCGATGAGTTGCGCCCTACAAAGTGGAGCACTATTGTCGATGCTTTTGGTAATCGTACCGAGATGAGCCATTGTCCGCGCCAGACGGAGTTCCTGAAATATATGAGCGATATGTATGCCACCTATGCCGAGGTGTGCCAGCCTCGTGTTTCGTGGATTGATGATGATTTGCGCATCACAAGCCACCACCCCGCCCGTATGCTATGCTTTTGCGACACCTGCATCGGTGAGTTCAATAAGCAGTATGGCGGTGAATGGACCCGTGAGAGCCTTGTTGCTGCACTCGATGCCAACGAGGGTGGCGGAGCATTGCGCAAGCAGTGGATTGAGTTCAGTCAGCAGAGCCTTGCATTGGTTGCTGAGGCCGCCGCAAAGGGAGTACATAGCGTATCGCCTGACTCTAAGGTGGGCATCCAGCAGGTGAACTTCCACCGCGAGTTGCTCGAAGGTCGTGATTGGAATAAATCGTATGCCGCCATTGAGCGTGCGACAGGCCACGATGCTACATCACGTCCTGGCAACGGATTCTACGATGATGACAACCCCTTCGGCATGTTGGATAAGGCCTACGATATGGCACGTCAGATTCGCCGTTTGAGCCCCTCTGTTAAGGAGATTGTGGCCGAGGTCGAGGGCTATCGCCACTACGCTACGGGTAAGTCGCCGCAAGGCCTCTGTACAGAGTCTATGCTCTACTTGTCTATGGGTGTTACACAACTCTCTTACGCTATCATCTGCTCGGCTTCGGAGCCTATGGAGTGGTATGCCGATAACTATTTCAAGTTCCTCAGTCGCTGGCGTCCTATGTACGAGGAGTATGCAGCATTTAACCGTGGCACAGAGCCCGGAGGAGCCAATCCTTATGTATCGCCAGAACATATCACAAAGAACGCTCCGGGTTGGGAATGGACGACAACGGGTGCAGGCGATGTAGTCACACCAATCAGCGCGTTAGGCATACCTTTGTGCCCCGATGGCAACTATCCCTCTGTATTGCTTATTGATGGCCCTGCGGCTTCGGGTATTCCCGATGATGAGGCTATACGTCTGCTTGCAAGTGATAACATTGTCTTCGACCACTCTGCGTGGGGCGTTGCCGTGGCAAATGGCTGGGATAAGGCACTCAAGCGAGTTGATGCTCCTGAGGTAACCCTTGAGGATGCTGTATGCTATGAGGGTGCTGAAGGCGGTCGTACAGTGGTTATTCCGGGATATGCTACTGCTATTCCCAATTCCGAGCGAGTAGCCATCACCGAGGCAATCGATTGGGCTTCTCGTAACACTATGCCTGTGGTCCTGGAGTCTATGGCGCAGGCTGTTGTTGTGCCGCGTATCACGGCAGATGGCTCATTGCGTTCTGTTGCGGTGCTGAATACCACAATCTCGGAGCAACCTGCCACTACATTGCGCCTGCGAGGCTGTAGTGATGCCAAGCGTTTTGTATGGCATAGCGTTGGTGAGCGCGGTAAGAAGTTGCGTTATGAGCGTGACGGAGAGGATGTAGTAGTTACAATTCCCCCGCAACAAGGTTGGTATATGGGTTGGCTCTCGGTGGAGTAGGGGAATCCTTGTTTGATTTAATAGGCAGTTATGACGGATGTCGTAACTGCCTATTTTAGTTTTAAGATTCTCCCTCTAAGTTAGAGGGATTACCCTTTAGGGGGAGGGAGTGTGTTGGAGTTCAAAAATGAAAGTCCAAAGATGAAAGATGAAAGTTCAAAATTGCATTCTAAATACACACTCCACCGTCACTCACTATGCGAGTGCCACCTCCTCTAACTTAGAGGAGGAATTTTATTTGTGTATGCCACATTGCTCCCAATCGTAAATGCAAACATATAATACCCGCCCCTTAAACACAAAAATCCCCGCCTACCAAACGGTAAGCGGGGAGAGTTGTATCTACTTCTATAAATACTACTTCATAGAGATTGTTGAAATAGGCTTAATTGAAGTGAACTGCTTGTGCAATGGTGCATCCATCTTAACTGCGGGACGCAAGTTTGCGCCACCCTTCTTTGCAGAGAGGTAATCCTCTGCTGCAGTAGTGAATGATGAGCTAAAGAGCTGTGCATTACCAAATGCATTCTCAACCAAAGCAAACATTGTGTAGTTTGTCTCGGGGTCAAGAGCACCACCCATCAAGGCGTAGTCCCAACCGTATTCCTCAATGTACTCCAAATCGTAATCGAGGTCCTTGCCATTAGACTCAAGGTACTCGTCATACGCTACAACGTAATTCTCGATTGAACCGTAATACTCAATTACCTCCTCAATCTCGTCTGATGCAAGAATAACAGGACGGAGAGACTTAATATCTACACCTGCGAAGATTACACCTACAGTGTTTGATGAGTTGTAACCATATGAGATATAGTAATCAACATACTCTGTATCACCAGTAGCCTCTGCCAAGTCCTCAAGGCTCATTGCGTACATCTCGAACTCAACCTCGGGCAACTCGCCTGCACCTACACCCTGTACGTAGAATGATGCGCAAGCCATAGTCTCATACTGAGCAGCGCCATCAGCACCGTAAGGAATAGCAACTACAGAGTAAACACCAGACTCAACGGGCTCAACTCCCTCGAATGTCATCTCGTTAATCTCCTCGCCCTCTGCGTTAACAGAAGTTGAAACAGCAACCTTGTTAGATTTTACTGAACCGTCCTCGATACCAGCCAAAGCAGCAGCCAAAGCCTCTGCGTCAGCAGTGATGTCACCAGGAACGAATGCATACTGAATCTCTGCTACGTCAGCACCGTAAGCGGCACGAGCTATAGGATAAACTGTAGCGTTGTCTGCTGCTACACGGAAACCACCGTAAGCAACGTCCAAAGAGTAGTCAGTCAATACTGCACCAGGCAATACTACGCGGAACATTCCCTTAGAGTTTGCATACCAACCGAACTGACCTTCAGTATAAATCATCATACCAACAGCAAGGCCCTTTACGGGGAATGTGATAACGCCATTCTTCAAAGTACCGTACTCCATTGTACCTACAAAGAATTCACCATAATCTGTAGGATTCCAGTCGCAACCGAGAGTCTGAGTGGGGATAACTACCTTGTCGGGGTCAGAGATGTTGATTGTGAAATAAACATCCTCCTCAACATAGTCTCCTGGCTCGTTGTAGGGGAACGCTGAAGTATAAGCGTTCTTCAAGTAGATGAAACCAGGGTTGTTAGTGTTCTCATAAACCTCAACCTCCCACTCGATGTTGTCGATACTGAACATTGTTGCGATAATATCCTCACGGATAAAACCCTGACCAATATATACATAAGGCTCGGGAACTGACAATGTCCAAGTCTGCTTGTCGTAACCATAAGGAGTTACAGCACCTGCATCGTTGATAGAGAATGTCAAAGTATATGTCTGGCCATCCTCCAATGAAGCACGGTCGAACGATACTGTGAACTTCGCAGTGTCCTTGCCTGCACCGAAACTTACGTTTGCGGGAACAGTAAACAACTCTGCATAGTTAATGGGGTCAGCCTCCTCGTCTACCTTAGCAGCCGATACAGCAACCTTCAAAGGTACAGTTGTAGCCTCGTCAACATTACCACGCATTACTGTAACCTCGAATGATGAAGTCTCAGCCTCTACAGTAACGTTGGTTGCAACGCCATCCGCGAAGTAAACCTGTGCACCAGGCACCTGCTCGCCTGCCGACCAATCCTGGTCCTTAGTACAAGCCGTAAACAATGCAGTTACGGCTACGAGCGCTGTCAAAAAGAATATCTTAAGACTTTTCATAGTTTACACATTTAATTATTTATTTTTAGACAAATATGTATTTGCCGCATTGGGGTTGTTCATACCTGTCAAACCCTGATTCTGCTGAACTGCAGAGTGCGGAATAACGAAGTTCCACCAAGGAGCACGACCATTGGTTGTATAACGAGCATCCTGTGGAGAATTAGACTCGGGTACACCGTTGTTGATACCGTAGTTCAAACGCTTCATATCGAAGTACATAATACCCTCGCCCCAGAACTCCATACGCTTCTGGAAGATAATCTCCTCGATAAGGTCACCACCTGCGGGGATGGCGTAAGCGCTATCACGGTGAGCCATAAATGTTGTGAGCAACTCGGCACCCTTAGTAGCATCATAGTGTGCAGTAGCCTCTGCCTCGATGAAGTACATCTCCTCAACACGCATCATAGGAATATCAGTTACGTTACCTACAGAGTAATCGTACTTCTCACCATTGTTAGTGTGGAACTTGAAACTTGCATAAGGTGCGATAGATGACATAGCACTGCCACCACCCTCATACTCCTCCTCAGTGAGGTTAGTGTAGGGGTCAATCTTCGAGAAGTCACGCTCGGGGTTGTTGTACAACTTCTTACGGAAGTCAGTATCGTTCATACGAGCATAACTGATAGCAGAAATACCAGGCTGTGCACCACCACCGTAGCCCCACAAAGCGTCAGTAGCCATATGCGCTGTCCAAGAGAGCAAGTTGTTAAGTACAGTGTCAGTAGACTGCTGCAAGCCCCACATCCAAGCGCTATTAACCTTACAGAAACCTGTAACGGGGTCAGTAAACTGAGCCTCAGTCATAATAGAGCAACCTGATGCTGTGATAGCCTTGCGAGCGTACTGTGCAGCCAACTTGTAAGCCTCGTTACCTGTGGGAACGTTCTCGTATGACTCGTTGAAACCACCCAACCAGTTGTAAGCACGAGCCTTCAAACCGTAAACAACTGCCAATGAAGGCAAGCCGATTGAAGGAGTTCTGTACTCAGCCAACAAAGTCTCAGCCTCTGTCAAGTCACCCAAGATGAACTCGAACATCGCCTCGCGAGTAGCACGGGGGTTGTTCTCCAACTCCTGAATTGTAGAAGTCTCTGTTACGATAGGTACTGTAAGACCTGTAATCTCGGCAGGAATCACATAATTGTTTGTACCTGCTACACCCTCAGCCTTTGCGGGCAGCGGGTCGTACATACGAGCCAAATCCAAGAAACAGAAAGCACGGAATGCCTTTGCTACACCCAACTCGGGACCAGGATTGGTAGAGAAGATAGTGATAGCAGAGTTTGCAGTGTAGATGAAGTTGTAGTAGTTGTAATATGCCAACTTCGCACCCCAACCTGTATCATTCAATGCAGCATAGTCGAAATAGAGCCAAGGCTGCCAACGGTCATAATACTGGTTACCATCGGGCATATTTGCTGATGTGGGGAATACCTCACCAATCATACGGTCAGTAGCACCGAAGATAGTAGGCAAACCGAAATCAACGTGGTCACCAAGACCGAGATAGTTAGTCATCATAATGGTAGGCATAGACGTTAATACGCCACCAGCAGCGAAAGGTGACTCACCCACCTGCTCATTTGTCGCACTACCGCCCTGGGGAAGACCCTCCTTGATACAGCTTGTCATCAATACTGATGAGCAAAGCAATGCTGCAATTAATCTTACTATAGTGTTTGTTTTCATAATCTGCAATATTTTATAATTAGAATGTTACAGTTACACCACCAGATACTGTACGAATAGGAGCATAGTAGAATGGGTTAGTGCTACCACTGATGCTCTGACGTGGGTCAAGACCCTGACGCTTTGACCAGTACCATACGTTGTCACAAGCAACATATACGCGGAGTTTGTTAACCAAGAACTTCTGAGTCCACTTTGTAGGCAATGTGTAACCCAAAGTCAAGTTCTGGATGTTCAAGTATGAAGCATCAATCAAGAAACGGTTTGAAGTTGCTGCCGAATATGTGTCGTTATATGCGAAACGAGGAATATCAGTGTTTGTATTCTCGGGAGTCCAAGCGTTCAACAAATCGTGGTGATAAGGTGAACCATCTGAAGTACCTGAAGGAGAACCCATATAGAATGCATAACCAGAGTCGTAAGCCAAACCACCCAACTGATAGGTGAACTGAGCAGAGAAGTCAAGACCCTTCCACTCCAATGATGTACCAAAACCACCATAGAGGTCAGCCAAACCGTCGCCCTGCAACTCCTTACCGCTTGAGTTTGCCTTGCTCCAGTCGTCGGTAATATCGCGAACCTTCTCAGTTACAGGAGTCTCACCATCCATTACGGGCTTGCCGTCAGCACCAACTACGGGCTCATCCTTGTAGTAGTACCAAGTTGACTTACCCTCCTCGTTTACGCCAGCGTAAGTAGGCAAGTAGTACTCATAGTATGACATACCCTCAGCCAAGAAACGGTTGCCGTTGATACGACCCATCCACTTGCCATCAGCAGTAGGCTGTGTCTTATACTGGTCGGGCAATGAGATAACCTTGTTCTTGTAGTGTGTCATATTGAGGTTTACGCTCCACAAGAAATCCTTAGTGCGGAAGATGTCAGCACCCAAGTCAATCTCCAAACCTGCGTTACGTATATCACCGATGTTGGTGTAGATTGATGAGTAACCAGCCTCAACGGGTACGCTCAAAGAGAAGAGCATATCAGATGTCTGACGACGGAATACGTCGATACCACCATAGATGCGACCCTGCAATGCGCTGAACTCAACACCCACGTTAAGGTTGGCGTTAGTCTCCCAAGTGATATCCTTGTTACCCTTGCTTGCGAGAGTAGTTGTTACGCCACCCTGACCATCGTTCTGGATTGAGTAAACGTCTGTATAACGGAATGAACCGATGTTATCGTTACCCTGTGAACCATAAGATGCCTTAATCTTCAACATATCGAGCCAAGCGATATCGTACCAGTTCTCCTTGCTGATAATCCAAGCAGCACCCAATGACCAGAAGTTACCCCAACGGTTATCTGGGTGGAAACGTGAAGATGCATCGCGACGATATGATACAGAACCGAAAATACGGCTGTCGTAATCATACTGACCACGGAAGAAGTAACCCTCGTTGTTGTACTGGCTGATTGAAGAACCAGAGTTCGACATATCAGTTACCAAGCTTGACAACTCGTCGATGTCGGGTGAGAACATACCGCTACGGCTTGCATACAAACCATAAGACTTCACGTTGTACATCTCGTGACCGAGCAAAAGGTCCATATTGTGCTGACCAAATGTGCGCTTGTAAGAGAGCAACTGCTGAGTGTTGAAAGCGAATGAACGACCGTGTGACTTAGATACTACACCACCTGAAGTTGCAAACTGACCATAGTAGGGGTTAAGCAATGTTGTAGAACGAGTCTCGTCGATAGTAACGCTTGCGTTAACTGTTGCTGTCAAACCGTCGATGAGGTAGAAATCAGCAAAACCGTTAGCAGAGAATGCATTACCCTCGCTGTTGTTCTTGTTCAACTTGATGTCCTGCAAGTCATTTGACTGACCACCTGTACGACGGAACATACCACCGTTACGGCCATCACCTGTATCGTACATCTCGAAGCCGTACTCGTCAATCATAATGTTACCATCGCCATCACGCATAAACAACGGATAGATAGGAGCCATACGCATAGCAGTAGCAAATGCGTTACCACCATCAGATGCACCCTCATTGTCGGGGTCGTTACCGTTGTTCCAGTTGAAGTGAGTGTAAGAGAAGTTACCACCTACCTTCAACCACTTCTTTGCGTTGTAATCGGCGCGCAAACGTGCTGTGTAACGCTCCATATCAGAACCATCGATAATACCTGTGTTATCCAAGTAACCGATTGAAGCATAGAAGTTAGCACGCTGAGTAGCACCTGATACGCTTGCGTTGTACTCCTGACGGAATGAAGTCTTGTAAATCTCATCCAACCAGTTGTCGGGCATCATCAAGAACTCCTGACCGTTGTAAGTAACCTTGCGGCCTAATGTTGCATTGGGGTTCAACTTACCGTTGCTACCAATCAAAGTCTGACCAGCAGGTACGTCATAAACGTTGTAACCCAAACCACCACCAGCACCTGAAGTCAAGATGTTTGAAGCAGCAGCGTGTGCCGATGCAGCGTCAAGACCCATAACCATTGTCTGGTAGTTACGCAATGCGCCATAGTGCATCTCGTAGAACTCGCCAGCCTGCTCTGTTACGTCATACTGCTGCAAAGCCTTTGTGTTAACACCCCACTTACCGTCGAATGTAACAACAGCCTCACCTGCGCGTGCCTTCTTGGTAGTAATCATAATTACACCGTTAGCACCACGAGCACCGTAAAGTGCATTTGACGCAGCATCCTTCAAGATTGTCATAGACTCGATATCGGCAGCGTTCAAGTTGTTGATATCACCCTCGTAAGGTACGCCATCTACGATGTAGAGAGGGCTGTTACCTGCATAGATAGAACCGATACCACGAACAGTAAGAGTCTGTCCTGAACCCAAACGACCAGAAGATGATGTAAACTGAACACCAGCAACCTTACCAACCAAAGCGTCAGTTACGTTTGAAGACTGAGTCTTAATCAACTCGTCTGAACTAACGACCTTAGCAGAACCGGTAAAGGCCTCTTTCTTCTGCTCACCGAACGCAACTACGACTACGTCTTCGATAGCCTGCGTATCGACTTGCAATACTACTTTGACGTTGCTCTTACCAGCGATAGCGACCTTCTCAGTCTTGTAGCCGATAAAAGAAACCTCCAAAGTTCCATTAGCGGGAGCCGAAATAACGAACTCACCGTTCACTCCGGTAGTTTGTCCACCTGCAGTTGTACCAACAACTGTCACAGCAGCACCCAAAATAGGGTTGCCATCTGCGTCCACAACAGTACCGGAAACTTGCTTGTTCTGAGCGAGTGCAAATGAGCACGCAGTCAGAATAGCAACGATAGAAAGTACAATTTTTCTAACCATAAGCATTAATTTTTTTTTGTACGTTTTTTTGATACTTGTGTACTTTTTACATATAAAAATATATTTGCAAAGATACGGCTTAAAAAATTAATTGCCAAAAAAAATTAATAATTAGCATCATTCAGTTATGGTATGTGAGTATATTGCTCTATCTGCTTACAGGTTGTAATTTAATATTGCGGGTGGATTATAAAATGCAATGCGAAAAAATACTATAAAATGGTGATTTTGTGTAAGAATCTCGATTTTTAATGACGATTTTGGTCTTTTAGGGTGCTTTTTTATGCATTACAGTATTTTGGGTAGGTTAATGTGGGGGTAACAATTATTATAAATATAGGTATAATATATATAATAAGGCGAAATGTAGTCATTCGCTACATCTCGCCTTATATTTTATGAGACTATTTGTTGCCTTATGCTTGCTGTTTCGGCTTTCTGAATATAACGTGCTCTAAAATCATAACCGTCAGCACGCCCATAACAAAGCCGTTGCCCATTATTGGGCGAATTATTTGTGGAATTACATCTATCGGGATGGCTGTAAATAGTATTGCGACCATAATCGGCAGGCCGATTATCAATCCGTTGTCAAATGTTGCTACCGATTTGTCTGTAGTCATAATGTGCAACGATGCGGCCAACTGTGTTCCCATAAGATAGAGCAGAATGACGCCAATCACAGTGTTGGGGATGGCAGAGAATACCGCAATCAGCGAGGGCCATACTGCACAGATAACCAATCCTATGCCCGCAGGAATCAGTGCATAGCGCGAGGCACACGACGATGAGCCAATCACGCCAGGTGACATAGAGTAGTTTACGGGACCGATTATGCCTATAGAGCCTGCTATGATATTAAATATTCCAGTAAATCCTACACCGCGTCGGCAACGTTTCTCGGTGTCTGGGGTCTGGAGCATAGCGCCAAGTCCCTGGATTGAGCCTATGTCGTTGATTAGTAGGGTAACATAGCAAAGTAGGAATGCAATAATCATACTACCGTCAAACTCTATGGCGGGCAAGAAGATTTTGCCTTCCGAATGAGAGTATTGCTCAAACACCTGCCCATAACCGCCATATACCGCATAATAAATCACGTATCCTACGAAAAGAGCCATCGGCACGACTAATGATTTTGCAACACCGCGTAGTTTTGCAGCGGCAAGTGCCATTGTCGGGATGCCTAATAGCGTGAATAGTAGTCCAAATAGGTGTCGCTCGGTTTCATCGGCGGGGAATATCAGGTTCTTGATAGTAGAGCAGAGTGTAAATGCGATTAGCATCAATATTACCACAACGACACGAGGCGTAAATATAGTTTGCAGACGCTCCAGCCAACGACCTGTGGAAAGGATTGTAACTACTACGCCTCCTATGGCTACGGCTGTATATATTTTGTTGGTGTTAATCTGCTCTCCTTGCGATGCGAGTGCTGTTATGATGCCGACCAGCAATACAGCAGCAGGGCCTACGACGATAGGCATACGGTGTCCCCATAATGATTGCACGATGGTCGCTGCACCCATCAGTGCAAAGACTTTCTGTGAGTATAGTACACGCTCGGCAGGAGAGCCTGTCGCAATAAATATAGATGTAGTAACAACGGCTATCGCCAAGACAAACCATTGTAGGCTGTATAATATTAGGTCTCCTGTTTTCGGGCGGTCGTCAATTCCGTATTTTAGTTTCATATTGTTGTAAATCTTTGCTTTTGTCTATTAGTGAAAATAACTATTTGGTAGGCAAAGATACTTAATCGCTTAAAAATGGCCAAATAAATGCGTGGATTAGTTATGAAAAGGGCTGCCGCAACGCTTTGGTTGAGCAGCCCATAATGTTATAATGTCTAAAAATTATTTGCCGAGCAAACGATTAGTCTCAATCGGGTTGTCAGTTGTGATATAATCGGCTTTGTTGTCGATGCACCACTGCAATTCGTCGGTTTTGTTTACAGTCCAGATGTTTACTGTCAAACCCAAATCGTGGCATTGCTGAATCCACTCGGGGTGCTTCTTCATAGTGCCAAAATTGTAGTCGATACCTGTGTAGCCGTTTTCCTTGCACTGCTGGGGTGTGAGGTCGCCGTTCAAATAGGCAATCTTAGTCTTCTTGGGAGCATACTTTACCACCTCGTCGCAAACGTGCTTGCTGAATGCGATATACTCAACGTGCTTTGTCATCTTCAAACGCTTAACCTCTGCCAAAATCTTCTTTACAACGCGAGTCTCACGCTCGGGAGTGTCGTGGCTCTTAATCTCGATGATAAGTTTGGTCTTTGTGTTTGTCTTTGCCTGCAACAAATACTCCTCCAATGTGGGCAATTTCTCACCATTGATTACGGGTGTTGCGCGCAGAACAGCGAAATCGGTGTTCTGTACCACATAGTCGCGGTGCTTGGGACCGTGAACGGCTACCAATTTGCCATCTTTAGTCTCGTTGATATCAACCTCTGAGCCGTATACACCCAAATCCTGTGCGTGCTGAAGTGATGAAATGGTGTTGTTAGCCGAGTTGGCTCCCTGCTTTGCGTGGAATCCACGGTGAGCAATCACCTCTGTTTGTGCCATAAGGCTGCTGGCTGAGAAGATAAGTGCAGCCAAAAACAAAATTTTCTTCATACCTATAAATAATTTTTGTTAAATATTAATTCCTGCCCATTACTTACGTATTACTTTAACAACGTAATTAAATTCCGCAATGTTGTACGTAATGCCCGAAAGCAAAAACAAAGATAGTGTAATAATTTGAATAATTT
Source organism: Alistipes sp. (assembly GCA_017546725.1). Taxonomy (GTDB): domain Bacteria; phylum Bacteroidota; class Bacteroidia; order Bacteroidales; family Rikenellaceae; genus Alistipes. The sequence goes on along the minus strand of JAFYRX010000055.1, from coordinate 78,906 downwards.
TCAACTATTATTCATTTTTCGTCGATTTGTAGGCACTGTTTCTCGCTTCACTTTTGTCGCTTTTGTGCAGTGCAGGTCTGTTTTTATCTGATTTTATATTGTCGATTGTTGAATATATGTAAAAAGTTGTGATTGTAGGCTAATTTTTGCGAGAAAATAGATATGAAAACTGAAAAAATATTTATAAATTTGCAATGATATGTATAGACTGTTCGTTGGTGCATAGACTATGATAGAGAATAGTGCTAATAATTAATATACAACAAGAATAATTTATGGAGAAAAAGTTTTCGTTGCCTCAGGATGGAGGCCTGGTAATGAGTGGTATCCCGAAGGATATTATCCATCGCTATGAGAAGATTCCTACATCAATCTACGAAACAGAGTATGATGGCGTAAAGTATATTGTCGACGTTATTGTGAAGGCAATCAATGCGCATAAGGCTACTCATCCCTTTGCTTTGGGTTTAACGACAGGTCGTACACCTCTCGGTCTATATCAGGAGTTGGTGGCGTCTTACAAGCAGGGCAAGGTGTCGTTCAAGAATGTACAGGTTTTCAGTATTGATGAGTTCTATCCCATTGGGGCTGGTGAGATGCAGAGCCGCAACTATCGTATCCACGAGGATTTCCTCAATCATATCGATATTGAGCCTGATAACGTGCATATCATTAATGGTAATGTGCCTTTGGAGGAGTTGCCCGCATATTGTGCCGAGTATGACCGTATGGCTCGCAATATCGACCTTATGGTAATTGGTATGGGTGTTCAGGGCCAGATTGGTTTTAATGAGCCGGGCTCTTACGTTAAGTCTACTACCCGTATGGTCCAACTTACTTACGAATCTCGTAAGACACAGGCTGGTATCTTCAACGGTGTAGAGAATACTCCCAAGTTGGCTATTACTATGGGCCTCAATACCGTAATGAGCGCCAAACGTATCATCCTTATGGCGTGGGGTGAGGATAAGGCTAATGTAGTGAAGAAAGTTGTCGAGGAAGATGCTACTCGTTTGATTCCCGCTTCTACACTGCAGAATCATCCCGCTATTGAGGCTGTCGTAGATGACCCTGCTGCTGATAACCTTACCGTTAGAAAGGCTCCCTGGTTGGTAGGTCCTTGCGATTGGACTCCTCGTTTGGTGCGTAAGGCTGTTGTGTGGTTGTGTGGCGTAGTTCAGAAGCCTATCCTTAAACTTACATATAAGGATTATATTGAGCACTCGCTGGGCGATTTGTTGGATTCTGTCGCAATGACATACGCTGATGTTAATATCAAGGTCTTCAACGACCTCCAGCATACTATTACAGGCTGGCCTGGTGGTAAGCCCAATGCTGATGACTCTACACGTCCCGTGCCTTCGTCACCCTATCCCAAGCGAGTTGTCGTATTCTCTCCGCACCCCGATGATGATGTAATCTCTATGGGTGGTACATTTATCCGCCTTGCCGAGCAGGGCCACGATGTACACGTTGCTTACGAGACTTCGGGCAATGTTGCCGTTCACGATGATGTTGTTGTTCAGCATATGGATACTGCTCGTGAGTTGGGCTTTGGTGACCGTGTTGATGAGGTTTGCCAGATTATCGCATCAAAGAAGAAGGGTGAGCCCGAGCCACGTGCGTTGCTCGATATCAAGGGTGCTATCCGTCGTGCCGAGGCTCGTGCCGCAGTTCGTTCATTTGGTTTGAATGCAGATACTAACGCTCACTTCCTCAATTTGCCGTTCTACGAGACAGGTGGTATCAAGAAGGGGCAGCGTACCGATAAGGATATTGAGATTATTACTAAACTCTTGCAGGAGGTTAAGCCTCATCAGGTATATCTTGCAGGTGACCTTGCCGACCCGCACGGAACACACCGTGTATGTACTGAGGCTGTTTTGGAGGCTTTGTATCGCTTGAAGGATGCAGGTGAGGAGTGGATTAAGGAGTGTGTCGTATGGCTCTATCGTGGTGCTTGGATGGAGTGGGATATCGATATGGTCGATATGGCTGTGCCTTTGAGCCCCGATGAACTCATTAAGAAGCGTCACGCTATATATCGCCACCTCTCGCAGAAGGATATCGTTCCCTTCCCGGGTGACGACAGCCGTGAGTTCTGGCAGCGTGCCGAGGAGCGTACGCAGAACACTGCACGCCTATACGACTTGCTGGGTATGGCAGAGTATCAGGCTATCGAGGTTTTTGTAAAGATGAATTTGTAAACTATTAAATAAATTAGATTTAAGATGAGAGTTATCATTGAAAACAATGCGGCCGAGGCTGGCCGTTGGGCTGCAAACTATGTTGCAGAGCAGATTAACGCCAAGGCTAAGGTAAGCGACGCACCTTTTGTATTGGGCCTTCCTACTGGTTCTACACCTCTTGGAATGTATGCCGAGTTGATTAACCTTTATAAGGCAGGCAAGGTGTCATTTGCAAATGTTGTAACATTCAATATGGATGAGTATGTAGGTTTGCCCGAGGAGCACCCCGAGAGTTACCACTCATTTATGTGGAATAACTTCTTCTCTCACATCGATATCAAGGCTGAGAACGTGAACATTCTTAACGGTAATGCCGAGGATTTGGATGCAGAGTGTGCAGGTTACGAGAAGCGTATCGAGGCTGCTGGTGGTATCGACCTCTTTATCGGTGGTGTAGGCGAGGATGGCCACTTGGCTTTCAACGAGCCCTTCTCTTCACTCAACTCACGTACTCGTATCAAGACTTTGACAGAGGATACTATTATCGTAAACTCTCGTTTCTTCGATAACGACGTAAACAAGGTGCCTAAGTTGGCTTTGACAGTTGGTGTTGGTACTGTATGTGCAGCAAAGCAGGTATTAGTATTGGCTTTGGGTCACAAGAAGGCGCGTGCCGTTCAGCACTGCGTTGAAGGTGATGTATCACACGCTTGGACTATCACAGCGTTGCAGATGCACCCGAAGGGTATCTTGGTATGTGATGAGCCCGCAGTTGGCGAGTTGAAGGTTAACACATATCGTTACTTCAAGGATATCGAGAAGAATAATCTTTAATTGATTAATATTATGTCAGCAATCCCCACTCCTCATATCGGAGCACGCGAGGGCGAGATTGCCGAGCGCGTGATTATGGCAGGTGACCCGCTTCGTGCCAAATTTATGGCCGAGACCTTTTTGGATTCGCCTGTGCAGTACAATGCCGTACGCGGTATGTTGGGCTATACGGGAACGTATAAGGGCAAACGAGTCTCGGTGCAGGGCCACGGTATGGGTATGCCTTCGATAGGTATATATACCTACGAACTTTTTAATTTCTACGGAGTTAAACGTATTATCCGTACGGGTTCGGCTGGTGCTTACGATGCTGATTTGGGGTTGGGTGATGTCGTTATTGGAGTCGGAGCGTGTACCGACTCGAACTATGGTGCGCAGTATAATCTGCCTGGAGTGTTTGCTCCCATAGCCGATTTCGGTTTGGCTCGTGCCGCAGTGGGGAAGGCCGAGAGTATGGGTATCCGTTATAAGGCGGGTAACTTGCTGTCGAGCGATGTCTTCTACGGTGATTCTGCCGATGGCTGGAAGGTGTGGCAGAAGATGGGGGTGTTGGCCGTCGAGATGGAGGCTGCAGCGCTCTATATGAACGCAGCACGCAGTGGCAAAGAGGCGCTGTGTATCTGCACTATCTCCGATTCGCTTGTTCACGGCACAGCCTGCTCGGCAGAGCAACGTCAGACAAGTTTTACCAATATGATGGAGATTGCGTTTGATATAATTTAGTTAATATTTAGTATTTAAGTAAAATGGCGGGCATAAAAATTGCCCGCCATTTTGTTATATGGTTTAATTTTCATACCTTTGAATAAAATAAAATTTACTGAAATGAAACTAAATCTGAATAGTTCAAAAAAGAATATTGTGGTCATCGGTAGCAGTAATACCGATATGGTCGTTAAGACGTCGCACCTGCCAGCAGGTGGCGAGACTGTTTTAGGAGGTGATTTCTTTATGAATGCAGGCGGTAAGGGCGCAAATCAGGCTGTTGCTGCTGCTCGTTATGGCAATCGAGTTGTTTTTGTTGCCAAGACGGGTGACGATTTGTTTGGCAGTCAGGTGCGCGAGTCGATGAAGCAGGATGGTATTGTTACCGACTACGTCTTTGTTGATAAGGAGCATCCTTCGGGAGTAGCGCTTATTACGATTGACAGTAATGCCGAGAATTGTATTGTTGTAGCATCTGGAGCCAATATGCATCTTACGCCCGCCGATATTGATACGGCAGCCGATGAGATTCGTAATGCCAGCATTGTGCTTATGCAGTTGGAAACACCCGTCGAGACGGTTGCCTATGCAGCAAAGATGGCTGCCGAGGCGGGAGTAAAGGTGGTGTTGAATCCTGCACCTGCGCCCGTAGAGCCTTTGAGCGAGGAGTTGATGAAGAGTCTATTCTTGATTACGCCTAACCGTAGCGAGGCATCGCGTATTTCGGGTATAGAGGTCAAGGATGTTGCGAGTGCACAGCGTGCTGCTCAAGTCATCTACGATATGGGCCCACGCAATGTTGTTGTGACGTTGGGTAGCGATGGCGCACTTGTTTACGATGGTGCTATGTTTATGCTTGTAGAGGCAAGAAAGGTTGAGGCCGTTGATACTACTGCTGCTGGCGATACCTTTAATGGCGTATTGGCAAGTATCTTGGCTGAGGGACGTTATCTGATTGATGCAGCAAAGGAGGCGACTGCCGCGGCTGCTATCAGTGTTACACGTATGGGCGCACAACCCGCCGCACCTACTCGTGAGGAGGTGAGAGCCTTTATGTACCCCAAAAAGCGATAGTTGCAGGCCGACGTGAATGCGTGAAATAGAATATAATATTAAGAAAAATCTAAAACTTACTAATTATGTTTATTGTACACAGTTATCTTTTAGCAGTCATCTTCTGCTTTATCACGATGCTCTGCTGGGGCTCGTGGGGTAATACTCAAAAGTTGGCAGGTAAGACTTGGCGTTATGAACTCTTTTATTGGGATTATGTCATAGGTATGGTGCTCTTTACGCTCTTGTTGGGCTTTACTATGGGTAGCATTGGCGAGCAGGGCCGTCCCTTTGTCGAGGATTTGATGCAGGCCAAAGGCTCTGGAATATTGAGCGTGCTGATTGGTGGAGTTATCTTCAATGCATCAAATATTCTGCTTTCTGCTTCGGTTTCGTTGGCTGGTTTATCTGTAGCATTCCCGTTGGGTGTAGGTTTGGCATTGGTTTTGGGCGTTATTATCAACTATATTGGCGCACCAAAGGGCGACCCTATGTGGCTCTTCTTGGGTGTAGCGCTTATCGTTGTCGCTATCGTCTGTAACGGTATAGCATCGGGCCGTATGAGTAAGGGTGGCGAGAAGAATACCTCAAACCGTAAGGGTATTATCCTCTCGATGGTTGCAGGTGTGTTGATGTCGTTCTTCTACCGTTTTGTGGCCGCTGCTATGGACCTCAATAACTTTGAGCAGCCTACGGCTGGTATGCTTACACCTTATTCGGCAATCTTTGTATTCTCTATCGGAGTGTTATTGAGTAACTTCATATTCAATACGTTGGTTATGCGACACCCGTTTGTTGGCGAGCCTGTATCGTATAGCGAGTACTTTAAGGGCTCATTCTCTACTCATTTGGTTGGTGTTCTGGGCGGTGCAATTTGGTGCTTGGGTACAGCATTCAGTTATATCGCTGCGGGTAAGGCTGGTGCGGCTATCTCGTATGCATTGGGCCAGGGTGCTCCTATGATTGCCGCTATCTGGGGCGTATTTATCTGGAAAGAGTTTAAAGGCAGCGACAAGAAGACAGATATGTTGCTTGGTGTAATGTTCCTTTTCTTTATTGCTGGATTGGGCTTGATTATTCTCTCTGGAGGAAATTAAAATATTAGGCAATAAGTTTTGCATAAGGCTCACTCTATATGGGGTGAGCCTTATTGTTTATTACATATTTATTCGTATATTTGTCAAATATAATTATGCTCGTTATACGCTATGATAATTGCTTATTAACCCCATAAAACCTCGTTTATGAAACGTCTATTCTTGCTTATTTGCGCGCTATTTTCGGTGGCTGCTATTTTTGCTCAAACTACCTCACCTGCCGTGAAGGCTCGTGTTGTAGATGCTACCACGCATCAGGCGATTGAGTATGCCGATGTGGTCATTGCCGATGCCGAAAATCGTACCATAGCCTCTACTGCAGTGCGTAATGGTCAGTTTGCTATCGACAAGGTGCGAGATGGCCAGTTCTATCTCTCTATATTGGTTGTGGGCTATCAGCCCTATACAAGTAAGTTGCTCAAATTCAGTCAGGGCGAGAGCATCGATTTGGGTGAGATTGCATTGCAGGTTGTCGAAACGGGCCTTAAGGAGGTCGTTGTTTCGGGCGAGCGTAGCAAGATTGTATATAAACTTGACCGTCAGCGCATCAACGGCTCTGCATCGTTGTCGGCATCGGGTGGTACGGCGGTTGATGTATTGAAGTCGGCTCCGTCTGTTAGAATAGATGCCGATGGCAATCTCTCATTTAGAGGTAGTACAGGCTTTTTGGTCTATGTCGATGGTAAGCCGAGTATGTTGGAGGGTACGCAGGCTTTGAATCAGATTGCTGCGGCCAATATCGAGGATGTAGAGATTATCACCACTCCGTCGGCTAAATATAAGACCGATGGCGATGTGGGTATTGTAAACATTATTACCAAAAACAACAACGAGCAGGGCTTTAGCGGCTCGGTTAATTTGTCAGGTAGCACCATCGGCACGTGGAATGCCGACCTGTTGCTCAATTATCGTAAAAATGCCAATCGTTGGTATATCGGGTTTGCGGGCTCACAGATTAAGGATGAGAGTGATTTCCACCAACTTAAAACAACTATTGTAGATGATTACATCACCACGTCAGATGCTATAGGTGAACGATATCGTAGTACCGATTCGCAGATTGGTCGAGTGGGCTGGGAGTTCAATAAGTCGAATCATCGTTTGCTCGTTGAGGCGCAGGGTGGTATGACTCGTTGGCTCAATGGAGGAGATATGCTTTACGACGAACTTCGTGAGCAGGGTGGAGTAGTTATCAACGACGCTATCTATGATAGTCACGACCATAACTACATCGAAAAGCATATCGGTCAGTTGGCGTTTGATTATGTTTGGAAACTCAACGACCGAGGTGATAAAATCGCATTAAATGGTCGTATGCGTTATGATTGGTATTCGTTGGAATATACCGAAAGTAACCTCTTCGAACTCTCTGGAGCGCGTTGGGAAGGTACTCGCGGTTATGAGAGCGAGCACCATTGGGATTCCGATGCATCGGCCAATTACGAACTTAACTATCGCGAAGGCGGTAAAATGGAGTTGGGTTATCAGTATACCTCATATAGTGAGCACGGCGACTATAGAATCCGCTATTGGGACCGTGCTGCGAAGGAGTTTGAGTGGCAGGACGATTTGTATACTCCGTTCTATTACCGCCGTCAGATTCACTCGGCATTCTTGATGTTTACCGATAAGTTTGGTCCTGTGAGTGTAGATGCTGGTGTGCGTGCCGACAATATGATTGATGAACTTACGATTGATTTCGAGGGTGCAGACCGCTATGTCAAGCGTTTGGAGTTGTTCCCGTCGGCTCACTTTGCTTACGATGCCTCTAATGGCAACACTATCTCGGCGGGCTACTCATATCGTACCAATCGAGCAGGTGTATGGAAGTTAGAGCCATATATTACCTATAAGGATTATTACACACGTCTGACGGGTAACCCCGACCTTGCTCCGGAGTATATCCACTCGGCAGAGGTCGGCTATCGCAAAAGTTTCAAGAACTCTAATTCACTATCAGTGTCTGCTTTCTATCGTCACCGTCGAGGTGTTTACGACCTTATTCGTGTAGCCTATGAGCCTGGCGTTACGCTTGACTCGTTGATTAATGCGGGTGTTGACCGTACCGTAGGTCTTGAGGCTAATCTGCAGACACGTAATACTCGCTGGTGGAGTATGACTCTTAATGGCAGTGTTTTCGATTATAAGTTTACAGCCGATTTTGTTGGTAGTACCGATGCTACGAATATCAGTTATTCGGCTTCGTGGATAAATAACTTTACACTCACGCCTACAACTCGCCTTCAGTTCGATGCCAACGTAGTCGGTCCTACAGTCTTGACACAGGGCCGCGAGGAGGCTTATTGCTATTTCGACCTTGCTATAAGGCAACAACTGCTAAGGAATAAGATGTCGTTGTCGTTAGTTGCTCACGATATGTTCCATACGGCACGTTACGACCATATACGAGATTCACAAACCCTCAAGGCGACGACTTTCGTCAAACCTCGTTATCCTAATATAACCCTCTCGTTGAGTTATAACTTTAACTCTTCGGCAGGCAAGGAACAAAAGGGTGCCGTAACGTCGGGAGCAGCCTTTGTGGGTAAGGATTTTTAGTTTTAATCAAATTATGCACTTACTATTTCATATAGAGTATTTTGCTCCTTTGGAGGAGTCCTTACATATAGTATTCAATACGGGCCGCAGCCTGCAGATGATGCGTTGCGCCGAAGGCCAGTGGTCTGTGGAGTGTGATGCGAAGAGAGGCGAGACATATCATTATGAGTTGCACGATGGTGGAGACGTTGTTATTCGCCGAGAGCCGCTATGTCACACCGTAGATTGTAGTGCTGATGCCGAGATTTTCGATTGTTGGCAGGATACACCCGCCGAGCAACCTCTCTTTTCGTCATTTTTTACCAAGTGCGTATTCCGTCGTGACGTTGCACCTATTCCAGAAAATCCATCTTATGGAGTGCAGTTGGAGGTTGCAGCACCAACGCTAATGCCCGATGAGGTGCTGGCCGTTGTTGGCCAGAGTGAAGAGTTGGGGGGATGGGATGTTAAGCGCGCGGTAGTGATGAACGACAGCAAGTATCCCGTATGGCAAGTAACGTTACCGCACGTAGTTCTCTCTTCGGAGTATAAATTTGTGGTGCTCGATGCATCGACTCGTTCGCTGAAACGCTATGAGAGTGGCTGTAATCGCAGTTTCCCTGCGAACAAACATAATCTGGTTGTAGTACAAGGCCTGCGCTTGCGTGATGAGATGTCGTGGCGAGGTGCTGGTGTGGCTATCCCCGTCTTTTCATTGCGAAGTAAACATAGTTGGGGTTGTGGTGACTTTGCCGATTTGCGACTTATGGCCGATTGGGCTGCAAAGACAGCAATGTCTGTAATTCAACTCCTGCCCGTTAATGATACCACAACCGATGGCTCACGCCGAGACTCTTATCCCTATAACGCCATCTCGGCTTTTGCGCTGAATCCGTTGTATCTATCCCCTGATGAAGCAGCAAAGCGATGCGTAGAGTGTGCCGATGCGGCAACGGCCAAGACTATTAAGAGCCTTCGTGCTCGTTTCGCCCGTCGTGGTAAGCGCTTGAACGACAAGGATGCGGTCGATTATGAAGCAACAATTAAACTCAAGATAGAGTTCCTGCGTGAGTTGTATGCTCTGTGCGGTGATTGTGTAATTAGTTCCGAGCAGTTTGTGCGTTTCTTTGCTGATAGCAAATCGTGGCTTATGCCCTATATGGCGTTCTGCGTTCTGCGTGACAGATATTCGACTGTTAATTTCGCCTTGTGGCCAGAGTTGTCTCAATACGATGCAGAGCAGGTAGAGCATTTCATCACAGCGAACTCTGCAGAGTGTTATTTCTACGCCTTTGTGCAGTATCTTTTGGATGAGCAGTTATGCCAAGCACGCGATTATGCGCATCAGCGCGGTGTTGCCTTGAAGGGCGATATTCCCATCGGAGTTGCACCGTTGAGCGTAGATGTGTGGTGTGCCCCCGAACTATATAACTGTACAATGTCGGCAGGTGCTCCGCCCGATGCCTTTGCCGAGGATGGGCAGAATTGGGGTTTCCCGACCTATAATTGGTCACGTATGGCCGAGGATGGTTATGCGTGGTGGTGTGCCCGCCTGAAGAAGATGGAGCGATATTTCGATGCCTATCGCATTGACCATATATTGGGCTTTTTCCGTATCTGGGAGGTGCCACGTGATGCCGTAAGTGCTGTGTTGGGCCATTTCAATCCCTCTATGCCATATACTCCTCAGGAGATTGAATCCTTTGGCTTTGAATTTGATGCAGAGCGTGATGTTGCTCACGATTTGACCTCTACGGATGTCCTGTTTTTGGAGTATCCCTATTCGCAGTGTGGATTCTTCCCGCGCATAGAGGGATTCCGTACGGCAAAATTTGCGGCATTAAACGAAGAACAGCAAGGAGCATATATGCGCTTGTATGAGGATTTTTATTACTACCGCCATAACGATATGTGGCGCGATAATGCCCTCAAACGTCTGCGCGCGTTGATGCAGGCTTCGCCTATGCTCACTTGTGGCGAGGACCTGGGAATGATTCCTGCGTGTGTGGCCGAGGTTATGGAGTCGGAGCGTATCCTATCGTTGGAAATTGAGCGTATGCCCAAGCAGTTTGGCGTGGAGTTTGGCGCAACGGAGCAGTATCCCTATCTCTCGGTTGCGGCTACTTCGACTCACGATATGTCCACGATTCGTGGCTGGTGGGAGGAGGACTGCTCTATCGCACAACGCTATTGGCGTGATGTTTTGCACCGTGAGGGTGAAGCCGAGGAGAGTTGTTCGGCGACGACGGCCTATGATATATTGTCGGGCCATATGCGTTCTCGCTCTATGTTGGCTATTCTGCCTTTGCAGGATTGGCTTGCTGTTGATGAGTCGTTAAGAATTGCTAACCCCGTAGCCGAACGAATCAATATCCCTGCCGATGCCAACCATTATTGGCGTTATCGTATGCACCTTACGCTCGAAGAATTGCTATCAGCCGATGAGTTTAATCCCGTCGTAGCCGACTTGGTAGCACAGCGAAAGTGTTAGAAATTAGTCAATAAGTGCTTTATATTGGTCAAAAATTACCCCCCCCCGAAAAACTATTGCGATTATTTGCAAAGAGGTTTTCGGTGTATTACTTTTGTGTATAGTTCTTTAATATTATTAACTTAATAAACAGAAAAATGAAAAGACTCTTTCAACTATTACTTTCATTCTTTGCTCTTGTTGCAAGTTCTTATTTTAATGCTGCAAATGCTCAATCTGCATTACAGGTCATTCCATCCGATGCCAGCATTGTGGCATTAGTTGATGCTGAGAAGATATGTTCTATGGCAGATATATCCACTGCAGACTTGGTTAAGATGCTGGATAGCAATAATTCGCCAATCTTTGGAATCTTGTCCTCGCTTGTTGCTGGTGATGAAGATTATATTCATCGAAATCAACCTTGGTGTTTAGGTGCAACGCCTCACGCCGAAGGTGCTATGCTTATTCTTGAGGTCAAAGATGGTAAAGGCCTAAAGCGATATTTTCAGCAGCAGGCAAAGTCTAATGATTCAATATCTTTTTATAAAGAATCTCATTGTTTTGGATGTTACGACTCTCATTCGGCGCTCATTTCCGATGGCCGAGTAATGATTGTTGTGGCTGAGGATACAGCTACCGAAGGATTGGATTTAATGGAATATCTTGAGGTATTTGGGCTCGGTGATAATTGTTTTGCCTCTTGTGATGTATCAGAGACGCTCTTGAATAGTCGAGGTGAGTTGCGTGTGGCTATTAATGGACAACATTTTAAGAGTAAGGATGATACAAATATTATCCCTGATGGCTTATTTGCAATCATCGGTATCGACACAAATAAGAATAAAACCAATATAAACCTTTCGGCTATTGCTACAACGCCAGAATCGCAGGAGTATCTTTCAACCTTTAATGCCCAACAGATGCCGATAAAAGGCTCTTTGTTGAAATATATTCCTTCGACTGCAGCGGCAGTTATAGTAGGAAGTGCTAACAATGCATCCAAGTCCGAGATTGCTATGCCTCCACTTGATGGGATTTTGGGCGATGCGAATATAATCAATGGGTTCCGTTTTCTTGAGGTTTTCGCAAGGGTAGAGGGTGATATAGTATTATATTTGGATAAAGGGCAAAATGCGACCTCTAATTACCTTCCTATTACTTTACTTTGCGAGTGCAAAGATTCATCCCTTATTGGTGATATAGTCACACAAACGAGCCAAGCGCAGTGGCAGGCCAAAGGTAATGGCTATGTAGGTAAGATGGAATCTATGCCGTTGTATGTTTCTTACGACAGAGGAATATTTGCTATATCTAATAGTCGTGATGTTACTACGTTGCGTGCGGAGTCTTCACCTAAAAAGATTGATATTAGTCCCAAGTCAAGCCTATATGCTGATATTGATAATAGTACTATGAGCGAAATGTTGTCGGGATGGTCTATGATGGCTTCAGTCGTAAGCAGTCAGTTGCAAATTCAAAGGATAAAGATTTATATGTCGGGTGAGAATCAGAACAATGTGGAGATTACTTTTGATGGCAATAAAAATCTGTATCAGGTTTTCACCATCAGCAAGTAATCTTGTCTCAAACATAACAAAACCTCTCCCGCAGAATGAGTCAGCGGGAGAGGTTTTTATTTGGTTGTAATCAATTAACGGCGTACTACTCTGTGGCCGAAGGGCAACAGCGAATACATCATCAACTTAAAGTGCTGCAAACCAAATGGTATGCCGATGATTGTGATGCAGAAGGCTACACCCAGCGTGAGGTGAGTCAAAGCAACCTCAATACCGCCAAAGATAATCCACAGTACATTCATCAATACAGGCAAGCATCCCATTACGTTATCCGTAGGCTTCACTTCGCCACCAAAGGGCCACAAAGCGAACATTCCGAGGCGCATAATCTGCACACCGAAGGGAATACCGACAATAGTCAAGCAGAGTACCAAGCCTCCAAAAAGGTAACCCAGCGAAATCAATAATCCGCCAAATACTACCCAGATAATATTACCTATTAATCTCATTTTTATTTAGTTTTTAGTATTATCCAATCAGGAACTCGAACAAGTTAGGATTGTCGTTCAAGTATTCGTAGTCGATATTACTCTCGCGCATACGCTCTGTCAAGCCCTGGAAATCGTCGGGATTCTGCAACTCAATACCAATGAGTACGGGGCCCTTTTCGCGGTTAGTCTTCTTCTTGTACTCGAAGTATGTGATATCATCGTGCGGACCTAACACGTTGCTTACGAAATTCTGCAATGCACCAGCACGTTGTGGGAATCTCACTACGAAGTAGTGCTTCAATCCCTCGTAGAGCAGCGAACGCTCCTTGATATCCTCCATTCGCACGATGTCGTTGTTGCTGCCGCTGACGATGCAGACTACATTCTTGCCCTTAATCTGGTCGCGGTAGTAGTCCAGTGCGCTGATGCTCAATGCTCCCGCAGGCTCAACTACGATAGCGTCAAAATTGTAGAGGTTAAGAATTGTTGAGCACACTTTGCCTTCAGGTACAACTACAATATCATCCAGCACCTTGCGGCAAACTTCAAATGTGATGTCACCAACTTTCTGTACGGCTGCGCCATCTACGAACTTGTCAATCTCGCCTAACTCTACAACCTCACCCTTCTCGAATGATTGCTTCATACCTGCTGCACCTGCAGGCTCAACACCGATAACCTTCGTGTTGGGCGACATTAGTTTGCAGACACTTCCCAAACCTGATGCCAAACCGCCGCCACCGATGGGGACAAATATGTAGTCAATCGCAACGCGGCTCTGTTGCAGAATCTCCAATCCGACAGTACCCTGACCTTCTATGATTTTGGGGTCGTTGAACGGAGGAATGAAAGTCTTGCCCTCGGCCTCGCAGGTCTCTATGGCAGCCTTGTTTGCTTGGTCGAATGTATCGCCTACCAATACTACCTCGACAAACTCGCCACCAAACATCTTAACCTGATTAATCTTCTGCTTAGGAGTGGTTACGGGCATAAAAATCTTACCCTCAATCTGCAATTTGTTGCACGACAGAGCCACTCCTTGCGCGTGGTTACCTGCGCTTGCACAGCATATTCCTCTTTCAGTCTGCTCCTTTGTGAGTGAACGTATCTTGTTATATGCACCGCGAATCTTGTAAGAGCGTACCATCTGCAGGTCCTCTCTCTTGAGCATAATCTCAGCCCCGAACTTGTCCGATAGGTTGCGATTGTGCATAAGCGGGGTAGCAGTCAGTATTTCACCAAGAGTATGCTCCGCTGACATTACGTCATTCAACGCGGGAAAATATTTTTCAGCACTATTCATATCTTGCATCTTTGAAAGTTGACTATAAAACTAAATGTTTGCTGCGATAAAGTCTCCCACCTCGCTTGTCGATGATGGCTTTACGCCTTCGGGTGCAATATCCTCCGTAACAACATTCTGCTCGATTGACAACGCTACGGCACGACGTATAGCAGCACCTGCTTCCATATCCGAGAATGCATATTCGAACATCATAGCAGCCGACAGAATGGTTGCTATCGGGTTTGCGATGTTCTTGCCTGCCGCTTGCGGGTAGGAGCCGTGTATAGGCTCAAAGAGTGACGTTCCCTCACCAATAGAAGCCGATGGCAGTAGTCCGAGCGAGCCTGTAATCACGCTGGCCTCATCGGTCAATATATCGCCAAACATATTCTCCGTTACGATAACATCGAAGTGGCGGGGCTGCTGGATTAACTTCATAGCGGCATTGTCTACGAACATATACTCTACCTCCACGTTGGGATAATCCTTCTCCATAGCCTTGGCTGTTTCGCGCCATAGGCGTGATGTAGCCAATACATTTGCCTTATCTACGACGGTGAGTTTGCCACGACGCTGTGCTGCATACTCAAATCCGAGACGGCATATGCGCTCAATCTCTGCCTTGGTATATACGCAAGTGTCGTAGGCCGTCTGGCCATCTTCCGAGCGACCTTGCGGGCGACCAAAGTAAAGACCGCCTGTCAACTCTCTTACACATAAGAAATCGGCACCCTCAACCAAGTCGTAGCGCAGTGGTGAGCGGTGCAGCAACGATTCAAACGTATTCACAGGGCGCAGATTGGCATACAAGCCCAACTGCTTGCGCATAGCGAGTAAGCCCTGCTCGGGACGTACCTTTGCTTCGGGATTGTTGTCGAAACGAGGGTCGCCAATGGCACCAAACAACACTGCATCGGCAGCCATACACTTCTCGTGAGTCTCAGCAGGGTAGGGGTTGCCCACAGCATCTATAGCCGAAGCGCCTACTACTCCGTGCGAGTATTCAATCTTATAATCAAACTTTGCTGCTACCTTATCTACCACCTTTACAGCCTCGCGTACAATCTCGGGGCCGATGCCGTCGCCGGGCAGAACAGCAATCTTTACACTCTTCATCTGCGTAATCTTAAAATATGTGATTATCTCTTTTGTTCAAAATCCTTAATCTCCTGATGAATGCTCACAAGGTAATCCACATCGTCATATCCATTCATCAAGCACTGTTTCTTGTATGGCGCAATCTCGAATGACTCTATGTACGATGTGCCCTCAATCTCAATAGTCTGAGCCTCGAGGTCAATCTTGAGTTGTGTCGAGGGATTGCTCTCTGCGGCCTTGAAAATAGCCTCCAGCATCTCCTGACTTACTGTTACGGGCAACAGACCATTGTTGAGTGCGTTGTTGCGGAATATATCGGCAAAGAAACTCGATACAACGGCTCTGAATCCTGCGCCGTCAATAGCCCACGCTGCGTGCTCGCGGCTTGAGCCACATCCGAAGTTCTTGCCTGCAACGAGAATCTCGCCATTGTAGATGGGTGAGTTCATCACAAAGTCGGCCTTCGGCTCGCCATTGCTGTCGTAACGCCAGTCGCGGAAGAGGTTTTCGCCAAATCCTTCGCGAGTGGTGGCCTTCAGAAAGCGTGCAGGTATAATCTGGTCGGTGTCAATATTCTCTATCGGCAGAGGTACTGCTGTTGATAGTAGGGTAGTGAATTTATTTCTCATCTTCGTTCAACTCTTTTATGTTCTACATCAACTCTCTGGGGTCGGTTACAACGCCTGTAATGGCTGCGGCCGCTGCTACCAACGGACCAGCCAACAGAGTGCGAGCATCGGGACCTTGACGACCTTCGAAATTGCGGTTTGATGTCGCTACGCAATATTTTCCAGCAGGAATCTTATCCTCGTTCATTGCAAGGCACGCCGAGCAACCTGGCTGTCGTAACTCAAATCCCGCCTCCTGCAAGATGTCACGCAAGCCCTCTTCGATGGCCATACGCTCCACCTCCTTGCTGCCTGGGACTATCCACGCCGTAACACCTTCTGCCTTTTTGTGTCCCTTTACAAAGTGCGCAAAGGCTCTCAAATCCTCTATGCGACCATTGGTACAACTGCCGACAAAAACGTAATCGACTCTCTTACCCACCATCTTGTCACCAGCCTTGAATCCCATATAGTTGAGGGACTTGTCGAACGATACGCGAGAGGTAGCATCCAACTCCTCGCCCGAAGGGATTGCTCCGCTAACGGCTACGCCCATTCCGGGGTTAGTACCATAGGTAATCATCGGCTCGATGTCGGCAGCGTCGAATGTAACCTCCTTGTCGAATACGGCATCCTCATCCGAGCAGAGTGTTTTCCAGTAGGCCACAGCCTTCTCCCACTCCTCGCCTTTGGGGGCAAACTCGCGACCCTTCAGGTATTCGAATGTAACCTCATCGGGGGCAATCATACCGCCACGCGCACCCATCTCGATACTCATATTGCAGATTGTCATACGAGCCTCCATCGAAAGTGAACGGATAGCCGAACCAGCAAACTCTACGAAGTGACCTGTGCCACCGCCTGTTCCCAATTTCGAGATTATGTAGAGGATGATATCCTTCGAGCAAACACCATTGCCCAATTCGCCTTCGACATTTATGCGCATACTCTTTGGTTTAGACTGCAATATACACTGCGATGCCAATGCCATCTCTACCTCGCTTGTTCCAATACCGAATGCAACGCAACCCAAAGCGCCGTGAGTCGAGGTGTGGCTGTCGCCACATACGATGGTCATTCCAGGCTGTGTAAGTCCAGTCTGCGGCCCAATGACGTGTATAATACCGTTACGCTCAGAGCCAATCGGAAATATTGTGATTCCGTTCTCTGCGCAGTTGCGCTCCAAAGTCGCTACCTGCTCGGCCGATTGAGGCTCGGCAATGGGCAGATGCTGATTCTGAGTTGGAATATTGTGGTCGGGGCTTGCCGTCACCTGTTGTGGGCGAAATACCCCTATGCCACGCTGGCGCAAGCCCGCAAAAGCCTGCGGACTTGTCACCTCGTGTATGTATTGACGGTCGATGTAGAGTACGCACGAACCACCGTCAAGAGTCTTGACGGTGTGCGCATCCCATATTTTGTCGAATAGCGTATTCATCTCTGATGATTTATGAAATTTTCGAAATTGCGTCGATAAACGACTCTACGGCAGCAGTCACGATATCGGTGTTGGCACCAAAACCGTGATACATCTTGCCCTTGTGTGAGATTTGGATATGTACCTTACCCAAGTCGTCGCTACCGCGCGTGATAGCCTGTACGAGGAACTCCTCGATGTGTACACGGCGTTTAGTGATGTTCTTTACAGCAGTGATGGCTGCATCTACAGGACCATTACCGCAAGCCGTCTCGGTGAATGTGTCACCATCGAAACTAATCTGTACCGTCGCTGTAGGAATGCTCGACTTACCGCAGACAACCTGCAATCCTGTGAGTTGTATGTTCATACGACGACGTGAAGCCGATGTGCCGATTAGCACCTCCAGGTCTCTTGTGGTAACCATCTTCTTCTTGTCGGCCAACTCCAGGAAACGCTGGTAGATTTCGTCCAACTCCTCGTTCTCGGGTGTGTAACCAATCTCCGAGAGGTGGTGCTTCAATGCTGCACGACCACTGCGGGCTGTCAGCACGATGCTCGACTGGTCTACGCCCACATCCTCGGGGGCGATAATCTCGTAGGTCTCACGGCTCTTTAGCACACCGTCCTGGTGAATACCCGACGAGTGGGCAAATGCGTTACGTCCCACGATAGCCTTGTTGGCCTGTACGGGCATACGCATCAAGTTCGATACCAACTTACTTGTTGTGATTATCTGGCGTGAGTCGATGCCGACCTCGAAGTCGAGGTTAGAGTGGCACTTGATAGCCATTACAACCTCCTCCATTGCTGTGTTACCTGCTCTTTCACCCAAACCGTTGATTGTCACCTCCACCTGACGTGCACCATTCTGTACACCCGCCAAAGTGTTGGCTGTAGCCATACCGAGGTCATTGTGACAGTGAGTCGAGATTATAGCCTTGTCAATGTTGGGTACATTGTTCTTCAGATATGCAATCTTGGCACCATACTCGCTCGGCAAGCAGTAACCTGTCGTGTCGGGGATATTTACAACCGTAGCACCTGCGGCAATTACGGCCTCTACTACGCGAGCCAGGAACTCCTCGTCGGTACGACCAGCATCCTCGGCGTAGAACTCCACATCATCGACAAATCGGCGGGCATACTTAACAGCCTCTACCGCCTGCTCCAGCACTGTCTCGGGAGTCATACGCAACTTCTCGTAGATGTGGTAGGTCGATGTGCCGATACCTGTGTGAATTCTACCGCGCTTTGCAAACTCCAACGATTGAGCCGCTACGTCGATATCCTTCTTCACGGCACGTGTGAGTGCACATATCGTAGGCGATGTCACGGCCTTCGAAATCTCGACTACCGAGTTGAAATCTCCAGGGCTCGAAATGGGGAATCCCGCCTCGATGATATCAACACCCAACTTCTCCAATTGGCGAGCCACCTCAATCTTCTCGATGGTGTTGAGTTGGCAGCCAGGAACTTGTTCTGCATCACGCAGTGTGGTGTCAAATATATATACTTTTTCGCTCATACTTAATATTAGTAGGGTGGGAATATTAACCCGACAAAGGCCTGCATTGAGGCCTATGTCGAGTCATATTTTGACTAAAAAGGTTTAGTTGTTCTCGGGACGGAGTTTGCGAACTACAGCACCAGCCTGCCACATCTCTGTCTCGCGCATCTCACGCAACTCCTCCTCCAACTTCGCACGGTAGTCGGGCTGTGAGTTGGTGTCGATACTGCGCTGTGCCTCGTTACCGCAAGCAACCTCGCTGTACAACTCCTCGAATACGGGGCGTGTAGCGTCGCGGAACTTCTTCCACCAATCGAGTGCACCACGCTGTGCAGTAGTCGAGCAGTTAGCGTACATCCAATCCATACCATTCTCGGCAATCAACGGCATAAGGCTCTGTGACAACTCCTCTACAGTCTCGTTGAAGGCCTCCGAAGGAGTGTGACCATTCTGACGCAATACCTCATACTGTGCAGCGAAGATACCCTGGATAGCACCCATCAAAGTACCACGCTCACCAGTAAGGTCAGAGTAAACCTCACGCTTGAATGTAGTCTCGAACAAGTAACCTGAACCTACACCGATACCGAGTGCGATTACACGGTCCCAAGCCTTACCGGTAGCATCCTGGAAGATAGCGTAACTTGAGTTCAAACCTCTGCCCTGCAAGAACATACGGCGGAGTGATGTACCTGAACCCTTGGGAGCAACCAAGATTACGTCGATGTCGGCGGGAGGAACGATACCAGTGCGCTCCTTGTATGTGATACCAAAGCCGTGAGAGAAGTACAAAGCCTTACCAGCAGTGAGGTGCTTCTTCACTGTGGGCCATACTGAAATCTGACCAGCGTCAGAGAGCAAGTACTCGATGATAGTAGCCTTCTCGCAAGCCTCCTCGATGTCGAACAATGTCTCACCAGGAACCCAACCGTCAGCCACAGCCTTATCCCAACTCTTTGAATCCTTACGCTGACCTACGATAACGTTGAAACCGTTGTCACGCAAGTTGAGTGACTGGCCAGGGCCCTGTACACCATAACCGATAATTGCGATTGTCTCATCCTTCAATGTCTCCAATGCCTTTGCTAATGGATACTCCTCACGTGTTACGACGTTCTCCTCAACGCCACCAAAATTCATCTTTGCCATAGTTTTAATTTTTTTATTGTTTTTAATTTTTGTTTATGTCTTATATGTAGCCCTCTGTTTTAGGACAATTATTTCTCCTCTTCAAGCAATTTCTGTCGCTGGTCGACGTAAGCCAAGTACTCGCTCAATAACTCTCTCTGCGACTTGATGATAGCCACCTGACCAGAACATACAAACTGATATACGCCATATGGTTCCAGCATTCTGTATAGTTCTCTAATCTCCTCCTTGTGGCCCGTCTTCTCCAATACAATGTAGTCGTCGTGGATATCCAAAATGCGTACATTGTGACGTCTCACCAACTCCTCTACATTACGGCTACGCTGCACCTTGTAGAGAGCCAACTCTTGCAATACCACCTCATTGGGCGAGTAGCAGAAGACCTTCAATACGTCAATCTTCTTCTCAATCTGCTTTACCAGGTTGGCTACCTTCTCGGCATCGTTCTTGACGATTATCGTATGCTTGTAAATGCCCTCGATAGCCGATTCCGACGCTGTAAACGATTCGATATTGACGTTACGGTGCGTAAAGACTGTTGTAATCTGACTCAACAGACCAACCGTATTCTCCGAAAATATTGTTATGATAAACTCCTTCTCCATCTCTACGTTTTTTTACCTTACTCCAATCGAATATTTGTTACGGGCTGTCCTGCGGGCACCATCGGGAATACATTCTCCTCTTTTTCGACTCTCATCTCCAACAGGAAGGCTCCCTCTGTTTCGCGCATCTCGCGTATGGCATCGTCCAAATCCTCGTGACGCTCCACACAGCGGTAGGGTATGCGGTTGGCCTTTGCCAAGAGTTCAAAGTCGGGGTTAGTGAGTTCGGTAAACGAGTAACGGCGATTGTAGAACAACTCCTGCCATTGGCGTACCATTCCCAAGTAACCATTGTTCATCAATATAATCTTGACTCCCACCTGCGACTGATAAATCGTACCCAACTCCTGTGAGGTCATCTGCAAGCCTCCGTCACCTACAAACAAGCATACATCTCGCTCTGGCGCACCTATCTTTGCACCGATGGCTGCGGGAAGACCAAATCCCATAGTTCCCAAGCCGCCCGATGTAATAATACTGCGAGACTGCTTGAATTTGAAGTAACGTGAAGCGAACATCTGCTGCTGACCTACGTCGGTTACGAGTATTGCATCATCAAACTGTTGCGCTACAGCATCTACCACTTCTCCCATTCTCAAATGTGCACCTCGGCGTGCGATGGCAGGCTCGATAATATCCTCTCGCTCAATATTGTAACATACACGGAATTCATTGAGCCAAGCCGAGTGGTCGTTCTTTGCAACCTTCTCGGTGAGCATTGGCAAAGTCTGCTTTACATCACCTATTACGGGCACATCTGCATAAACCAACTTATTCACCTCGGCAGGGTCAATCTCCAGGTGGATGATTTTGGCATTGATACCAAATTGTGATGCATCACCCGTCACACGGTCATCGAATCGCATACCTATTGCAACGAGCAGGTCACAATCGCGATTTTTGATGTTGGGGCCATAGTTGCCGTGCATACCCAACATTCCCACATACAGCGGATGGTCTGATGGCAGAGCCGACAAGCCGAGCAACGTTGAGGCTGCGGGAATGCCGCTCTTCTCCAAGAACTCCTTCAACTCCTGCTCTGCGCTACCCAATATAACGCCCTGACCAATCAATGCCATAGGTTTCTTTGCGAGGTTAATCAGTCGTGCTGCTTCCAAAATTTGGTCGTTGTCAATCTCTCGGTAGGGTTGGTAACTGCGGATAAACTTCACGGGCTTGTACTCAAAATCCAACAAACCGTTCTGCGCATCCTTCGTGATATCAACGACTACAGGGCCTGGACGTCCGCTCGCTGCAATGTAAAAGGCCTTTGCTATGGCTGCGGGAACATCCTCTGCTCGCTTCACCTGACAGTTCCATTTTGTTACTGACTGCGTAATCTCCAAGAAGTTAATCTCCTGGAAGGCATCTGTACCCAAAGTACTCGATGCAACCTGACCACTAATCAGTACGATAGGTGTTGAGTCAAGCATAGCATCCGCCAAACCTGTAACGGTGTTAGTTGCGCCAGGGCCCGATGTCACGATACATACACCTGTACGGCCACTTGCTCGGGCATAACCCTGCGCTGCGTGCAGAGCACACTGCTCGTGGCGTACCAGGATGTGGTTAAGTCTATCTTGGTAGTCATACAGGGCATCGTATACTGGGATGATTGCTCCACCAGGGTAACCGAAAATGGTCTCCACGCCCTCCTCGATGAAGGAGCGTATAACCGCTTCGGCACCCGAGATGCGTGGCAAATCCTTCTTGGGTTGCTCTGTGGTACTATTATCTGTAAAACCTGAAATCATAGTTTTTTAAGTTCGTGTCGTAGTAAAAATTGTGTCGAATTTAGAGCGTTACTCCTCCTCGGGCAATATTCTCACTGCGCCTTGGTCTGCCGATGATACCAACAACGAATAAGCCTTCAACGATTGAGGTATCTTACGGTCGCGGTTTTCTGGGCGGAACGATGTCCAATTTGCCATACGTTCTTTCAATTCCTCGTCGCTTATGCGCAGATTGATAGCGCGTGCTGTGATGTCGATGTCGATGATGTCACCGTCACGAATTATACCTATCTCGCCACCCGATGCTGCCTCGGGTGACACGTGGCCAATCGAGAGACCTGATGTTCCTCCCGAGAAACGTCCGTCGGTAATCAAGGCACAAGCCTTGTCCAAGTGCTTCGACTTGAGGTATGAAGTGGGGTAGAGCATCTCCTGCATACCGGGGCCACCCTTCGGGCCCTCGTAGCGGATAACCACCACGTCGCCAGCCTCTACCTCTCCACCCAGGATGCCGTTCATTGCCTGCTCCTGTGACTCAAATACCTTTGCCTTGCCACTGAACTGCATCAGGCTCTGGTCAACACCTGCGGTCTTTACGATGCAACCCTTTCGGGCAATGTTGCCTACCAATACAGCCAATCCTCCATCGTGGAAGTATGCGTGCTCAAAGTCGCGGATGCAACCCTCTGCGTGGTCGTTGTCCATCTCGGCATAGTATGTCGCCTGAGAGCCCAATACACGGCTGTAGCGGTTAGCAGGGGCACTCAAATATATCTTGCGAGCCTCGTCAGAGAAGTTCTCCGAGCCGAAGTAATATTTATCAAGCGTTGCGCCCAATGTCGGAGCATCTACTCTCGCGGCCGATGTGTCGATGAGTCCGTGACGAGCCAATTCGCCGAGGATTCCCATAATACCGCCAGCGCGATTTACGTCCTGTACGTGATAGTGTCCGTTGGGGGCTACCTTGCATAGTACAGGAATCTTGCGAGAAAGACGGTCAATATCTGCCATAGTGAAATCAACTCCTGCCTCGTGTGCTATGGCTAATAGGTGCAATACCGTATTTGTTGAGCCACCCATAGCGATATCGAGCGACATAGCGTTCTCGAATGCAGCCTTTGTCGCTATTGAGCGTGGCAAAACGCTTTCATCACCCTCAAAATAGTAACGCTTTGCATTCTCGACAATCAAGCGAGCCGCCTTCTCGAACAGAGCCTTACGATTTTCGTGTGTAGCGACAATCGTTCCGTTGCCAGGCAGAGCCATACCCAGAGCCTCGTTTAGGCAGTTCATCGAGTTTGCCGTAAACATACCCGAACAAGAGCCGCAACCAGGGCAAGCCGAAGCTTCAATCTCGTCTGCTTCCTCGTCGGTGCACTTTTCGTCGGCACTCAATACCATAGCGTCAATCAGGTCGGCACCACGGCCACGGAACTGACCAGCCTCCATCGGACCTCCCGATACGAATACTGTGGGGATGTTCAGTCGCATCGAAGCCATCAACATTCCGGGCGTAATCTTGTCGCAGTTGCTTATGCATACCAGCGCATCCACCTTGTGTGCATTGGCCATATACTCCACGCTGTCGGCGATGATGTCGCGCGAGGGCAGCGAGTAGAGCATACCGTCGTGTCCCATAGCGATACCGTCGTCGATGGCTATGGTGTTGAACTCTGCTGCGAAGCAACCCTGCTCCTCAATGAGTTGCTTTACATATTGTCCTATCTCGTGCAGATGAACGTGTCCGGGTACCATCTGCGTAAATGAGTTGGCTATGCCGATGATGGGCATTCCCATCTGCTCTTTCTTCATTCCGTTAGCTCTCCAGAGGCTTCTCGCACCCGCCATACGGCGTCCTACGGTTGTCACTGCACTTCGTAATTGATTCTTCATTGCTTGTATCGTTGTTTTAACCCAAAAGCCTTTCCCCGATAAGGAGAAAGGCCTTTAGTATAATTTACTTTGTATATACATACAACCTTTCTCCCGTTATCTACGCAAGACCACGAGGATTAGGCTGATGATAATATACAAACTGCTACTCATAAATTAACTTAAATTACCTAACTTTAGCGGTGTTTTGGGGTTTGAAAACCCCTCACACCACCTAAAAAACCTAGCTACACTGCAAAAGTAATAGTAAAAATTATTAAAAACAAACAATTTTAGGACTTTTCTGCATATAAAATGCGTTATTTATGCGTCTAACCCCGTTTTACACCCTAATTAGTGCATAATTATTAGGTTAAAAATTGTAAGTGCTATCGCTGATTACATACATTTTTTATGGTAAAAGTATGGTATAATGTTGTAAGTTGTTATTGTTGTGAAAATAGATTAGCCACCCTGTTTGTTTTATACAGAGTGGCTCTTTTTTTTGTGAAAACCTCGGCGGAAACTCCGCCTAAAACCAAATCAATAAATTTTCAATTCGCAACGTAAGACGTTATGCCTTTACGGTCTGCTTCTCCTTCTTTGTGCTTGCGCCCTTCTCCTTCGATGTGCCACAACCCTTTGTTGTGCACTTCTCTGTAGTGGCTTTTGTTGCCGACTTTTCGGCTGATGCTGATTTGGTTGCTGCGTTTTCGGCCTTTGCGGCTGTTGCTTTTAACTCTTTCTTTTCCATAGTTTTATTGTTTACTTTATCAATTTCCGACTTCGTTGTCGGTTTTTTGTTTGCACTGTTTTTGGTTGCCTTCGCGGCTATTGCTGTGGGTTGTAAGCGTCGCCCGTCACCAATGGCTGTCGGGAGGATATTCCCCGAGGCTATCAATTCGTCAACCATCAGGTCGGTGCGAGCGCGGTCAAGACCAAACGCCACCTCAATCTCGACGGGATAGACACTCTGGTAACGATTCACAAACTCCATAACATTGGCCAGCGACGGCCCCACCCGTCGGGGCTTGATGCGCCCCTCCGAGAGTCGCTCTATAACCTTGTGGAAGGTCGTGAGGTTTTGATAACCGCCCAATATTATCTCCGTATTGTGGCTCTTAATCAGGTACGACGGAAAGCCCGTAATGCCGTTGCGCCTGCACATCATACGGTCCTGCATAAAATCGGCCTGCGCTCCACCATAAGTGTATTCATCAATGAACTGTGCGGGGCTGAATCCCGATTCGGCTGCCAACTCCACCAATACATCTATCTGCGAAGTGCGCT
The DNA here is from genome assembly GCA_017546725.1 of Alistipes sp. Classification (GTDB taxonomy): domain Bacteria; phylum Bacteroidota; class Bacteroidia; order Bacteroidales; family Rikenellaceae; genus Alistipes. The sequence continues at coordinate 53,442 of JAFYRX010000055.1, read as the reverse complement.
TGCCCTCGGTAAATGTCGCTTCGCGTATCCTGCGCAGAAAGTGTTTTGCTCGTTGCGGATTTATCCGTTTAGCCGCCTCGTAGGCTATGTTTTGCGGGAAACTCGACGTGTAGCGCTGATTGTATAACGCCACCTTACCCTCGCTTATCGGCATCCCGTGACGTTTTGACGCTGCTACCCAATTCTCGTGTATGCGGGCGTTGGCATTATCTATGGCGTAGGGGTTGCTGGCATCCTCCTCGAAAAGCGTGTTGATATCCTCCACAAGACCGCCCATAATGAACTCAATATCTATTTTGTTGCCATACAGATAGTCCAAAGCCCTTATCGTCGGCTCGTTGCCCCAGCACCATATGCAGGTGGGGTCGGTGAATTGATAGATTACGATTTTGTCCATAGCCGAAGTTTTTGTTTTGTAGTGAGCAGTCGCAAAAAGTGAGCCACGCCATCTCTTTTTTGGCGGTTTGTGGGTCTATTTTGCAGGAAATCGACCTCTGCCGATGTGAGATTCGTAAAAAATCTGTAACTTTATCGCCGAATTGTTAAACTTGAGAAATAAATTATGATTTATAACGAACGTGAAATGCGCGCACAGAGCGTCCGAGCACTTGCCGAGGCGGTGATGGTTGCTGCGCGTACAGCCCCCAAGGCCAAGGGTCGCGATATGGTTGAGGTTGCAATGATTACAGATGAACATATCGAGCAACTCTCTAACACTATGTTGGAATTGAGTGCCGAGTCGGGTATGAAATTTTTGTTGCGCGATGCCGCTAATGTGTTGCAGGCCGAGGCGGTTATAGTTATAGGTATTAAGGATGAGGTTGGCTATTGCAGCCTTAATTGCGGTTATTGCGGTTATGCACGATGTGAGGAGAAGCCCGATTTTGTGCCTTGTGCTATGAATGGCGTGGATGTAGGTATTGCCATAGGTGCTGCCTGCTCAAAAATTGCCGACGTGCGTCTGGACTCTCGTGTGATGTTCTCGGCAGGTTGGGCTGCCAAGCGTATGGATGTGTTGTCGGGTGCCGATTTGGTATTCGCCATTCCGCTGAGCGCATCATCTAAAAATCCCTTCTTCGACCGTAAATCACCTGTCAAGAAGTAGGATTTGTTTCAGAATAATAACGAAATAAGATAAAAGATTATGGAAAATAAGAAATCGGTCGTATCGTCATTCGATGTTGACCATATCACATTGGGCGAGGGCCTCTATCTGAGGTCAGTATATACCATCAACGACGAGTTGGCTGTTCATTCGTGGGATATGCGTTTCCGTGCGCCTATGGCTCACTCTCCACTTGGCTCGGGTGAGGTTCACACGATAGAGCACCTTATGGCTTACCACTTGCGCTTGGACCCCGTTATCGGTAGCAGTATCGTATCGTTCTGCCCTATGGGTTGCAAGACGGGATTCTATCTCTCTACGATGAATAACGTCAAGGCCGAGGATATCCGTGCAGCGTTGGCTACGGTCTATAAGAATGTCTTCCCCCTAAAGTCAAAGGATGATATCGTAGGTTTGAACGAGGTGCAGTGCGGTAATCCCGGTCTGTACGCTATCGATGCCACTAACGATGCTATGGCTCAATATATGCGTTGCCTCTACACTCGTGACGAGGCCGAGGCGGCTGGCATAGGTTCAATCTATAATCCCGCTTGGTAATGAGATATCTTGTTGTAACGCCCACCGAGCGTGAGTATCGCAATATGACCACCGCTATCGAGGGTAAGGAGTTGAAAAATAGTTATACACTTGTTCGTACGGGGGTTGGTAAGGCTTTGGCTGCGGCTAATACCGCACTCGCTATATTGCGTGCCGATGGCGAGTATGACCGCGTTGCTATTGTAGGCTATGCAGCATCGGCTATAGGACGTAAGCGAGGTGAGATTGTATCGCCCCGTGTGGCTCGTTATTACGACTGCCGTATTCCTGGCGATTTTGTACCCGAACTTACTGACCCTCATCTGTTGATTGGTCACGATGATATGAGCATCTGGACAGGTGATTCGTTTGTCGATGGTGAGATGATAGCCTCAGTTAAGGCTCAATATGGTTTTGAGTCAGGCTTGTTCGATATGGAGGCTACAGCAGTTTGTCAGGCCGCCGAGTTGTTTGATTTGCCCGTAGTGGTTATCAAGATGGTGTCGGATGTCCCCGAGGAAGGCGATACCGAGCACTCGTATGATGAGTTTGTAGATTCACATAGTGACTTCGGCGCGTTTGTTGATTATCTCGAGGCGTTGAGATAAAGAGAAATGATTAATTCGGATGTATTATATGGCTTGATGTTGCCATTTATCGGCACAGCGCTTGGTGCCGCTATGGTCTTTTTTCTGCGTGGGGAGATTAAGCCCTGGTTGCAGAAATTGTTGCTGGGGTTTGCTTCGGGCGTGATGATAGCGGCTTCGGTGTGGTCGTTGCTTATTCCGTCAATCAATATGGCCGCAGATAGCGGCGGGGTAGAGTGGTTGCCTGCCGTTGCAGGTTTCCTTATGGGAATGTTTGCCTTGCTGCTTCTCGATTCGTTAGTGCCTCACTTGCATTTGGATTCTGTCGAGCCAGAGGGCGTAAAGAGTGGATTCGGTCGCTCAACAATGCTTGTTTTGGCTGTCACGTTGCATAATATTCCCGAAGGTATGGCCGTCGGAGTTGTATTTGCGGGTGTTATGACGCAGAGCGCCGAGTTGTCGATGGCGGCTGCTATGGCATTGTCGTTTGGGATAGCGATTCAGAATTTTCCCGAAGGCGCAATCGTCTCAATGCCATTAAAAAATAGTACACGTTCTCGTAGCAAGGCCTTTGCCTATGGAGTGGCGTCGGGTGTGGTTGAGCCATTGGCGGCTATCATTACCATCTTTTTGATAGATATACTGCATCCTATATTACCATATCTATTATCCTTTGCCGCAGGTGCTATGATATACGTTGTTGTCGAGGAGTTGATTCCAGAATCCCAATCGGGCAAGCACTCTAATGTCGGTACAATAGGTGTTGCTTTGGGCTTTGCCTTGATGATGCTGTTGGATGTTGCTTTGGGGTAATCCTTTATTAAATATATTGCTTTATATCGCGTCTGTCAGATAAGTCGGGCGCGATTTTATTTTATATATAGGTCTCGTCTCGTTACTCCTCTTCGATTGGTAACTCTTCACATTCAGCCTTAGCCTGCTCAATAGCGGCTATAAATTCGTCGGCCTCGCGGCACGAGATATATACGCGAGCGTCGTATATGTCGGTAATTTCAACAAAATTATTCCACTCCGAGGCATATACCGTAACAAAGTCAAACTCTTTGAAATCAAAGAATTTGCCATAATATCCAAAAAATCCCGATGCCCCGAATATGCGTATAGTCCAACGCATATCGCGTTTGTCAACTTTCCTGACGGATGCAATCTCGCGTATGTTAATCTCTGTTATGTCCGATACGCATTGTATCTCTAACGTATCATCAAGTAACACCACTCTGCGCGGAATCGACAATATCATCAAAGCCAAAACCGCCAACACTGCTGATAAGAACCACGCAGAAAAAGCCCCTCCCGTATATAAGACGTACAATAATACGGCTCCTGCAATTATAAATAGCAGGGTTAGAACAGTCCTGGTGATTGTTCTACGGTCGGTGTGAAATTCGAAACTGCGTGTCATATCTGTTGTTGGGTAAAGTTAGCGCCTGATGTTAATACTCTTCCGTTTTTGTCTGTTCGGCCTCAATTAACGCATTGGCGATAATCATATCTTCGGGTGTTGTGATTTTGATGTTTCCACGCTCTCCTTCGCAAAGTGTTATCTTTTCGCCGATGGACTCTACAACCGATGCATCATCGGTAAATGTTGCCGAGAACTCCTGCTCGTAGGCTTTACGCAGTATATCTGCGTTGAATACCTGCGGAGTCTGCACTATGCGCAGTGCCGAGCGGTCTATAATCTCGGAGTCGTTGCCCTCTGTGCGGCGGAATGAATCTACGGGCGCTACTACGGGGATAACAGCCACACTCTTTTCTGCTTCGAGAATTAGTCGGATGATTAATTTTTTCGAAGCCAAAGGTCTTACGGCGTCGTGTACAGCGACGATTTTAACATCCTCGCTTAACTCCTTTAAGCCATTTTTGACCGAGAAGAAACGCTCCGCTCCGCCCGATGCAATCTTGTGTCGAGCGACCTCAAAACGTGCTGCAATATTACGCCAAAGGGCTATATGTTCTTCAGGTAATACCACCACAATTTCGGCTGCAGGCAGAGCCTCGTGTATGCGATTTATCGACCGTGCCAATATAGGCTCATTTCCGAGCATCATAAATTGTTTGGGCATCGCTGCACCCATACGGCGGCCCGAACCACCTGCTACGATTATTACTCCTGTCGTTGCCATATAAGTTTCTTTCCGAATCCGAGAGTGTTATCTGTTAATTTCATAAAGTCAGCCTCCAATCGCCACAATGTAAGGTCGGCTACGGCTGTATAAGGGAATCGCTTGATGTAAAGCATCTTATCACCCTCTTGTGCAGCCTCTATCTTTCCCGTTATCTGCAGACCTTGTATCTTGCCTACGGTGCGAGTCTCCAATACAATAGATGCCGCAACTCGGTTGTTCTGCTCCATCATCTGTGCGTGGTGAGTCTCCTTACCCGATGTAAAGATAAATGCAGCCGACTCATTGTCGTAAGCATAAAAACAGTTGCAACAATATGGCTCACCCTCGTTTGTTGCCGTTGCGAGCGTAAGAACGTGGTGTGCCTTGATGAATTTTTCTATTTTTTTGTCAATCTCCATAGTTGTCATTTATTGGCGTCTTTTCTTCTTTTCGTCAGCCTCCGTATTTGCTGCAATTTCCTCCACCTTTGTAGTGTCCGCAGCAGGCATCACAATACTATCCAACTGCGTTACTATCATTTCGGGCGTGGCCTCACCATTCAACTCGGCTACAATACGGTCTCTAATGTGTTCAAACGCTGCAGTATTCTCCTCTTTGATAGGCTCGGCGGGCTCTTGGGGTACCTTAAGCGGGTCGATGTTAGTGCCGTTTTTCCATATGCGGTAATCCAGATGCGGGCCCGTAGATGTTCCTGTGCTACCAACATAACCGATGACCTGACCTTGCGATACGCGAGTGCCTTGGCTTATACCCTTTGCGAATTTGCTCAAGTGAAGATATCCCGTTACGAGGTTACCTGCGTGCTTGATTTTAAGCGTGTTACCACCGCCACCTCCCCAGCCTTTGAAGGTCACTACGCCATCGGCCACAGCGTGTACGGGCGTGCCTGTAGGTGCAGCATAGTCTACTCCCAAGTGTGGGCGATAAACTCTGTGTACAGGATGCAGTCGTGAGCGCGAAAAACGAGAACTGATGCGCGAGAACTTGAGCGGGGCTTTCAGCAATTGCTTGCGCAACGATGCACCATTGAACTCCCAATATTGTATCTTGTCGTTTTGTCGGAACGGTATGGCGTAGACATCTTTCCCGGCGTGATTGAATTTTGCGCCCCAGATGCGACCTATGCCCACGTGTGTCGTGTCAATTAATTTCTCGTCGTAGATTACCGTGAAATGGTCGCCTTTCTGTATGCCGAAGAAATCCACTGTCCACTGATAAATATCCTCCAACTCAGCCGCCAGCGAGTAGGGGAGACTGTCGCGCATAATAGCACCCCACAGCGACGACTCAATCACAGCCGAGCGGCGCTGGCGCTTGATTGTAACATCCTTTTCACCTTTGGTGATGCTTATCGAATCACCTTTGAATCCGAATACTACATACTCAATTACATCCTTTTCGTAAACAAAGTAATCGAGTGCTCCATTGCCTGTAGAATCAGCCGCAATAAATGCCGTAAAAGGTCTGCCTGCGCGAATCTGTCGCAACGGGAAGACATCCTTTGCCGCCTTATCCAACTTATCCACCGTTGTGGCTGAAACACCATAACGGGCAAGTATCTTGCCCAATGTCTCGCCTTGTCCTATTTCACCCTGTTCGGTATGGTAGTTGTCGGCAATGATTCCGTAAAGGATAGTATGTTGAGGCTCTTCGACCTCTGCTTGTTGCTCCTCTTGATTGGCTTGTCTGTTGCAACTTGCCAAGAAGAGGGCTAGTGTTGCTAATGTGAAAAATATAAATCGTCTCATAATTTTACAAAATTATGAATTTTTTGTGGATAAGCCGATAAAAGTCGCGATAAATAATAGCGAATAGTGAAAATATGTAATAAAAGTTGCGAAATATCAAATAAATAACTATCTTTGACCGAATTGTAAACTTTTGCAAACGTATTGCTGCCCGAGGTAGCGAGTAATTCATTGGCCAAACGTATGAAATTGTTGTTAAAACTTTTGTCGTATCCGTATAGAATGGTGATTTCTATACGTCATTGGCTATTTGATTACAAACTCCTCAAGAGCGAGACGTTTGCGACACCCGTTATCTGCGTCGGTAATATCACAGTTGGTGGTACGGGCAAGACTCCTACAGCGGAACTTATCCTCAATTATATGCGTCAGCACTATCGTGTGGCACTTTTGTCACGCGGTTATGGTCGTCGCACGAAGGGTTATCGTGAGGTCAAGACAAATTCCTCATATCGAGATGTTGGTGATGAGCCGTTGCAGATTAAATTAAAATTCCCCGATGCATTGGTTGTGGTGTGCGAGAAACGTGCTGAGGCTATACGCCGTATCGAAGCCGAACACCCCGAGATTAATCTCATTATTATGGATGATGGTTTCCAGCATCGTCACGTTGAGCCACGTATCAATGTTTTGATAATCGACTCTACACGTCCTTTCGCCGAGGATGATTACCTGCCAGCAGGTACTCTGCGCGATAAGTTGAGCGCATTGGATAGAGCACATTATTTTATCGTAACCAAGTGCTCACCCACGATGTCGCAACTCGATCAGCGATTATGGCGTAAGGATTTGCAGAAAGTGGCCTATCAACGCATCTATTTTACTCGCGTTATCCCTTCTGCTCCTATCTCGTTATTCCCTTCGGAATTTACGTTGAAGCCGGGCGATGAGGTCGTAGTGATGTCGGGTATCGGTAATCCCAAACCATTTGTCAAGGGTATACGTGAGCAGTTTAAAGTCGTGGCGACCTATAATTTCCCCGACCATCACATCTACTCTGTGGATGATTTGCAGCGTGTAGCCAAGAGCCTTGAGAAGCATCCTGCCGCTTGTTTGCTTACTACAGAGAAAGATGCCGTTAAGTTGCGTCGCAGTCGCCGTGTTCCCGAAATTATTCGTCAGCGATTGTTCTATATGCCTGTTGTGATGGAGTTCCTTGAGGGCTCGGATGAGGATTTGCTCGGTACGCTTAAGGATGACCTCGATGGTAAGTTGCATATAGGCGATTTAACACTCGGAGGCAACAAGGAGTAATAATCAGTAATAGGGTGCGTATACAGTATAGGATGTAGGCGCTAAATAAGGTTTGAAATTTAGAAAATATTAAGAATAAAGTTATGGTTAATAAAGTTATATTGGTGGGTAATGTCGGTCTTGACCCCGAAGTACGCACTACCGAATCAGGTGTAAAGGTTGCTCGTGTTCGTCTGGCTACTACTGAGCGTATTTATGACCGTCAGACTAACGAGTCAAAGGAGTTGACAGAGTGGCATACTATCACGTTGTGGCGTGGTTTGGCAGATGTTGTTGACCGCTACGTCAAGAAGGGCAGCCAACTCTATATCGAGGGCCGTCTGCGTACACGCGAATGGACTGATAAGGACAATATCAAGCGTTATACTACCGAGATTTTGGCCGATGAGATGAAGTTGCTTGGCCGTAAGAGTGATGGCCAGCAGGGTAGTGCTCCTGTCCCGAGTGGATATTCTGCACCTGCGCAGCAACCCGTTCAGCAGCCTGCATCTGTCCCTCAGGTGAATGATGACCCCGATGATTTGCCATTCTAAACGGAAATAGCATAGAGAAAAAAGAGATTGTCCGACTCTTGAGCAGGACAATCTCTTTTTTTTGCATCGGTGTTACTTTCTTGCGCCGAGGTTTTTGATTTTCTCCTCAAACTCTTCGCGGTTGTCGAGGGCGCAGTTCTTTACGCGTGCGCGATAATTATATATGGTGTTGGCCGAGTAGCGCAGTAGTGCCGCTATGCGCGACGATTCGGTTATACCTAATCGTATAAGCGCAAATATTCGTAATTCGGTATTTAACCTTTCATCTTTGCCCAATATGATACGTTTGTCGGGTTTGAGCAGTTCGTTGAACTCCTCGACAAAGTTGGGATATAGTTGCAGGAAAGCCTTGTCAAACATCTCATAGAAACTCTTAAGTTCGGTGTCAATATAATCGGTCGATGACACTTCTGTAAGTATTTCCGAGTATTTGCCTGCAGTCAATTTGCGCTTGATATTTCGTTGGTAGGATTTTAGTTTGTCAATATAACTCGAGCACATCGCAAGGAACAATCCGATGTACTCCTCTTTGACCTCATTAGCCTCGGCCAAGTCTATGTTTGCCGTCTTGAGTCGTTGGTTTATCTCGGACAGAGAGTCGTTATATTGCTTTATCTGCTTGTTGATTACCGCAATCTCACGGTGTGCCATTACTGACCTGTAATACATATATATCACGACCAGGCATATTATAGCCAGCGCAACAGCCAGGAATGATATGATGGTAAGCAATTTCTTGGTTTCAGCCTGTTGCTGCTTCTGCGCCGACATATACTCCTTTTCTATCAATGGCAATATTGCGGTTATGTCCTCGTGACGCAACTGCGCGTTGTAGAAGATTACATTCTCCAATGCAACATTGATGTAGTGGAATGCCCTGTTTATGTCTTGAGGAAGTAGTTTTTCGGATACTACTCTGACCGATGCCGTATCTTTGGTTGCGGACTTTACATCAGCAATAGCCGAGCGTATGTACCACAGCAGGGCATTGTTTGTCTTGCCCCACGATTCATATATTGCTGCGCGATAATAGGCATATTCGGCATACGAGTGGCTGTCTTGTGCGCAGTGTGCTATCAACATCTCGTTAATCTCTTCAGCCTTATGCCAGGCGTGGATGTTCATATAATAGAGCATCGACACATATTGATGCAATTCCGACGATAGGTGGTCGGTCTCCATCAGTTTATTGCAGTAGTATTGCCATTTTTGTGAGAAATCTCTACGTTCCTCTTCGCTTCGGGCGTAACCCGTTTTCCATTCAAGGTTACGGTAGTAGCGTTGCTGTATGAAATAATATTTTGATAATTGTGTTGGCGTTAATACCAGTGTGTCTATCTTTGACGTGAAGATGTTGTCAACTTCGGTGAACAAGCCCGAAATGGTGTATAGTTGCGCCTTGTCCAATTCGGTGTCAATCTGCTTTGACTTGTCTTTCATCTCCACGGCAATGTCGTAACGCCTGTTTAGCGCATCCAATGCTTTGTTGAATTGGAATACTTCGTATTCCTGATAAAGTTGGTTGTATACCTCGTATTTATACTCCAAAGATATGCCCCGCATCTGTAGCAAATCATTCAGTTGGTCGATTTTGTCCAAACGCTGCTTATCGTATGTCTCTGACTCGACCAATGCATTGTCGAGTCTTTGCAATTCGCGTTCGATTATGTTGGCTGAGGCATATGATGATGCGAAAAGTAACATCAGCATTATTGCCACTGTCTTGAAAGTTTTAAGGCTCATTATAAAAGTGTTTGGTAGTAGTTTGCTATTATAAAACTTTACAAATATAGGAATATTTGAGCAAATCATATCAATATATATTCCACTTTTCTAAAATGATATATGTTTGATTGTCAGCGGATAGTCGTTTTTGCTATCTATATTGTTAAAACCTTCTGTGTCGTAGATGATAGGAGGCCTTTGTTTTCTGTATATATTTGCGTTGAAGAATGTTTCATTTCGCTTGTTCTTTTTTTAATTGTAAAACCCCAAATAAGTATATTTTTCCGGGCGTAGGTTTTACGGGTCTTTCGTATATATTTTTTTTGTTAACTGTTTTTATAGGCTCTTTACCGTAAAACCTGCGCCTTTTCTCTTCCGATGTTTGATTTGTAAATCTTATTTCTTAACTTTGTTCTATCTGTCATTTTGTGAGGAAGAGCGTATTGTCGAGAGTATAATCTATAACTATAATAAATGAATCAATGAGAAAGTTTTTAACCCTATGCTTGATGCTATTGGCCGTTGGCTCCGTAGCCGAAGCCAAGAAGTCGAAGTTTATAACTATCGACGGCCCCAATTTGGTAGCCCCAAATGGCGAGAAGTTTTTTATCCGAGGAACCAATCTCGGTAATTGGCTCAATCCCGAGGGCTATATGTTTGGCTTCTCGAAGACCAACTCGGCAAGCATTATCAATCTTATGTTGTGTCAGTTGGTAGGCCCCGACTTCGCCGCAGAGTTTTGGCGTGCATTCAAGGATAACTACATCACCGAGAAGGATATCGATTTCATAGTTTCTACGGGTGCCAACACCATTCGTGTGCCGTTCCATTACAAACTCTTTACCGATGAGGATTATATGGGCCTTACTTCGGAGCAGGATGGCTTTGAGCGTATTGACCAACTTGTAGAGTGGTGTCGTGGCAAGGGTGTATATCTTATCCTGGATATGCACGATGCACCTGGTGGTCAGACGGGAGACAACATCGACGATAGTCACGGCTATCCCTGGCTCTTTGAGAGCGAGGAGAGTCAGCGACTCTATTGTGACATCTGGAAGCGTATTGCACAGCACTATAAGAATGAGCCCGTAATCTTGGGTTATGACCTTTTGAATGAGCCTATTGCTCCCTATTTCGAGAATCAGGCCGAACTCGACGCCAAGTTGGCTGCCGTATATAAGATGGGTGTGGATGCAATCCGCGAGGTCGATAAGAATCACATCATCCTGTTGGGCGGTGCGCAGTGGAACGGTAACTTCAAGCCGTTGGAGAATACACTCTTTGACGATAAGATTATGTACACCTGCCATCGTTATGGCGGTGGTACCGATGCCAACGCAATCCGTAGTTTTATCGAGTTTCGTGACCGCACCAACCGCCCGATGTATATGGGTGAGATAGGTCACAATACCGACGAGTGGATGGCTTCGTTCTGCAAGACTATGGTAGATAACAATATCGGCTACACCTTTTGGCCCTATAAGAAGATTCGCAATAGTTCTTTCGTGGGCATTAAGGCTCCCGAGGGTTGGCGCAAGGTTATCGCTTTCTCTGAGGCTCCGCGTGGTACTTACAACGAGATTCGTAAGGCTCGCCCCAATCAGGAGGAGGCACGTAAGATTCTGATGCAGTTCATCGAAAATAGCCGTTTCGAGAATTGTGATATTCAAAAAGGTTATATCCGAGCCATTCAGTTAAAGGTTGAATAGCATAGTGCTATAATATAATTATCCCCATCAAGCATAAGTTTGACGGGGATAATTTATCTTATAAGGAATGTCGCGCCTCTATTCAATATCTCGTTTTACACACTCAATACCTACACGTTTCAGTAGGTCGAGTCCCTCCTCCGAACGGTAGTCGTCGCAATATACCACGCGCTTGATACCTGCCTGGATAATCAACTTCGAGCACTCGATACAGGGCGCTGCTGTGATGTAAAGCGTTGAGCCGTCGCAGTTGTTGGCGCTCTTTGCCACCTTTGTGATGGCATTGGCCTCTGCGTGCAGAACATACGATTTGGTCTTACCTGTAACCTCATCCTCGCAGATGTTCTCAAAGCCCGAAGGTGTGCCGTTATATCCGTCCGAGATAATCATCTTGTCCTTTACAATCAGCGCACCCACCTGACGGCGTACGCAGTATGAATTTTCGGCCCACACTCTCGCCATACGCAGATAGCGCACGTCGAGTTGTCGCAATTTTTCCTCTTCGTATCCCATATCCTATTCGCTTATTTTACTTCGTCAATAAATACCTTCTTTACGGCCTCCAAATATCCATAGCCGTACATATTGCAGGGCTGCAAGAAGCTTGTCTCTGTCCACTCGTTCCAACTGTTGATTGTAATGAGTGGCGCACGGTCGGGGTGTTTGTCTGCGTGAGCCTTTGCCTTGCGTAGTGCCTCAGCAAATGCCTCGGGGGTATTGTTCTTCATTACGGCACTATGCACAGTACGTGGGCTGTTATCCCAACCGATGCTGACGTGCGGATAGTACTTAAATGAGTATGCTACGTCGATTCTGTTCCATTCAGTCTCTACGTCGCGCATAATATCAGCGTAATCTCTGTTTACATCGGTAAAGTGTACGAACTGATAATGCGTCGAAGAATCAAATCCGAGTGTGCGAATGAAATCATCCTGCGGATTCTCACTCTTTGTAGCATCCAAGCCGCTGTAGTTGAGGTTTATCGCCCACAGGGCAAACTGTAACTCCAAGTCGGGAAATCCCGCCCTCTTTACCTCTTTGCGGAACCATTTGATGGCATCTGCCGTCTGCTCTATGCCACCCAAACCGTTAATGAGGTTGGGAAGGTCATATATCATAAATACAGGTTTGCCGTCAATCTTGTAGTATTGCGGATGCTTGAAGTACATCTCTATATTGCGCTTGCATATTCGCTCAAACTCCTCGCGGTCAACCTTGCCTTGCCAGATGACGTTGTCTTCGTTGTAGCGGGCGAGGCGTGTGTCCCATAGGTTCAAGACATCGTGGTTTGCCCACATCAAATAGAACTGCATCTTATCGACATTCTTCGCATTCAGGAAACCATTGTTGAGCGTAGTCTCCATAAAAGGTCTGCCGTCGTACCAATACCAATCAAATATAAAGACGTTTACGCCGTGCTTTGTAGCCTGCTCAATCTCCATCTCCATCACGCTTGGGTCGGCCTCGTTGATGTATCCCCACAGAGGCTTGCGGTCCCAGTAGTGACCAGGGTTACGTTGTTGCATCGTAAGTACGGTCTCCCATTCGCCCATACCCATCGGCCAAAACGGTCTCAAACGCACATCATCTGATGCGTATGCTGGGTATAGGAATGCTGCAACATCGTATTTCTGCTTGCTCTCTTGAGCCTTTGCTTCAACTCCGCAGAGCATCAGGCACGATAGAGCGAAAATTGTCAGACTATACAATCTCATATCACATCCGTGTTAAACTTATTACATCGCTTTGCCGTGGCAGTGCTTGTACTTCTTGCCGCTACCGCAAGGACAGGGGTCGTTACGGCCCACCTTCTTCTCTACCTTGATAGGAGCGGGCTTGCTCTTCTCGGCCTGACCAGCCGCCGCAGCCGCTGCCATACGCGATGCCTGCAACTTATTTACATCGACCTTCGCCTTCTGCTGACGCTCTTGCTGTACTGACTCGGGGTTGTTCTCACGAGTGGGGATGTAAGCCTTGTTCAAGATAGACAAAGTCTCCTTGTTAATCTTATCCAACATCTTGGCAAAGAGTTCATAAGACTCCAACTTATAAATCAACAACGGGTCTTTCTGCTCGTATGTGGCGTTCTGTACGCTGTGGCGCAACTCGTCCATCTCGCGCAAGTGCTCACGCCAAGCGTCGTCGATTGTGGTAAACATCACAATCTTTGCAAACACTTTGTAAATCTCAGCACAATCAGTATCCTTGCACTTCTGCAACTCTACGGGTACGTGAAATCCCAAATGACCATCCGTCAACGGGAAGTGAATCACACGGTCCATCAAGTGCTTGTTGTCCTCGTAAATCTTCTCCATCGTAGCGCGTACGGTATCAGCCGCCGCCTTGCCACGACGTGCATAGAGGTCGTGCAAATCCTTGACAATAAGTTCTACAATATCCTTAGGCTTTGCAGCGTTGTATGTAGCCTCGTCGAAAGTGGGGTGGAGTGCTACCTCACGGATAAGTTCAAATGTGAATGACTCATAATCCATACCCTCGTGTGACTCCATAAACTTCTCTGCGAAGTCGTACATCGTATTGTTGAGGTCAATCTCGATACGCTCACCGTAAAGAGCGTGGCGACGACGTGTGTAGATAACCTCACGCTGTGAGTTCATCACGTCATCATACTCCAACAGACGCTTACGGATACCGAAGTTATTCTCCTCGACCTTCTTCTGCGCACGCTCGATGGCCTTTGACATCATCGGGGCCTGAATTACCTCACCCTCCTGAATACCCATTCTATCCATCATCGTAGCGATACGCTCTGAGCCAAACAGACGCATCAAATCATCCTCCAACGATACGAAGAACTGTGAAGAACCGGGGTCTCCCTGACGTCCTGCACGACCACGCAACTGGCGGTCTACACGACGGCTCTCGTGACGCTCAGTACCGATGATTGCCAAACCACCAGCCTCCTTAACCTCGGGTGTCAGTTTGATATCGGTACCACGACCTGCCATATTTGTAGCGATGGTCACCTGACCTGAACGACCAGCCTCGGCTACAATTTGTGCCTCCAATTGGTGCTGCTTGGCGTTAAGTACGTTGTGCTTGATGCCACGCAACTTCAACATACGGCTCAACAACTCCGAAATCTCAACCGAAGTAGTACCCACCAATACAGGGCGCTTCTGCTCTACCAAGCGTACGACCTCGTCGATTACAGCGTTATATTTTTCGCGTTTAGTCTTGTAGATAAGGTCTTCGCGGTCATCACGAATGACGGGCTTGTTTGTCGGAATAACTACAACATCCAATTTGTAGATGTTCCAGAACTCCGATGCCTCTGTCTCGGCTGTACCTGTCATACCCGCCAACTTGTGGTACATACGGAAGTAATTCTGCAACGTAATTGTCGCAAATGTCTGTGTCGCAGCCTCTACCTTTACACGCTCCTTAGCCTCGATAGCCTGGTGCAAACCGTCCGAGTAACGGCGTCCGTCGAGGATACGGCCTGTCTGCTCATCGACAATCTTTACCTTGTTGTCCATCACCACATACTCCACATCCTTCTCGAACATCGAATATGCCTTGAGCAACTGGTTTACAGTGTGTACACGCTCCGACTTAATTGAGTAGTCGTTGATAACCTGGTCCTTGCGCTGCATCTTCTCTTCGGGCGAAAGGTCGCTCTTCTCCAATTCTGCTACCTCGCTACCGATGTCGGGCAATACGAAGAAACCATCCTCGTTAAAGTATTTTGACAACACCTCGTGGCCCTTGTCGGTAAGTTCTACCGAGTTCAACTTCTCGTCGATTACAAAGTACAACTCATCGGTAATCTCGGGCATACGACGGTTGTTATCCTGCATAAAGATGTTCTCCGTCTTCTGGAACTGTACCTTGATACCCTGCTCCGAGAGGAACTTGATGATTGGCTTATATTTGGGCAATCCCTTGTGGGCACGATAGAGCAATACACCACCCTCATCAACCTTGCCCTCGGCAAAGAGTTTGCGAGACTCGGCAACCAACGAAGTTACCAAATTCTTCTGCAGACTGTAGAGGTGCTCAATCGAGGGGCGATACTGCTCGAATAACTGGTCGTCACCCTTGGGTACGGGACCAGAGATGATAAGCGGAGTACGAGCATCGTCAATCAATACCGAGTCCACCTCATCGACGATAGCGTAGTGGTGCTTGCGCTGCACGAGGTCCTTGGGCGATGATGCCATATTGTCGCGCAGGTAGTCGAATCCGTACTCGTTGTTAGTACCAAATGTGATGTCGGCCATATATGCCTTGCGGCGAGCCTCAGAGTTGGGCTGGTGCTTGTCGATGCAATCTACTGACAGACCGTGGAATTCATACATCGGGCCCATCCACTCCGAGTCACGACGTGCCAAGTAGTCGTTCACTGTTACGACGTGCACACCCTTGCGAGCCAATGCGTTGAGGAATACGGGGAGTGTTGCCACCAAGGTTTTACCCTCACCCGTAGCCATCTCCGAAATCTTACCCTTGTGCAATACCACACCACCGAACAACTGTACGTCGTAGTGTACCATCTCCCACTTCAGGTCGTTACCGCCCGCTACCCAGTGTGTCTGATAGATAGCCTTGTCGCCCTCGATAGTTACAAAATCCTTGTGTGCTGCCAAGTCGCGGTCGAAGTCGTTGGCTGTAACCTCTACGGTCTCAAACTCCGTAAAACGGCGAGCTGTATCCTTCATAATGGCAAATGCCTCGGGCAAAATCTCATCCAAGACCTGCTCGATTTTGTCATCAATGCGCTTTGTTGTGGTGTCGATATCCTTCGAAATTTTCTCCTTCTCCGAAAGTGTAGTCTCTGCCAACTCCAACTTCGCTTTCAACTCTACGATGTGAGCCTCATCCGACGCGATGAAGTCTGCAATCTTCTTCATCAAGCCTGCACTATGTGCACGCAACTCATCGTTTGTGAGTGCCTTTATCGAGGGGTAAATCTCTGTAATTTTCTTTACATAGGGCTCAATCTGCTTTCTATCCTTGTCAGACTTTGAACCGAACAAAAGTTTGATAATACTGCTAACTATATCCATAATTATTTATTGTTTTTTCTTTTTGCGTTTATAATCCTACAAAAGTAGTGATTTATTGTCAAATAGCAAAAAATAAGCCTCGTAATAATCCATTTTCAAACCCGAAAATCAGAAAATAAAACCCTGCCTAACTTTTTATCGTTAGACAGGGCCTATTTCATACATATATACTGCTCTTATTTCTCGCCAAATCCCGCTTTGCCTACGCCCTTTTTCATTAGGGCTTTGAGTTCTGACAGATGCTCCTTGTAAACACCTCGCGGCAAAGTTTTGTGCTTCGTGCATAGCGATGCCGCCATACCTACCACTTCGCCCATCATTCCGCCCGTACGCATAACTCTGATGCTGCCAAGAGCAACGTGTGTAACGCTTATATTACGTCCTGCCATAAACAAATTTTCGATGTTGCGCGAATAGAGGCAACGATATGGAACTGCATACGGCTTTATCTCATCCGATTCGCAATATGAAAGGAACGGCTCCTCATTAAGGCCCTCAATCTTTTTGGGGTAGTGCAGGTCGATGCCCCACGTCGTTGTGAACGATGCATCGTCGTAAGGTCGGCTCTCCAATAAATCCTGCTCGCTTAATATTATATCTCCCATCAGTCGGCGAGACTCTCGCTTGCCTCCTATGTAGGCCACCCATTGTAATTCTTGATTACGAAACTCCTCTCGGCGTTCGCTGTGATTCTTCAGGTATGCCCAATTGCCATAGACGGCACGCAGGGCGTAGTCGCGTATGTATTCAATCTCGGTAATTTGATTGTTAGTAAGTCCAGCCTCCCAATCCCAATCTCCGCGAGTTATGGGGCGGTAGGTCTGCTCGTTAAACTCTATGGCCCAAGGACATTCGGGGAATGTGGACTCCTCGCCGCAATTCTCGGCATACCACTGCACCGAAGTACCCATCACCATCGAGTCGGCCTGCTCGGGTGCGCGTCTTTCGCTGGTCTCGGCTTTGCTCTCACGTCCCATACGATAATCGGCGCTCGCTAAATAGCCTACGTCACCATCTCCCGTGCAGTCGGCAAAGAGTTTTCCTCTAAAAATCGTCTCCACTCCCGTCTTTATGTCTTTGCCCTTGACGGCTACAATCTTGTTGCCCTCTTTTTCGACTTCCGTGACGTGCGTAGATAGTATGAGCGTAATATTTTTCTCTGCCAACAGCAAATCCAATTTCTTCTCATCCTCGTAGTTTGACTTTGGTCCTGCATTATGCTGTATCTTTTCGGGATGTTGCTCCAGGATGTTTATTATCTGTCGGCTACGCTCGCTGTCTGGGTTTTGCTCTGCCTCATATTTGGTCCAGTGTCCTACGCCGCCCAACTCATCCATCAGCAATCCAAGATTGGGGTAGGGCTGCTGCATAATGAGGCCCGAAAGACCAACTCTTACCTCCGAAGAGTTATTTCCGCCCAAGACGGGGCGGTTGTGTATTAGAGCCACCTTGCAACCCAATCGTGCGGCACTCACAGCAGCGCAGCATCCTGCGATTCCACCTCCGACAACGACCAAATCGTACTCTCCACCATCTGCTACCTCTTCTATGCCCGATTTTTCTTTACGATAAGCCGCTAAAGCCTCACTATCTGTCGGGGGTGTTGCACGCTTATCAGCCGCAAAATATATAGCATCACATCGGCCGTTGAAACCCGTAAGGTCGTGCAGTGCGATATGATTCAAACCCTTATTGAGCCTTACGATTCCACCATTTTGCCAATGCCATTCAGCCTGCTCTGTTCCAAATACGACTTTTGTTGCTTTGCCGTTTATTACCACTTGAAATTGCCCTGCTGACTGCTCTTTACCCCAACGACGAGTCCAATCCCTGGTGCGTACCCACATCCTATAACTTCCACTCTCGTCGAGTGTTAGTTCTGTGGTAGCATCCTCTACTGCTCGGCCCATTCCGTGAGCCATAAGGTATGGCGAGCCCATCTGCATCATAGATTGTTGGTCCACAACCCAACCACCGCAGTCGCTCATATTCTCTGCCTCCAGAAATATATCTTCCGCAGGGCGTGAACAGCCCGACATTATGGCAGCAGCCATAATGCATAAAATAATCTGTTTCATAATGTTGAGGTTTCTTCTGTTTGAGCCTTTTTGGTTGCTTGTCGCAATATGCGTCGGCCTACTACACACTCTTCGCAACGATGGTGCTTACAATATTCGAATGATAGTTGCAACAATGCTTGACTATCAAATGCCGAGCGGGCTATTGGACCAAAACTATTCCATTGTGCTATGATTGAATTCTTCTCTGCCGCGATATTCTCCAACAGTGATAGTGCCCTTTCTCGCAGACTTTCGCTTGCGATGTAGGAGCCATAGGCAAACTGCATTTGTGCTATAAGGTTGATAGCCAGTAAGTCACTCTTCGTGCGGCCTATCCTCTTCGCTACTGTGCGTGATGTTGATGCGGGAGTGTAGTGTGTCAGCCAATATGGCAGAGTCTTGACACCGAACAGACGGTTTACGTCATCTCCCGTCTTACATTCCAATATTCTATCCATCACATTCTGTGTATGAACCAAAAAGGTCGTAATCTGCGACAGACGTAATATGGGATGATTGTTAGGATAGATGTGCGTAAGTTTCCAGGCCGAGGCTTCCATTGCCTCGATAGAATATTTCGTGGCGAGATATTCGAAATTACGTTTTAGGTTGAGTATATACTCATCGTGCTGATACAATTCCAGCAGGCCTGTTGCCCCGATGAGCATTGCTTCGATGTGCTGAGGCACCATCTTTTCGCGCAGTATTGCTGCATAAGGAACTCTGCGCGAAAGTTCAGTAAAGGCCTCTTTATTATCCATACCGCCCATCGTGCGTAGCAATACCATATAAAAAGTCTGCGGCCAATTGCTGTCGCACTCCTCGTATAGACGGTTTATATCTTTGTTCTTGCGTTCAAGACGCTCAAAGCCTAGTGTGTTATATATTTCGGTGCGATGCAACCTGTCGAGAGATGCCAAATAACCCCCGCAGGCGAAATACGATGCACCTGCTTTCAGTTTGTTTATCACTCTTTTTGTCGCATTCATAATCTATATGCGTTGAGATGTACTACAACATATTTAACTCCAATAGTGCCTCCTCGCTCATCATACTCTTATCCCAAGGTGGCTCGAATGTGAGTATGATATTTACCGACTCTACGCCTTTAATCTTTTTGACCTGTATGTTTATATCCTCAACCAACATATCTGCCATCGGGCAGTTGGGTGCTGTCAATGTCATCTTTATGTTGGCCACACCTTCGGGGTCGAAATCGATTTCGTATATAAGTCCCAAATCGTATATGTTGACAGGAATTTCAGGGTCGTATATATTCTTTAACGTCAGCACGATATCGTGCTCAACCCTTAATATGTCTTCTGGTGTCATTGTCAAATTACAATCATTAAATTACTCCTTAATGTCACCTACCGATACCTGGTATTCGTGCCATAGGCTCTCTATGTCGTATTTCTCGCCCAAAACGTGCTTTATCGCACCATCAAATGACCAGGGTATTACATCGAGAGTGCTCAAATTAAATTTTCGCAAGAAGTCTTTGTCGTAATTGTCGCGCAACCATACAAAGAAGTATCCTGCGTGGCGATACCCCTGAGTGTAATGTCCTCCTTTCGGGCGGTCCTTCTCGCCATAGAAACCACCATTGGCAACACGAACAGCATCGGCCATTCCTTCGATAAATACCCAGAACGTGCGGTTTGTTCCATACGTACCTATGCCTTGAGGCTCAAGTTGGTAGGCGTGTGTAAGTTCGTGCAACAATACACCTCTGGTCTCGAAAAATACCTTGTCTTCTCCCTCTTTGTATGACTTTTCAATATGACGAGTGCTGTAAAAAATATGTACACGTCCATCACCTCCACCCTTAGCTGATATGCCATCGGTATCCTCTATCGTATAATCGAGAATATTGACTGGTGTTATCTCGTCTTTGGGCGAGAAATAAAGTGTTGCCAAAACCTCGCGGGCGCAACCTGCAATATACTCTTCGGGGTTAGGTATTAGTTTATTGTAAATCTTTGAACCTTCCGTATGTTTGGCCTTATCGTTAAAACGAATCTCTCCTACATCATACTTGCGCCATTTCTTGACCTTTACGTCAGTTTGCGCCAAAGCAGGATGTGAAATAGCAGAAATTGCTACGATGCTAATTATTGCGATAATTATACTCTTAAATCGATTCATATTGTTTTAATTTATGTTTGAGATATATTGAAAATTATGCTTTTGCAGCAAAAGCCAAAGCAAACATCTTCATCTGCTTAATCATAGCCACCAAACCGTTGCTACGCGTAGGCGATAGGTTCTCACTCAAGCCGATGGCATCGATAAAGTATAAATCCATATCTACTATCTCTTGTGGCTTTCGGCCATTCATCACGCGAATGAGCAGTGCGATTATACCTTTGGTGATTATTGCATCACTATCGGCTGAGTAATATACCTTTCCGTCCTCAACCTTTGCATCTACCCATACTCTCGATTGGCAACCTTTAATCACATACTCTTCCGTACGATGTTCGGCTGCTATGGCGGGCAGTGTATCGCTTAACTCAATCAAATAGTTGTATTTATCCAACCAATCGTCGAATATTGCGAACTCTTCTATTATCTCTTCCTGTATCTTATCTGTCATTTTTGCAATAATCTATTATTCAAATATATTCAATATATCGCCTTCGGCCGCCGACGGAGAACTGATGCCTAAAAGGCGTGCCTCTGTAGTAGCCAACGATGTCATATCTATCTTCTCGTTATGCTTGCCTTTTGTAACTCCTCCACCGAAGATAATCAGCGGGACCTCTCTGTCATACAAGTACATCGAGCCCGATGAGGAGCGTACATTTTCTTTCTCTTCAATCCATTCGGGCATCAAATTGATTATCACGTCACCCGAACGACGTGGGTAAAATCCGTTTTGTATCTTACGGCCATATCCACTACCGAAATAACTGTTACGCATTGCCTCGGCGGCTACGGCGTGAGATACTCCTCTCAACTGCATCATAAACGTTGCCACATCGTGCTGCATATCCTTTAGTGACAAGCCCTTCTCGATAATCAGGTCGTGGTTAAGGTAGAATGCGCGGTCTATGTAACCCAAAACCCATTCACCATTGCCGTGCTGTGCACCTATAAATGCATTTGTAATAACCTCTGCCTGGCGAACGTTAAATCGCTCTACGTTATTGCTTTCGATGTCGAATGACGGGCTTGTACCGTGGTCCGAAGTGAGGGTAATTACGACTTGTTGAGGGTCGGTAACTTGTGCAACAACATACGAGAGAAAATCCTCAAGGCTGCGGTCCAAACGGTAGAGCATATCCTCATATTCCACCGACTCGGGGCCGAAACGGCCACTTATCTTGCGAGGAGTATCCAATACGATATTCAAGATGTCGGGCACATCGTCGCTACCCATCTTGTTGTTGGCTACCATCTGCTTGGCAAAAGCCAATAATGCGCTGTTGCCTGTGTGGGTGTAGCACATCTGCTCATATTCATCACTGAATATTTTGTTTATGGCAGCGGCATCCTCCTCAATGTGGTCTATGCGCTTGTTCTGCTTACTCTTTAACCCTTCGATGCACGCTACACGGGTGTTGAGGTAATTATCATACTCCAAAAGTGCATTCCAGCGTTTGATTAAGAAGTCGTGATTCTTTTCCGTCTGGTTGTATTGTGTAATCCACGCGGGCAACTCTTTGGTGTAGTATGACGATGTAGTCCACGCTGTCTGCAGAGTCTCCATCCAATACACCTCGCCAGACTGTCCTGCCGTAACGATAGCCGACAACGGCTCTATGGCAATCGTTGCAACCTTGCTCGTGCTGTCGCTTTGAATCATAGCATCACTTATAGTCTCGGCTACAAGTTGGCGAGGAGAGTAGCCTCCCGCATCACCAGTATAATTTACGCATTTTTCCTTGCTATCATAAATGAGCGATACACGTTTGTTGCCTACATAATCAAACCAACTATCGGCTACAATACCGTGAGTCGAGGGCATAGCACCCGTAGAGAGCGTTGCCAATGATACGGGTGTCGTCGTCTGCATATAGTCGTACGATGCGTTTGTAAAGTATGCACCATTGTTTATCAAGCGGTTGAATCCTCCGTTTGAGAAATTCTTATTATAACGTACCAAATCATCGGCACGCATACCGCTAACAACGATATTGACCAGCAAACGAGGACGTTCTGCAGCCGTAGCCTCTTTTGCGAAGAGCGACGTCATCGTTACCGCTAAAGTTGATATGTAGAGTATAATTTTTTCCATTTGTTGTGTGATGTTTTCGGATGTAAAATTACTACAAATATTTATAAATATTTACTAAAGTGTCTTTTTTCCTCTGCGAAATCCAATTGTGGATACTCTTTGTTTATAGCCTCGATGCGCTCTAAATTTTTGGCACAGAATGTCTTATAAGCCTCGCTTGTGGGGTTGAACGGGCGATGGGCTGCGTCTGTTGCTATCTGCTCGATGCGAGCAAGTAGTTTTGAGGTTTTGTCTGAGAATGACGCTTGCGCAAAACGCTCCCATATGTAATTGATAGCCAGCGGAGTAGGGTGGGCCATATCGTCAGCATAGAAGCGATAGTCGCGCAGTTCGTCGTTCATAATCTCGAACGAAGGAAAATATGCCACATTATCAGCGTGTTGCGCTACCTTATCTATAGCAACACGTAAAATAGCCTTGCTTAATGAATTGATTTCCAGACCATCACTCAAGTGACGGATTGGGCTGACTGTAAAAATTATGCGTTTATCACTCAGCGAGTTTAAGCATAACTTTATGTAACGCTCTGAAATAGCCTCAATGTCAAGCATTTCACGCTGAAACAGGCGTTGAGGTTGTTTGTGACAGTTGGCTACAATCTTTCCGCTGTCTATGTGTCGATATGCCAAAGCTGTGCCAAGTGTAATTATTACTGTATCAGCGTGTTTGAGAGCCTCGGCGCCTGCTTTGACAGCCTTGCGCATTTGCTCTAATGCCTTGTCGGCATCGGTATGCGAAAACGAAGAGTGAAAGTCGTAATGAAACCATAATCCGTTGGCATATTGCAACTCCTCACGTTGAGGTAAGGCGCTGACATCACCATTGTTATATGCCGAAAGTCGCTCTATGGCAAGTGCTATTGATTCGGGATTAAAAAGTATGCCCGTCGGAGACGATGTGACCTTAAATTTTAATGAGCGCAACTTATTTGCCATATTCTCGGCAAAGCACGACCCGATTGAGAAGATTGAACTCAGGTGGTCAATCTTCTTGGCGAAGGGTTTTATTTGTGTTGTTGTATATAGTTGCATCTCTTAGTGTTAGGTTAATATGGCTCGCCGTTTTATATCTCGCTTAGTTCCAGCCAGCGCATCTCCTTTTCTTCCAATGTGTTGATTATCTCGCCTATGCGTGTGGCGGCTGATGATAACTCCTCGTGCGAAAGTGTTCCAGCCGAGAGTTGAGCCTCAAGTGCGCTCTTTTCGGCCTCCAGCTGCGGAATCTCTGCCTCCAACTGCTCCAATTCACGTTGCTCCTTGTAGGATAGTTTCTTGCGGTGGGTGTTGGTGGGCGTATCGGTTGCGGGCTTTGTAGCGGCTTGTTGCTTGGCCTGCTTCTCTGCTATGGCTTTAGCGCGCGCAGCCTCTTCAGCCTCCTGCTCCTTGATGTATTCGCGGTATTCGCTATATGTGCCGACAAAATCCTTGACGTTACCTCCTTCACGGAAAATAAAGAGGTGTCCTACCGTCTTGTCCAGGAAGTAGCGGTCGTGCGATACGATTAGCAGGCATCCCTTGAACGATTGCAGATACTCCTCTAATATATTTAAGGTAAGAATATCGAGGTCGTTGGTCGGCTCGTCCAAAATCAGGAAGTTGGGGTTGCGCATCAATACAGTCAATAGATAGAGTCGGCGCTGTTCGCCACCACTCAAAATATCGACACGCTTGTTCAATGCCTCTACAGGGAATAAAAAGCGGTTAAGCATCGCTGTTGCCGATATGCTATGCCCATCAGCCGTAGTGATTGTCTCGGCTATATCCTGTACAGTTTCGAGAACGGTTTGCCCAGATTTAAACTCTATGCCTTGCTGACGATAGTAACCGATTCGAAGAGTTTCGCCTCGTTCGATACTGCCACTGTCAGGTTGCAGCATTCCTGTCATAAGGTTGAGGAATGTACTTTTTCCTGCGCCATTCTTGCCGACAATACCGACACGCTCGTAGCGAGAGAACTTATAAGAGAAGTCATCGAGCATCTTGCGCTCTCCGAAATTCAAGCAAACATCTTCGCAGTCGATAATCTTTCCGCCCAAGCGAGATGAGGCCACATCGATGTTCATCTGCTGACGTGAGAGTGAAACCGATGCCTTGTCCTTAAGGTCGTAGAAGGCATTGATACGATAACGGGCCTTTCCTGTGCGGGCTTGCGGAGTAGCGCGAATCCACTCCAATTCACGTCGCAAAAGGTTGCGGGCCTTGTCGATGTTGGCCTGCATATTGTTGTAACGCTCTTCGCGTTTTTCCAAAAAGAGCGAGTAGTTACCTTTATATGTATATAGTTCGCCTCGGTCCAACTCAAAGATGGTGTTGCATACACGGTCCAGAAAATAGCGGTCGTGCGTAACCATCAAAAGCGTACAGCGGGCCTTCTGCAAATATGATTCGAGGTATTCGATAACATCAATGTCGAGGTGGTTGGTCGGCTCGTCCATTACCAGAAAATCGGCATCCTGCAACAGCATAAGTGCTATGGCTGCACGTTTTGCCTCTCCACCCGACAATTCGCCCATATGTTGGTCAAGGCGTGATAGTTTCAGCGAAGAGAGTACTTGCTTGATGCGTTGTTCAATGCTCCAGCCATCAGCCGCATCCATTGCTGACATTGCACGCTCGATAGCACGCTCATCACCCGAAGCGATGGCTTGTTCGTAGTTGCGAATAACATCGTAGGTTGAGCCTAAGCGCGAATAGACCTCATCGAAGAGTGTGTTTTGCGGGTTGAAGTTGTTTATCTGGTCCAGAAAAGCGACCTTTATGTCCTTCATAAACTTTACTTCGCCACCTCTGTCCGATGAGTCCAGACCTGCAAGAATCTTTAGCAGAGAACTCTTGCCCGTGCCGTTGGGGGCAATGAGCGCAATCTTGTCGCCCTCGTTTATATTGAACGAGATGTTTTGAAAGAGAACCTTGTCTCCGTACGATTTGCTTATATTCTCAACCTGAAGATAACTTGCCATTGTTGCGCGGGTAATTGTGTAGGGTAAAACAACTTTTTAGCCCATTAATAATAGTTGTCGTACATAGATTGGCTCTTCTCGTACTTCAAATCCTTAAGCGATGCAGCCTTGACTCCGATGTGGAAATTCCAACTCTTGTAGTGTCCGAATGGAATCCACGAGAACGACATCTGCCAACAGTGCAAATCGCGAGTGATACTGATGGATGAAGTGGTTAGTTTCTTCATCGCAATATCATATCCACCAGAGAATGTGGCCGACATCTTCTTTGAGAAGGTAACATTTCCGCTGAAACCTACCGTTTGCGTGACATTGCGCCTAAAGCCTGTTGTGCCGTTATTGACGTAATTAAGAGTGTAGTTTACGTTATAATTCACGTTCAAACTCCACGGTATGGAGAAATCGTAGTAACTCTGTGACATATATTGTCGTCGCAGAGTCGGGTCCATCTTACCGTAGGGGTCATAGAACGGATTGGCATATTCGGGTGGAATGTTTTCGTTGTCACGGACGTTGGCTGGTTGTGCCGAGTCTTTCGACTTGAAGGTATAACCGAAACTCCATCCCGTATTGAGGATACGGCCAAGGTTGCCTCGGCTCCAGGTGAGTTTGTCGTAGCGTTTACCCTCGGGTGTCACCTCATAGGGGTCGAGTGTGGCTCTCAGGTTGATACCGAAGTTGCCGACGATGTTGGTTCGCAATCCGAGCGAGATGTTTGATAACTTCATAGAGTCGGCCAAGAAGTTATATGAGCCGCTCAGCGAGAGTTCGTCAATGAGTTTTACCTTCTTCAGGCCCGTAGTGTCGCGCTTGCTCTTGACTTTGGCCTCAAGGCTCTGGCGCAATGAGAACGACATAGCCATATTACGGCCCGAAGAGGGCACGCCAAAAGCATTGTCGGCGAATGGCGAATATACCGTAGTGCGACCTGTTGAGTCAGCCTGTACGGTCTGGTAATAACCATATTTTTGATTACTGAAGTCGGGTGCATAAGAGAAATTTATCTGCGGAGTTACTTGATGGCGTATGCCCTGCAACTTAAAGTCCTTATATTTCTCTTTTACCTGCCAGGTTCCGTATACGATTGTCGAGAGCGATACGGCGGTGTTGTAGTTGTACAGACGGTAGAATCCGTATTCGGGGTCAAGATATTCGACTTGATTGGTCTCGGGATTCCATTTGCGGTCAACCTTCTTGAAATACCAACGCTCGGCGTAGTTTGCCGAAGGCGTGATGTTGATATAGTTCAGCAGATTAAATGTGGCCTGAACGGGAATGTTATGCTGTACACCGTGACGCATATTGTTAAGTGTCTGCTGTGTAAATATTTCACCTTCTTTGGCACTAGCCGAATTGGTCATTTTGGCGGCATAACTCATCGAAATCTTCTCATACCAGCGGTCTTTACCTACCTTTTCGGAACGACGCAATGGGTAAAATTTTGCTACGTTGAACGAGATGTTGGGCAGAGTTCCCGAAATCGCTTTGGTTTGCGAGTTCTGCGAAATGGCCAAGTTCATAGACATCGAGAAGGGTGTGCCAGCCCAATTCTTCGAATATGAGATAGAAGAGTTGGTCTGTGTCGAAAGCATATCGTTCAGGTTGGTGGCAGCGTAACGGCTATAACCACTCGATGATAGATTCACCGAAGCCGAGAATGTCGAGCCAGGGTTTGCCTTGGCATCTTGAGAGTGAGTCCATTGCAGACGATATGTGTTCTGTTTTACATAGTCGGGGTCGCCCTTGTCACCCGAACGGACACTCGAAAAGTCGAAATTGAAGTTACCCGTATATTTGTATCGCTTCATATAGCGCGAAACGGCGCTAACCTCCCAAGAGCCCAATGTGTAGATGCCACCCGTAAGGGTTAAATCCATATGGTCGCTTAGGGTGAAGTAATATCCGAGACCATTGATGTAGAATCCTCGACGGGCCTCCTCGCCGTATGATGGCATCAAGATACCAGACTTTGGACCAGAATTCAACGGGAAGAAACCTTCGGGAAGACCGAGGAACGGAATATGCACATCCTCGATAACCAAGTGGCCAGGTCCCATAATTGCCTTTTTGCCGGGAATCACCTTCACCTTCGACATCGAGTAGAAGAAGTGGGGGTGGTCGGTCTGGTCACAGGTGGTGTACATACCGTCGGCGATGTTGATTGTGTTGTCGGACATACGCTTTACCTCCTGACCTACCATCCAACCGTCGCCCTGTTGTGTGGCGATATTCTTGATTTTGGCACGCTGTGTCTCGAGGTTGTAGGTAATGGTGTCCATATTGAGCGATGTAGCACCCTGCGTAAATAGCGGACGGGTTACGGTCGGCTCTCCATCGATGGTGTCGGCTTTACCTATGGCGTAGATGTTTTTGAGGTCGAGGTCTATGGTCATCTTGTCGGCCGCAAGGCTCATATCACCATACGAAACCTCGCCCTGCTCGTAAAGATAGACCTTCTTGCTGCGTAAATCGTAATAGAGTGAATCTTTTGCTCGGCCGACGATGGGTGCGCTGATGCCCATACCTCCGGCTTTGCGTTTGGTAGTATCGACGGTCTTCGATATGTCGACGGTGTCAATGGGAGTAGACAATCGTTCCGAGCCGAGTGAGGTGGCCGATGCCCCATTGCGTTGCTCGGATTGTGTGCGACGAGTGCGCTGAGCGGCACGACGGGCGTTGGCGTCCCTTATGCTATCCTGACGGGCTGTCAAAGTAGTATGGCCCGTTGTGGTGGATGTCGCAGGGGTTGCGGCCAAAACACGCTGTGGCGTCGCAAAAATCAAGAAGATTTGCGATAATAGTAGCGTAATGGCTACCAAAAGAGCATATTTAACCTTAAAATTACCCAAAATGTCAATAATTTTTTGTACCTTTGCCGACGCGTCGGCAAAACCGCTCGGATGTGATGGTTGCCCAACTTTAGGAGCGATATTTTAACCGACAAATATAGCGTTTTTTTATCGATTACGGATAATATTTCGAGAGTTTTTTATATGAAACATATACTCTGTTGTATAGTATTGTTATTTGCGGGTATCTGTGAGAGTGCGCAGGTTGTGGCCAAAGAGGTCGCAGCACGTCAGCGTGTGGTAGTTATAGATGCAGGCCACGGAGGTAAGGCATACCCAGGTGCGGTGTATGGAGGAGTCAAGGAGAAGGATATAAATCTGGCTGTTGCGTTGAAGTTGGGAACATTGATTGAGAAGGAGTTGCCTAATGCAAAGGTTGTTTATACCCGTAAGACGGATACGGCTCTTGGACAGTCGCTGAATGAGGATTTGTCGGCACGTGCCAATATAGCCAATAAGGCGGAGGGTGATTTGTTTATATCGATTCACGCCAATGCTGCCAAAAACACATCGGTCAAGGGTGCAGAGACGTTGATAATGGGTGAGAGTGAGAAAGAGACTCGTTATAATGAAGACGCATTGTACGACAATCATAAAGATGAGTTGATTGATATGTCGGATGAGAATACAGCCGCTATGGTGAGGGCCTATATTCAGAATCTGCAGTTTACATACGGCGAGTATAGTGAGATGATGGCTCGAATAATGCAGTCGCATTATGGTAAGGGCGGCCGTACTGTGCGCAAGGTTAAGCGCCAGTTGTTGAAGGTGTTGTATGCAACGGATATGCCGAGTGTACTTACCGAGTTGGGTTTTATGACCAACAAGAGCGAGTTGGCCTATATGAAGTCCGAGAAGGGGCAAAACGAGTTGGCGCGAATGCTGTGTAATGCAGTTAAGGAGTATTTTGCTCATTTGGATGGTACGGCAAGTGCTGTGGTGAGCGACAATGTCGTCGCAGAAGAGCCTGCTCCAATAGCAGAAGAGAGCGTAGCCGTAGTGAAGGAGAAAGAGGCAGAACCTGCGAAGCAAGAGGTTGTGACCGACAAGACGGAGGCGGTTGAGGCATCTGCCGAAGGTTATGCTATTCAGTTGTTGGCATCGGATAAAAGACTAAAGGCATCGGATGCACAGTTCAAGACGTATCGTGGCAAGGTAAAGTGTTACGAAGGTAGTGGTGTGTTGAAGTATAAATATTGCTACGGAGAGTTTGCAACACGTGCCGAGGCTCAGAAAAATGTGGCGGCGGTACGTAATGTTTTCAAGGATGCTTTCGTTATACATTTTAGCGAAGGTAAGATTGTGAAATAGGAAAAATAAAATAGAGATTGGATGAAAAGAGAAGTTAAAGTTGGATTGTTTGCCGTAATCGTGTTGGTTATAGGCTGGGGGGTGATTCGTTACTTGAAGGGAACGGATGTATTTAGCAGTTATAATGTTTACTATGCTTATTACGATAATGTAGGCGGTATACAACCAGCATCGGCCGTAATGATTCACGGTGTGAAGGTCGGCTCGGTGTTGGAGGTAACATTGAACGAGGACCCGACAAAGGGCGTTGAGGTGACATTGTCAGTAGAAAAACGTTATTCAGTGCCGACAGACTCAAAAGCCAAAATATTTAGCGATGGTCTTATGGGCGGTAAGGCTGTGGAGATTGTCTATGGCTCAGCCACAGAGATGGTTCCCAACGAGGGTACTATCCAGACTGAGGTGAGTGTCGATTTGATGGAGATGGCATCTTCGGAGATGGAGGGCATAATCGCCAAGGTGACACTTATTATGGATGAAATGACGCAGACTTTAGAGAGCGTAAATAACCTTATGGCGGCCAATACCGACAACATTACGGAAATCGTGAAAAATGTTGATGGCGTGACAGGTAGTGTGAACGATATGTTGGCGAAAGAGAAGAAGCACCTGGAGGAGGCTATGGCTTCGTTGAGCCGCTTTAGCAAGAGTTTGGGTGATAATGCCGAGCAGGTGGATAGTATCATCGGTAATTTGAATACATTCTCTACGCAGTTGACTGAGGCTGATATTGTTAGCGAGATTTCGGCTACAGTGGAGCAGTTGAATAAGGTTTTGGCATCGATAAATAGCGGAGACGGTAGTGTCGGCAAGTTGTTGGAAGATGCTGAACTGTATGATAATTTGGCACAGGCGAGCGCAAATCTCACTACTTTGTTGGCAGATTTGCAGGAGAATCCTCATCGTTATATAAATGTTTCGGTATTCGGGAGCAATCCTACCAAGAAGGTCGAGAAGGCTAAGGCTAAAGCCGAGAAGAAGGCTATAAAGCGTGCTGATGAGATGGCCGAGAAGGTGCACGAGGCAAAATTAAAGGAGATTAAGAAGGCGCAGTAATCGATTGAGGACGCAGTAAAATGATTTATCCTACTAACTTTGAACAGAAAATAGGTTTTGACCGCGTGCGTGAGCAGGTTGCTGCACTCTGTAGTATGAGTGTGGCCCGCGAAAGAGTGCTCGGTGAGAAGTTTTCTGTTTCACGTAAGGAGATTGAGCGTAGGCAGGAGTCGGCGGACGAGATGCGTCAGATGCTGATGATAGACCCCGCTACACCTCGTGATGAGTATCCCGATATGGAGGCTGTGATGGCCAAGTTGGGTGTTGAGGGTGCTTTCTTGACCGTAGAGGAGGTTGTCGTTCTGCGCCGGGCATTGACTGCTGTCGGTAATATGGTGGGCTTCGTATTGAGCCGTCCACAGACACAATATCCTCGCTTGCATAAGCGTAGCGAGAGTGTTTGTGTATTCCCCGATATAATCAGACGCATCAACCAAATAGTAGATGATGAGGGTGGCGTGAAAGATACCGCTACGCCCGAATTGCTTACCATACGTCGTGCCATACGCCAACACGAAGGACAGGTGGCAAAACGCTTGCAGCAGGTGTTGGCAAATGCCAAAAAGGCAGGTATAGTTGATGCCGAAGCGATGATTTCGATTCGTGATGGTAGGGCAGTGATTCCCGTGTCGGCGGCAAATAAACGTAAACTCAACGGATTTATCCAAGACGAATCGGCTACGGGCCGTACGTTTTATATTGAGCCTGTTGAGGTTGTAGAACTCAACAACGAACTCAAGGAGTTGGAGTATGCCGAGCGTAGAGAAGTAGTGCGTCTGCTGACCGTCTTTACCGAGGAGTTAGCACCCGATGCTGAGCCGATAACTGCAGCAGGAGAGTATTTGGCCGATATGGATGTGTTGCGAGCAAAGGCTCGTTGGGCTATCGAGAATAGTGCAGGTAAGCCGATTGTGTCGCTTGATGATAGATTGGTGTTGCGCAAAGCTTTCCATCCTTTGTTGGCGCAGACGCTAAAGCGCGAGAAAAAGGAGTTGGTAAAGTTGGATATGCAACTCGACAAGCAGAAGCATATATTGGTTATATCTGGTCCTAATGCTGGTGGTAAGTCGGTATGTTTGAAGACTACGGGTATGGTGCAGTATATGTTTCAATGCGGATTCCCCGTGACGGCAGCCGAGACCAGCGAATTGCCCATATTTGAGCATATATGTCTGGATATTGGTGACGAGCAGTCGATGGATAACGACCTTTCGACCTATTCATCGCACCTGCTCAATATGAAAAATACGCTGCAGGCGGCATCACCTCGTACACTGGTGCTGATTGATGAGTTTGGCTCGGGTACTGAGCCTGTCATAGGTGGTGCTATCGCAGAGTCTATTTTGGAACGTCTGCTGGAGAAGGGATGTTATGGAGTGATTACGACTCACTACTCTAATATTAAATATTACGCAACGGGCACCGAAGGTGTGGCTAATGGAGCAATGATGTTCGATGTGCAGAACATCCGCCCCTTGTTTAAGTTGGAGCAGGGTAAGCCAGGTAGTTCGTTCGCAGTAGAGATAGCGCGCAAGATAGGTTTGCCAGAGGATATTATTCGTCGAGCGAGCGACAAGGCGGGTAGCGACCATATAAACCTGGAGCGTCAGTTGCGTGAGATTGCACGCGATAAGCACTATTGGTCGCAAAAACGTGATAGAATCCGTCAGACCGACCGTAAGGTCGAGGAGTTGGAATCGACCTATGCTGAGCAACTCTCGCGCATAAAGGATGAGCGTAAGGAGATTTTGCAGAAGGCAAAGGCCGAGGCTCAACAACTAATTGCTGATGCTAACCGTCAGATTGAAAATACTATACGCACAATCAAGGAGGCTCAAGCCGAGAAGGAACTCACACGTTTGGCACGTCGTGAGTTGGATGACTTTAAGAGCGAAGTAGAGCAGACCGAGACATCGTCATTTGCTGCGGATAAGGTCGAGCGAGAGATGGAGCGTCTGCAACGCCGCAAGGCCCGCCGTGAGGAGAATAAAAAGCGTCAAGGTCAGGAGCCTGTCGCACAGAAGAGTGAGCCGATGGCTGCCCCTAAACCCATCGAGGTGGGTGCCAAGGTCAAGATTGACGGTCAAGAGGTGCTGGGCGTAGTGCAGAGCATCAAGGGTAAGAAGGCTCAGGTGGCTTTCGGTCAGATATTGACTGTGGTTGATAAGGATAAGTTGAAGGTTGTATCTAACGCCGAATATAAAAAGTCGGTAAAACCCGTTACGCCGCGTACTGTCCTGTCGGTCGATATATCGTCACGAAAGTTGAACTTCAAGGATAGTGTCGATGTGCGTGGTATGCGTGCTACGGAGGCTTTGGAGGTTGTGCAGGATTTGGTCGATGATGCCTTGATGGTAGGTGTTGGCGGTGTAACGATTCTGCACGGTAAGGGTACGGGCGCACTTAAAGAGGAGATACGTCGCTATTTGCGTAGTATCTCGGAGGTGGCTTCGGCTACGGATGAGCACGCTGACAGAGGTGGTGCTGGTATTACGGTGGTGAGATTTAAGAACGATTAATAGGAGATAGCATAATATGAAGTATCGCTTGTCGGAGATAGCCCAAAAGTGTGGTGGGCGAGTGGTTGGTCGAGATGTTACGGTTGGTGGCATCGTGACTGATTCGCGCAGTTGTGCCTTCGCTGGTGATGCTATGTTTGTGGCTATGCGTGGTGATAATCACGACTCGCACGACTATATTAAAGATATGTTACGCCGAGGCGTTACGGCCTTTATGGTGGAGCGCGAAGAGGCAGCTACGATAATCGGGCAAGATGCAGGATGTGTTGTCGTAGAAAATTCTCTGGTGGCCCTGCAGACTTTGGCGGCGGCTCATAGAGAGTCGTTCAAGGGTTGTGTAGTCGGTATTACAGGCTCAAATGGCAAGACCATAGTCAAGGAGTGGGTGGCACGCTCACTGCCTACAGATGTAAAGTTCTTTGCCTCGCCGATGAGTTATAATTCGCAGTTGGGCGTAGCATTGTCGCTGTTGATGATTCAAGGTGATGAGCAGGTGGCATTTATCGAGGCTGGTATTTCGCAATGTGGCGAGATGGAGCGTTTGGAGAGGATGATTCAGCCCGATGTGGTAGTTATGACCTCGATAGGCGATGCTCACCAGAGTAACTTTGACTCTCTGGAACAGAAGATTAATGAGAAATTGATACTTACGCGTGATGCGCAAACCTTTATATATCATAGTTCATACGAACAGATAACGGGCGCGATAGAGGGCACTCTGCCTGCGGGTTGTAGAGTTTTGGATGCGTCAAAAGAGAGTGTCGAGAGCCTGAGGGCTGGAGGCGAGGCAATCCGTATAGACGGACAGTTGGTTAAAACACTTTGTCGCGAGTTGGGCTTTGGCGAGGTTACTCCTCGTCAGGAGGATGTCGCTATGCGTTTGGAAGTTAAGGAGGGTATAAACTCCTCTACCATAATAAACGATACCTACAATTCGGATATAAATTCTTTGGCGTTGGCGCTCGATACGTTGCAGAGTGTGGCTTTGGGTGCACCTACGACAGCCGTAGTGTCGGATATTGAGCAGAGTGGAATGCCCGATGAGGAGTTGTATGAGCGAGTGGCGGCTTTGGCCCAGCGAGCAAAGGTCGATATGCTGATAGGTGTTGGCGAGAGGATAAGACTCTATGCCTCGAAGTTTAAGTGTAAGACTCGATTCTATGCTTCAACCGAGGAGTTGGAGCAAGGTTTGTCGTATGACGATATTGCAGGTCGCACGATATTGCTGAAAGGTAATCGTCGCTCACATTTTGAGAGGGTGTGCCATCAGTTGGAGCGCAGAAGCCATACTACGGTTTTGGAGGTAAACCTCGATGCAATGACGCATAATGTAGGTTATTTCAGACGTTTCCTGCCGATGAATCATCGCTTGGTGGCTATGGTTAAGGCGTTGAGTTATGGTGCGGGCGATGTAGAGGTGGCGCAGTTGATGCAACGACTGGGTATGGATTATCTGGCCGTAGCATTTGCTGATGAGGGTATTGTATTGCGCCGAAAGGGTATTACGATGCCGATTGTTGTGCTGAATGCCGATGCTGGTAGTTTCGATAAGATGGTAGCCAACGATTTGCAACCCGAGATATATAGTTTCCATTCGCTGTACGATTTCAGAGCCAGTGTTGAACGCTATGGCATAAAGAATTATCCCGTGCATATCAAGTTGGATACAGGAATGCATCGCTTGGGATTCGTGGAGCAGGAGTTGGATGATTTGGTTGCCGAGTTAAAGGCGGATAAGACGTTGAAGGTAGCATCGGTGTTTGCCCATTTGTCGTGTGCTGACGAAGAGTCGAAGGATGACTTTACAAGGGAACAATTAGCATTGTTTGAGCGTATGAGCAATCGCATAGCGGAGGCTTTGCCATATAAAGTATTGCGCCATACGGCAAATTCAGCGGCCATAGAGCGATTCCCCGAAGCCAAGTTCGATATGTGTCGTTTGGGTTTGGGATTGTATGGGTACGGTTATAAGCATAATGATGAGTTACAACCTGTATCGACACTCAAGACACGTATCGTGCAGTTGCGTGAGCGTAAAGCGGGTGAAGCGATAGGATATGGGCAGGCTGGAGAGTTGCATCGTGATAGCAAGATAGCAACTATTCCGATTGGTTATGCTGATGGTTTGGACCGTCATTTGGGTGGTGGACGCTGGTCGATGTTGGTTGGCGGCGCAAAGGCCCCGACGGTTGGACGTATCTGTATGGATAGTTGTATGATAGATGT
Source organism: Alistipes sp. (assembly GCA_017546725.1). Lineage (GTDB taxonomy): Bacteria > Bacteroidota > Bacteroidia > Bacteroidales > Rikenellaceae > Alistipes. The sequence continues at coordinate 17,841 of JAFYRX010000055.1, read as the reverse complement.
GACCGATATAGAGGGTGTAAAAGAGGGAGATGAGGTTATTATCTTCTCACCTGTAGCAGGTAATACTCCCGAAGATATGGCCAAGGAGTTGAGTACAATATCATACGAGATAATCACTTCGGTGTCGGCACGTGTGAAACGCATATACGTTAGAGAGTAATGGCAGAAAAGGGTATATTATATATGATTCCGTGTCCGATTTCGGACTCTTCGGCGATAGAGGATGTGTTACCACAGGGAAACAAGCGAGTGATTGATTCGCTCGACTATTTTATTGTGGAGAATGTTCGTTCGGCTCGGCGATTCCTGTCGAAGGCTAAGATTGAGAGACGAATCGATGATTTGGAGTTTGTAGAACTCAATGAGCATACCATCGCTGGCCAGGCCGTAGAGGCTATGATTAAGCCTATCGTGGAGGGCCGTTCGGCAGGTGTTATATCGGAGGCAGGTGTACCAGGTGTGGCAGACCCTGGTGCGTTGGTTGTTGAGGCTGCTCATCGCAAAGGTATAAGGGTTGTGCCGTTGGTTGGCCCGTCATCAATTTTGTTGGCACTGATGGCCTCGGGGCTTAATGGTCAATCGTTTGCCTTCAACGGCTATCTGCCCGTGAAGCCGCCCGAAAGAGCAAAGGCTCTTAAGGCTTTGGAACGTAAAGCCGTAGTAGAGCATCAATCACAAATTTTCATTGAGGCTCCTTATCGTAATGTAAAGTTGGCCGAGCAGATTTTGACGGTATGTGGTGCAGAGTGTCGTTTGACAATCGCGTGTGATATAACTTCACCCGACGAGGTGATTCAAACACTCCGAGTTGCGGAGTGGAGACGCAGAGGGTTGCCCGATATTGCCAAGCGCCCGACTATATTTATAATAGGGTAGGTTGGGCATATAATTTGCTCAATATATAGTAGAGTATAATAAAATAATAGAGATATGACAAAAGAAAAAGTTGCAAATCAGGAAGTTGAGGAGCAGGATGGCCTCCAAAATGACGAGGGTAATCCATCGATGGAAGGCGAGCAGTGTGACAATATGGCAGAAGAGGATAATGCTGCTGACACAATGACAGACAAAGAGGAGGAGTCTGCGTCAGAGGAGCAGTTTGAAGAGCCTTCACCCGAAGAGGTTATAGCCGTATGGCGTGATAAATATATGCGTTTGCAGGCCGAGTTTGACAACTATCGTAAACGTACATTGCGTGAAAAGATGGACCTTGTGGCCAGCGGTGGCGCAGATGTGTTGAAGAATATGTTGGCTGTTTTGGACGATATGTATCGTGCTGTGGCAGCATCTGAAAAGAGCGAAGATATTGATGCTTTGCGTGAGGGTGAGAAACTTGTTTTGCAGAAGTTCGAGGAGGCCTTGAAGCAGAAGAACGTGACGGAGATTAAGGCCGTAGGCGAGGAGTTTAATGCTGACTATCACGAGGCTGTTGCCCGTTTTGCTGCGGGCGAGGAGATGAAGGGTAAGGTAATAGATGTTGTGCAACGTGGTTATATGTTGGGCGACAAGGTGTTGCGTTACGCTAAGGTTGTTGTGGGCGAGTAATATTTCGCCAAGAAAGGATGAAATAAAGGAAAGGATAATACAAGGAAGATGGCAGAAAAGAGAGATTATTACGAGGTGTTGGGCGTCGAGCGCAATGCCAATGCCGATGAGATAAAGAAGGCCTATCGCAAGGCCGCTATCAAATATCACCCCGATAAGAATCCGGGTGATGCCGAGGCTGAAGAGAAGTTTAAGGAGGCAGCCGAGGCTTATGATGTATTGTCGAATCAGGAGAAGCGTGCCCGTTACGACCAATTTGGTCACGCAGGTATGAATGGTGCTGCAGGTGGAGGCTTTGGAGGCTTCGGTGGCGGTGGATTCTCTATGGAGGATATCTTCTCGCAGTTCGGCGATATATTTGGAGGTCACTTTGGCGGATTCTCATCGCGAGGCGGTGGCCGCAGAGTAAATCGTGGTAGCGATATTCGTGTTAAGGTAAAACTTACTCTGCAGGAGATTGCCAATGGTACGACCAAGAAGTTGAAGATTAATAAGACTGTAGCCTGCGACAAGTGTGGCGGTACGGGTGCAAAGGATGCGTCATCGTATTCAACCTGTTCGACTTGTAACGGCTCGGGATATGTTACTCGAGTAGAGAACTCGTTCTTTGGCCGCATACAGACTCAGGGCGTATGTCCTACTTGTAATGGTACGGGTAAGGTGATTACAGCCAAGTGCGACAAGTGTTCGGGAGAGGGCGTTTTGCGTGGCGATGAGGTCGTCGAGATTAAGATTCCTGCTGGCGTTGGCGAGGGTATGGCCGTTACGGTTTCTGGTAAGGGTAATGCAGCACGTCAGGGTGGTGTGAATGGCGATTTGCTCGTTATGATTGAGGAGGAGCGTAACCCCGAATTGGTGCGTGACGGAAATGATTTGATTCATAACCTCAATTTGCCTGTGACGACTTGCTTGTTGGGCGGTGAGGTTGAGGTACCTACAATTGATGGCCGCGTAAAGATTAAGATTGCTCCAGGTACTCACGCTGGTAAGGTGTTGCGCCTGAGAGGTAAGGGTTTGCCTGATGTGAACGGATATGGTCGAGGTGACATAATGATTGTAGTTGATATCACAATTCCCGATACGCTCAATAGCGAGGAGCGCAAGTTGGTTGAGAAGTTGGCCGAACAACCTCACTTTAAGAAGGCCGAGAGCGTCGACAAACAGAATATATTTGAGCGAATGAGAAGTTTCTTTAGATAGGAGGAGATTCTTTTTAGCGAAGTAAGTAGTTACAAAATAATAAAATAAGTTAAGGATATGGGAATATTCACACCTTATAAGCGACATGCTAATAAATTTAATTACACTCCCCGATATTATGACCCCAATAAGGAGGAGCGTGAGCGTCGTCGTCAAGAGTTACGAGGTGAGCGTTTGGATGATAGTGGGGAATATACCCCAGGAAAATATATTCAGGCCAAACGTGATGCACGTATTTCGCGTAATGCCGAGCAAAGCAAAGGCGGAGGAAATCGTATGCGTATGTGGGCTATGGGTGTAGGTGTGATGCTATTGTTCCTGTTTATCTATATACTTGTGCCTCGTATTGCAGCGATTGTTGATATAGCGAATGACGAGAAGGCACCAACATCGACGCAGGAGGCTCGTGAGGTTGAGGAGTTCGACCCCTATGCTCCTATTATCATCGTGCCTAATGATTATCAGGAGGGCGATGAGATAGTAATTATCGAAGAGTAGAACACAACGCAAAAACAACCAATAACCCAATCCCAAAAAAATGGAGAATAAAATCAGACTTCTTCCAGAGATTGTAGCCAATCAGATTGCTGCTGGTGAGGTGGTAGAGAGTCCGTCATCTGTCGTAAAGGAGATGATGGAGAATGCCATCGATGCTGGTGCAAAGTCTGTGGTGGTGAATTTCCGTAATGCGGGATTGGAGTTGTTGCAGATAGTGGACGATGGTTGCGGAATGTCGCCTATGGATGCCCGTATGGCGTTTGATAGGCACGCAACAAGCAAAATCAAGAGTTTTGAGGATATCTATCGTCTGCATACATTTGGTTTTCGAGGTGAGGCGCTGGCATCGATTGCTGCGGTCGCTCAAGTTGAGTTGCGTACACGTCAGGCAGACGATGAGGTGGGTACGGTGACCATCGTAAACGGAGGTGAGTTCATATCGCAGAATCCGACGATGTGCCCTGTAGGTTCGCAATTCCTGGTGCGAAACCTATTTTATACCGCCCCTGCGCGTAGAAAGTTTAGTAGCGACAAGGCTAAAATCGTAACAAACATCAAACGCGAGTTCAGACGTGTGGCGTTGTGTAATCCGCAGGTTAGATGCGAATTGATGTCGAACGATATGCCTATTATTACGTTGCCGGCTGGAACTCTTCTTGAGCGAATCATAGATGTCGTGGGACGTCATATAAAGAGTAATCTGCTGGAGGTGGCTGTCGATACGTCGATTGTCAAAATAGCGGGTTATGTAGGTCGTCCTTCTGCAGCCAAGAAGTTGAATAACGAGCAGTATCTCTTCGTTAATGGTCGTTATTTCCACTCACCGCAGATATATCGCTCGATAATGCGTGCTTACGAGAAACTTATCCCTGAAAAGTGTACACCATCATACTTCCTCTATTTGACTGTAGATGCCGAGAGGGTTGATGTCAATGTGTCGCCACATAAGACCGAAGTACGTTTTGCCGATGCCGAGGATGTGAATCAAATCATCCACGCCGCCGTGCGTAGTACATTGGCCAAGAGCGGAAATGTTGCGCAGATAGATTTTGATAATCAGGTGTCGATTGATATCCCCGTTTTGGGGGCAACACCTTCTCCTGCGGTATATGCCGAGCCACGCTCAACGAGCAACCAGGGTTATAATCCTTTCAGAGAGGATTATGCATCGGAGCCGTCGGATGATTTTGACGAGAATGCAGTTGTAGATGATGTGCCGTTGGTGGATATATCCTCTGCGAGTGTGCCGTCACAGCCCCAACCTAAGCCTATGCGGGAGTATGTTTCGTCGATTGGCCGAAGTTGGGATGAGCCGATTGCAGAGGTAGAGAGTGATGAGACTCCGCGTTTGCGTGATGTGGCGTGGGCCGATATGCCGTCGGCTGCCGAGTTCGGTCTGGATGTGCCACCACAGCCTATTGAAGACGCGGCTGTCGGTTATCGAGATGTGGCATCGAGTCTTATGGGTATGTTGCCCGAAGAGGAGGAGAGTCGTCTGGAATTTGTTGACCAGCAGCCTGTTGTACAACAGGTATTGCCGCATCAGATAGACCTGTCGTTCGAAGATGTGATGACCGTAAGTAACGGATATGCCGTCGCTACATCGCAAGGCCGTTTGATGATTGTTGATTTGCGCAGGGCCAAGGAGCGTGTGCTGTATGATAGTTACATAAGTTCTATGGGCCGAGGTGGTTGTGCATCGCAGAAGTTGTTGTTCTCGGAGGTTATGACACTCTCGGAGGATGATTATCAACTTCTGGAGGAGCATCAGGTGGAGTTTGCTGCGCTCGGTTTCGATATTGAATTGTCGGGTGGTGGTAAGATAGAGTTGCGAGGTGTTCCATCGTCGAGTGTAGGTGATGAGGCCGACAGATTGCTATATGATTTGCTGCGAGAGGTGGCTCAATCGGGTAGCGCGGCAGAAAAGATGCGTGAAGATATGGTACGAGTGATGGCAGTTCGTGGTAGTAGGGCTATGGGTAGAAGTGTGTTGCGAGAGGAGGCTGAGTTCTTGTTGCAGCAGTTGAGCCAATGTGATAATTACACCTTCTCGCCGTCGGGTAAGATGATTATGTGTGAGATGACACAACAAGAGTTAAAAAACAAATTAAGTTAGATATATAGATTATGATGTACCAAGAGAGGCCATCAACCCCGCCTGTGGTGAAGAATTTGATAATTGCCAACTGTGTTGCATTGTTGGCGACGGAGTTGTTGCCGTTTGGGGATGCCATTGTTGAGCGTTTTGCGTTGTTCAATGCGGCTGGTCCATTGTTCCATAGTTATCAGGTATTCACTTATATGTTCCTGCACGGAGGCGTATCGCACCTCTTTTTTAATATGTTTGCACTCTGGATGTTTGGTCGTACGCTGGAGTATGAGTTGGGCTCACAGAGATTTTTCACATATTATATGGTGTGCGGTGTAGGTGCTGCGCTGATACAGTTGGGCGTAAGTTATGCTGAGTTTGTACATATGGCTGATTCGTCGGGAATGTATGCTGCAACACGAATGCTGGCTATTCCGACAGTTGGAGCATCGGGTGCAGTATTCGGTCTGTTGCTCGCATTCGGAGTATTGCATCCCAATAATAGAATAATGTTGATGTTCCCGCCCGTGGTGCTTAAAGCCAAGTGGTTTGTGCTAATTTATGGCTTGATAGAGTTGGTGTTCGGTATGTCGGGCTATCAGGCTGGTGTGGCACATTTTGCCCATCTGGGTGGTATGATATGGGGCTTCGCATTGCTTTGGTGGTGGAAAAAACAGCGTAAAATATATTTTTAATAGTTTTTATTCGTTATAGAATTAAACTATTAAGTGAATGACGGAGTATTGAACGCATTACACATTTAGGTTGCAATTAGTTAGGTTAGAATGGCAGATTATTATAAGACAACATACGGCTCAGAAAGGAGACGAGGCCGCTCGGCGTTGGGAGCATTGCTTGATATAGGAATGCTTGTGGTGTCGTTGGGTGTTATTGTGTTGTTTTTGATGACTATTATAGTGCCTACGATGCATCCTGAACGTTCTCAGGAGTTGTCGACTTTGGGCTTGATAGCACCGTTTACATATACTGCGGTATTGTTGTTGATGCTCTATTGGATTGCACGCTGGAGACCAATTATGTCGGCAGTGATGATATTAATGACGATAATAGGTCTCTTTAGCGTTTCGTCTTTCTATAAAATAGAGTTGCGTCGTAGTTATGGTGAGCCGGCGGCCGAGCGAGGTGAGATAAAGATTATGACCTATAATGCGCGTAGTTTTATTGATGACAATGGCGCAAAAAGGTTGGATTCGGTTGCGCAGATTATTCGCAGTATAAATCCCGATATCGTATGTTTTCAGGAGATGGGTTTTAGTGCGTTGGCCGATTCGTTAATGCAGGTGGCAAAATTGTCGCCGATGCCACATTCGCTGTCGAGGTCAAATTTAAGCCCCGCCATATATAGTCGTTATCCTATTATTAAGGCGCAGAGAATAGATACACTGAAAAATTTTGTGTGGGCCGATATTGCCTTGCGAGAAGATACTATTAGGGTTTTTAACAACCATCTTCATTCTACGGCTATACGTAAGGAGGATGGAGCGTATTTGGAGAATCGTCAATACCTAGAGGATGAAAATCCCCAGCAGGAGGTGATGAGTATGATAAGCCGCTTGACAGAGAATAATATCGTAAGGGCCCTGCAGGTGGATACTATGGTCAAGATGGTCGAAGCATCGCCATATCCTACGATTGTATGTGGAGATTTTAACGACACGCCTGTTTCGTACACCATACACAAATTGACGCGAGATTTGACGGATGTATTCCGAGAGGTTGGTCGAGGTTTTTCGCATACCTATCGTGGCTTCTTTGATATGTTGCGCATTGATTATGTGATGTGTAGCGATGAGTTTACTCCAATATCTTATCAGGTTATTGATTCGTGGGGTGTAGAGGAGAAGGTGGTGCGCCGAGCCGATACACGAGACACAGTATTGGTGCGTAAGTATGGCAACAAGATGGCTCCACCGACCGAGGAGCAGGCTTTGCAGGCAGGAATAGAGGTCGTGCGAGATACTCTGTCGGGTAAGGCATTGCCGATATATAATAGGGTGGAGTATTCGGACCATCACCCCGTAGTCGTGAGATTGAAATTAAACAAGAATAAAAAATAGAGAGTTATGATTTTAGATTCACTAAAGAACAAGGAGCAGTATGTGGCTCTGCATCCTCGCTTTAAGCAGGTGTTTGATTTTATTGATAATACGGATGTGGCAGCATTGGAGTGCGGACGTCACGATATCGATGGCGACAATATCTTTGTCAATGTCCAGGAGTTGGATTTGAAGGCTCGTAGCGAGGCTCGTTTGGAGTTGCACCGCAAGTATATCGATATCCAACTTTTGTTGAAGGGCCCCGCAGAGGAGTTCGGTTGGAGTGAGAAGAAGGATTGCTTGAAGCCCGAGGCCGATTTTGATGAGCAGAAGGATGTACAGTTCTTTACCGATGAGCCGCAGTGCTTCTATTCAGTAGGCGAGGGACAGTTCTCGATTCTATATCCCGAGGATGGTCACGCTCCGATGCTCGGCGAGGGCCACGTAAAAAAGTGCATCTTTAAGATTTTGTTGTAAAGACACTCTGTGTTATAGTAATATGCAGGAAAATATAACGAGGTTGCTAACAATCGATTAGCAACCTCGTTTTCATTATAAAAAATAGTATTTCTTTTTAGAACATATTTACAGCAAAAATACAAGATTAACATCTTGTTAATCATTTTCTACTCTTACATATATTGGGTAAAAAACATCATTTGTGATATAATTTCGCCAATTCATTGATTATTCTTTTATTAATTTTTATTTTAAATTACTTTTGGGATGTAAAATGCAGAGTAGGCTTTATGCTAAATGCATAGCGAAGATAGATAATAAGATTTTACACGTTTTGTGTCGAACAAATTATATGCATATAAAACAATACATATTAATTATTATATCGATATTGTTACTCGCGTGTCAAAAGGATAATTTCACATTTGACCACGTGAGTGATGATAACCGCCCCTACGCTGTAGGTTTTTGGGCAGGTGGCAATGCATCGGGTAGCACTCGTACAGCCATTAACGATGACGGCACAAGTATATCTTGGGAACAAGGTGACAACGTAGCCTTATGGGCTTTACAAGGCAGTAGTTATATTTTCCAGCACCAATCCTTTAATCTGTGGTTCCGTACTGTAGATAATTCTCAAGCATTCTTTGCAAGTACTCTCGCGGCATCGATATCGATGCCCGATGGAGAATACACATATTATGCTTGCCATCCTACCCCCACAAACGTAAACGGCACAACCGCTACATTTGTTATCCCGTCGACACAAGATGGCAAGATGTCAGGAGGGGCAGATATTATGGTAGCGCAAGGACAAGGCCCTGCGCTGAAAAAATTATATAATCCTGATGCAGAGAATCCAGAAGATAGAGACTTTATAATTGATGAGGGGTTGTCATTAAATATGCGTCATCTGATTCACGCTTTGCGATTCTATGTATCACAAGCCAGATGGGGATTCCCTGCCGATGAAACCGTGGAGCGCATCGTTTTCACTATGCCATCTAAAACATCTGGTATTAGTGCAGTTGGTACTGTTAATGCCGATGTAGCGAGTGCAAGCGGAGGATTAACAATGACAAATAATGGAGGTAATACAATAACTCTATATTTACGAGAGCCTATTGGTCCTTCATCAGCCAATATTAATGGCGTTGTGGAGTTTGACTATGCCGCAGCAGCAATTATGCCAGCAACGTACGCAGGCGATTTGACAGCCAAAGTATATTCTCAAACCAAAGCATCGCAAGTTTCTATTTCTGGCATCAGCCGCACAATGGATGCAGGACACATTACTCCCGTTAGTTTGGATTGTACAAATACTATTAATCAGTATTATCTTCGTTTCCACTATGGTGGCAACAATATTGGTGAAGATATCATTGCCATCAGAGTGAATTATACTGACGAAAATGGGACTTCACAAATCCTAACAATTCCAGTTGAACAATTTGTCAAAGATGGAGGTTTCTATGATGTGGATTTGACAGATTGGGCACCTGCAAACTTTAGTGCATTACGCAATAAATTAAAAGGACAAAACATAGTTGTAGAGTTTGAATCAATGAATGCGATTGTAACTCAAACCATAACATTGCCCGATGTTACACAGCCAGGCGTTAGAAATGTAACTCTGACTGCGCCATATCTATTTGAGCAAAACTTCAATAGTATAGTCGCATTTAACGATGGGCACGATAATTTCAAAACTGGTTCAGGATGGGATTTTTGGAATTATAGCGATACTTATAATAAGTCGATTTCCTTAAATAACAATGGACTAACAGGATGGTCTGCATCGCGCATAGGTGTAAGCAACGGAATTGTACGTATCTGTGCTCGATATGAATCATCAGGACTCGGTGTTAAAAATATATATAGAGGACGTTTAGATTCTCCTGCTTTGTCATCTATAAAATCGGGTTCTACAGTAAAACTTAAAGTCTATTTTGATTATGGCGGAAATCGTGTGGAATATTCAGAAACGGTTGGTATAGTTGACACTGCCCCTAATGCAAACCCAATTATGTCATTTGGAACGACGACAGAAACGGGTAATCCAGGCCCAGGAACAGGCGCGATTGAAGGCGGAGAGGTATTATCAATAGATTCTGAGTATGGAAAAGTGCCAGAAGATACTACTCCGAGAATACTTGCAGGATGTACTAATAGTACACGACTTACTTGGCTCGTAAGTACAGATAGAAATGATAACTTAGCAGGTAATGGTAACTATTGGCTTTACCTCGATAATATCAAGGTTCAGATTGTTAGCGAGTAAAGTATTGGTTATAGTTGATAGATATATTGGAATAGAGATAAAAAACAAAATAATAATTAAAATATCGAATTATGAAACTGAAAAAATTACCTATTTGGGCATTGGCATTGGCCGTCCTCGCAGGTAGTAGTTGTAGTAGCGATGATTACAACTATACCAAAGACGGCTCTTATGGCACATTGTCGTTTGCGCTGGCTGCAAACAATCAACTCAACGAGGGTGAGATTTCGCGAGCAGAGAGCCGAGCGTCAGGACTTACCATTAGCGAGGCATTGGGTGGTAATGCATTTAATGCCACATCATTCTTATCGTCAAAGGGCGGAGAATTTGCTATTACTGTGAAAGATTCTAACTATGAGACCACAAACTGTTTATTAAAGGAGTGGGATGAAAGTAAATCTCTCGCATTTGGCAACTACACAGTCAATGCATCTTACGACCAGGCAAAAGTGGGATTCTACGGAGACGGAGGTGAGCCTGCTTTTGAGAGCGAAGAGGTTTCGTTTACAATTGCCACTGCTGATGCTCCTACGGCGGTTTCAATCCCCGTTTCTATGTCTAATAGTATTATGAGGGTACGTTATACCGAAATGTTTAAGAACTATTACGCTGATTGTACGACAGTCGTAACACAGACGGGAAAGAGCCCTGTAACATTTACTTATACAGAAGAGCGTGGTGCATTCTTTGAGGCTGCAAACGCAACCATAAAGTATACACTTACCCCTTCGCAAGCACAAGGAGAGAATGGCAATGCTATTGAGAAGAGCGTTTCTCAGACGTTGTCTGCAAAGACTTGTCACACTTTGCTATTTGACGTGACAAATGTTGGAGGTGTCAATAAGTTGACCATTACACTTGATGACACTACTATAACCGAGGTCGAGATTGGAGACATCGACTTAAACGATGACCAGTATAAGAACGAAAGCGGTTCTAATAAATAATATTTAACGACAAGAAAAATTTATAGATATGAAACGTATATTTTCAGTGGTAATGCTGGCTGCGATAGCACTCTCTTCGTGCAACAAAGAATCATACCACTATTCAAATTTGGAGCCTGGCTACGGCATCTTGTCGTTAGCAGATGCTAGCATATCGGTATCCGAAGAAACCGAAACTCGTGCAGCAACAGATAACTATTGTATTTGGGTAATAAATAGCGATGGAGCAGAGGTTGACCTTGATAAAAACTCTGGCAATACATATGTATCCTATTCGAGCATTGCATCTACAGGCATTAAACTCCCAGCAGGAAACTACACATTGGTTGCTCAGTCACAAACGTCTATTTCCGCTGCAGCATTTGAGGAGCCCGTTTACGGTGCAGAGCAAGCATTTAGCATCATCGCTGGCGAGACTACAAATATTGGCAAAATCGTCTGCAAGTTGTGGAAACAGGTAAAGGCTACGGTTGATTACAATGCATTCTTCTTGCAGCACTTGGCCGGAGAAGGTAAGGCTACGGTAACTGTAAACAACAGCAATGCGTTGGAGTATAACATTGTAGGAAACTCAACTGAAAAGCCGACAAGCCAAGAGAAAAGAGCTGGTTATTTTGAGGTGCCAAATTACAAAACCGATGCAGATTTGGTATCTTTAGAAGTTGAGTTTGTAGGCTCAATGTTAGTAAAGGAGAGCGGTAGCAACGAATATTCGACCAAGAATCAGAAGATGCGCGTGGCTATCCCTAATGTTAAGTCTGGCCAATGGCGTAAGATTCAGTTTAATATGGCTGAAGATAAGGATGGTAATGCAGCATTTACTATCACTATTGATGATTTGGTGGTAGATGTAACCATCGGAGAGGATGTTACGGCTGGCGAAGAGAGCCTCGGAGATGACCCGAACAAGCCCAAAGGTGATGGTAATATACAATTGCTTAATATAGCAGGTCTGGATGATACTACATCACCTACACAAGCAGAGTGGAATGGTGCATTTACTACTGACGATGAGATGGATGAAGAGGAATATCCCGTGATTAACATTTCGCAAGATATGTCCGCTCTCAAATTCAACGCTATCGTTCCGAACAAAGTGGCTGCTTTTACTGTGGAGATTATCTCCGACGCATTAGAGGAGGCTGTTATGGCGGTGTGTGGTACAACAAAACTCGATTTGGTGGATAATACTACTGCAGTAGAAAAAGTCGCAGGAATCATCCCATTCCCTTATGGTGATAAGGTAAGAGATAAAGAAGTTGTGGAGTTTGACCTTACAGGAGCGTTAGGTGCATTGAAGGGCATTCCTGGAACTGATAATAACTTTAGTATGACGGTTATTGACCAACAAGGATATAGCAAGACTATCGACCTTGTACTCCACATTGAAGAATAATGCCTAATAATTAAGAAATATGAAAAAATACATATATTTAACTATTGGCATTGTATCAATGTTAATAGTCACATCTTGCCAAAAAGATGTATTGGAGAATCCAAGTTTGGGTGAAGGTGGTTTCTCGCTTGCTTTGAATGTTGATGATAGCGAGACCGTTGCTACCCGTGCCGCTATGACACCCGCAGAGGCAGTAGCCAATGCTGATGTTAAAATATACAAGCCTAATACACAAGGTTTGATTCGCCAATATACATATAGCGAAATGCCTGATGTTGTATACCTTCCTAAAGGAAATGGATATCGTATAGACGTAGTGGCAGGAGAAGCGACAGCAGCATATCCGCGCAAGGCTAATTTTGAGCAGAAAACTTATAAAGTGTCTAGGGAGTTTGATGTCGTAGCAAACAACATTACAAGCAATGTGAATTTAACTGCAAAGATTTGCAATGCGATTACTAACGCTACATTTGACCCCACAGTTGCTGAAAACTTTGAAGAGGGTTACACACTTACGTTCTCGCTTGCCAAGGGTGAAACAGACACCAATAAAACATTGGTTTATACGGCAGACAAGAGTGGAAAGGATGGCTATTTCATAATAGATAACTTAATCCTTGAGACTAACATTTATTGGGTGTTTAATGGTAACCTAAAGTCTGACGGCACAGCATTTACTGCAAATGGTTTTATTTCAGCATCAACAGATAGCGATGATGCCGATGTGGTAAATGACCTTGCAGGCGCACGCCAAAAGATGACATTTAAGTATGTTGTAAAGGATGGTACATTAACATTCGAATTGGATGTTGATATGTCAACAGAGGACATCGATGATATCCTTGCGTGGAATCCCACCTCGACAGGTATTAGTCCGTCGAAGCCGTATGAAATTTGGGCAACATTTGCAACAGTTAACGCAGATGTTGATACTGACACTTATGATGCAGATAAGGTGTATTTCCAATATCGTAAAAAGACGGACAATAATAGTGAAAACTGGGTTAGAATCCAGGCTACAAAGCCTGCAAATGGGGGCGATCAGTACTCTGCATTGATTAAGGGCCTGACTGCAAATACCGAATATGAGTATCAATTAATATTATACACTCAAGATGAAGAGTGTGTTATAGATGGTATTCAAACTTTTACTACAGGAAATACACAACAGGTACCCAATGCAAGTTTTGAGGATGCCCACACAGGAACTGAGGGTATGGATAATGGAGTAACTCTATTCTACCCGCAAGGAGGAACACCCTGGTGGGGAAGTGGTAACCAGAAAGTTTCGATTGCAACCGCACACGTTACAAAGCAGTCTACCGAAATTCCTCACTCTGAAAATAATAACAAACATTCGGTAATATTAAAATCGGAGGTTGTTAGTGGAGTTAAATTTGCTGCAGGTAATATTTATTCGGGATATTTTTACAGTTTGGATATATCTACCCAAGATGGTATCGTTCATTTTGGACGTACAACTGCCAGCGATGGTTCAAAATTTACAAGCCGTCCTACTGGAGTTTCATTCTATGTTAGATATCAGGGTAATCAAGTGAATGATGATGATAATACTTGTGAATTCTTACAAAAGGGTGCTTGGGATAAAGGTCAAATCAAATTTGCAATAGGAACTTGGAAACCTAAAGAAAAACATAATGGTAAACAATACAATGGTAGCGAGGAAAGTCCTATTGCTGTAAATACTGCAGACGAGGGTACATTCTTTAAGATTGGAGAACTAGAACAAACTGTCGCATATTGCGAAAAGATATTTGAGGGCAATGGTACGGATACAGGTTGGCAGAAGGTTACACTAAAGTTTGATTACAATAGTAACGGCAAAGGCAAAAATCCTACAAATCCCACTCATATAATCATCTCAGCGGCATCAAGTATGTATGGTGATTATTTTGCGGGAGCAGAGGGTAGTACGATGTATCTTGACGATATTCAGTTGCTCTATGACCATCCTGATGATATCCAAGAAGGAACTGTTGCTGTACAATAATTTTCAACTTATACGGTTATAATAACGAAACCGAATGCGAAGACTAATTTTAATAACTTTAATGCTGTGTTTCACGGGCGCTGTTAGCGTCCGTGCGCAGCGTTATGACAGAGGATTTGACCTTAACTATACGACCTTCGTTGAGAAGGGTACGTGGATGGTCGGCGGCTCGGTCGCATACTCTACACATAAAAACGACAATTACCAATTCCTTATAATCGAAAACATCAACTCTAACGGATACCGTTTTTCGGCAAGCCCTATGTTTTGTTATATGGTACGCGACAATATGGGAATTGGTATGCGCTTCGCATACGGCAGAAATCTGTTAAGAGTAGACTCGGCATCGCTCAATATAGCCGACATAGGTATAAATGTTAAGGATTATTATTCGTTAAGCCACGATATGACAACTATGGCGGTGTATCGCAACTATATACCGCTCGGGGAATCACATCGTTTTGCTTTATTCAACGAAACACAACTCGCATATACGTTCGGGCAAGCGAAACTAATCGATAATCACGGAACAAGTCTAATTGGCACATACGAGAAGTCGCAGGCTGTGTCGTTGGGACTGAATCCTGGAATGATTGCGTTTGTCAATAACCATATTGCTATAGAAGTTAATGTGGGAATGCTCGGTTTGAAATATAATCATACGGAGCAAATCCACAATCAGGTATATACGGGCGACCTAAAATCTTCGCAAATTAATTTTATGGTCAATATTCTCTCCATCGGCTTTGGAGTATCATACTATCTCTAACGAGGTCTACTTACTATGAAAAGAATTATAACAATATTACTGCTAATCGTTAGCATTTTTACTTCTGCGCAAGCGTTTGCACAGAAAAACAAGCATAGTGAGCCCATACATCTCGGTGCAGAGATAAATAATAACGATGACAAAAAAGATGGGCGCAATCTCTCAGAACATTTAATTATCCCCAAAGGTGAGTGGCAGTTAGGTATGCAGATTTCACACGTTAGCCTATCGAGCGCCAATAGCGAGTATATGCTACTATTGAAAAACTTCGATGCCAATGGCGCTATAACCAAGATTGCTCCATTTTTTGCATACTCATACCACGACAACCGTTCTATCGGATTAAAACTCCAATATGCTACGGCATCAGGTAATATTGAGCAGGGAGATTTAGATTTTTTGAGCGATGATTTGAATTTCCACATTGAGGATATAAGTGCGGGTATGACATCATATCAATCTGCCATATATCACCGCTCATACATAGGACTTGACAACAAAGGCCGTATTGGTTTGTTTGGGGATGTTATGTTAGGTTACACAAGCAGTAAGACAAACTTTATCTACAACGAAACTACAGCAAACGCATACGCTAAATCAAACCAGTTGAAGTTAAGCCTTCACCCTGGTATAGTAGTATTTGCTATGAACAACATCAGTACTCACGTTTCGATGGGTATAGGTGGTGTGTCATACAATAAGACAAAATACATTAAGGATGGAGAGGTCATAGGTATTCGAGAATTCTCGAAAGCCAACTTCAAAATTGATGTGTTAGATATTAGTATTGGTCTATCAATTCACTTGTAGTAGTTATATTGAGGTAGCATTATGAAGCGATTTATAGTTTACATATTTCTATTGACTACATTTTTTGGATGTATTGAGAATGATTTGCCTCTGCCGGTAATCATTCCTCGTATTACGGGAATGGATGTTAAAGGAGCGAGTGAAATAAGCATTAATTCCGAGCAACAGAGTGTAACCATAACACTTGACGAGACAACCGACATAAGAAATGTAAAGATTAATAGTATATCGTTAGCCGATGAGCGGACTATTACTGATTTCGATACTTCGATTACACACGATTTGTCGAATGACATAGTTATTACGCTATCTATATACCAGGATTATAAGTGGAAGATAATCACTCGACAACCCATCGAGCGTTATTTTACGGTAGAGGGGCAAGTAGGTAGTTCTGAGATAGATGCTTTGAATAGACGTGTTATTGCGCAAGTGAATAGTTCGGTCAATACGCGCGACGTCACTGTGTCATCCATTAAGTTAGGCCCTCGTGACATAACGACATATTCTCCTGACATTGCCAATATGAGGGATTTCACCAATGGCTTGGATATAGAAGTTACATATCACGGACGCACGGAAGAGTGGAGCCTATTCCTAGAAAACACGGCAACTGTAGTTGAGATGAAGAGCGTAGACGCTTGGACAAAAGTTGCGTGGTTGTCTGCCTCTGGTGTTGCAGAACTTGATAATGGATTCAAATACCGCAAACAGGGTGATAACGAGTGGATAGATGTCAACAAAAACGCTATCTCGTATGACGGCGGTTCATTCTCTGCTGGTGTAGATGGTTTAGAGCCAACAACCACATACGAATGTTATGCATATAGTGGAAATAATCAAACTGAAGTATATACGTTCACAACAGAGGAAGCGCGTCAAATGCCAAATGCGGGATTTGAGGTTATTAGTAATGCCGAATCTGACAAATATTATTCGTTCTATGACCCTATGTCATCTATTTTAGAGTGCCAAACAAAATGGTGGTGTACAGGAAATAAGGGTTCAACAACCGTTGGTTCAAGTTACTCAATAACAAATCCCGACGGCAATGACAAGAAAGAGGGTAATTACTCGGTACGTTTGGAGTCGCAATATGTGATTGTGAAATTTGCTGCAGGAAACATATTTGTCGGCGAGTTTGGCAAAGTTATGGGCACATCGGGTGGAACGGTTAACTTTGGACGCCCGTGGACATTGCGCCCGCGCAAATTATCACTTTGGCTGAAGTATGAGAATGGCCCTATTGATAAATTCAATGGCGCTCCAGATAACGACCCCGTTAAGGAGGGAGATATGGACCGTTGTCAGGTATTCATTGCTTTGGGAGATTGGGACTATCGTGATTACGGTGGTACACCAGACTCACCTGTACAAATCAATACGACAGACAAAACAACGTTCTTTAATCCCCAATCAGAAAATGTTATAGGCTATGGCTCATATACAACTGATAAGGCGACTAATGGGTGGATTAAGGTGGAAATTCCTATCGAATATACGTCGAAATCACAAAAACCGACACATATTATTGTTTCGTGTGCATCAAGTATGTTTGGCGACTATTTCACCGGTAGCACCAAGAGTAAACTCTGGCTTGACGATATGCAACTCGAATATTAAATTGAGCACACTATTCATACGCAAATGGCACTCTTCCCGATTGTGGGTGGAGTGCCATTTGTATTTATGATGCGGGCGTAGTCGCCTTATATGGCGAGGTTGTTAATCTCTTTTTGGATTCGGTCCAGGAAGAGTGATGCGTGTGCTCCGTCCATC
>JAFYRX010000054.1 GCA_017546725.1 Alistipes sp. | reverse complement strand
TTTATAGTATGGGTTTGTGGCTGTGGTGTTGAGCGAGGGCTCCTTGTCGATGTAGGGCAATACGCGTGCTGCAAAGAGCAGACGGCCCAGATTGTAGGCGTCGAACAACTCGTCCTCCTTGTCGAAACTGCTGATGCGGACGTCGCCCTGCGAGTGGATGAATCGCTTGTTGCCTATGTAGATACCGACGTGTACGACTCTCTCGCGGCGTGTGGCTGTGGCCTTCTGTCCGAAGAATATCAGGTCGCCCACCTGCAGGTTGCTGAAGTCGGCAGCTATGTCGATGTGCTCGCCTGTGTAGGCCTGCTGTGAGGCGTCGCGCGGGATGATTATGTCGTGCATAAAGAGTGTAGTGCGCACAAAACCGCTACAATCGGCACCCTTGGCCGATGTACCACCCCAAAGGTAGGGTATGCCGTGCAGAGTCTTGGCTGTGGCGATAATTGATTCGGCATCCTGCTTGAGCGATGCTCGCCACTTACTCTCGGTCGCAGAGATTGATTTTAGGATGTAGCCTTCACGTCCGTCAGGATAGGCTACGTGGTAGAATTTGCCCTTTTGGCCGATGTGGCGCAAGCGGCAACCGCCCGCCACGTCGGAGATAACCTCGCTGCCCTCTTTGGGTGAAGCATATACCCAGCCGTGATGAGCCGTCACGATGACCTTCTCGGCAGAGTTCCACGCCGATAGTTCCTCGAGGGTTACGGGATGTATGCCTACACGGTGAGTCCACGCCAGATAGTTGTCGGGTGTCTGTATGCGATACCAGCCGTCGCGCTCGATAATCTTGACGGGCATACCCATCAGGGCCTGAGTCACCATCTCGGCCGAGTAGTTGGCCGCCGAGCGCAGGGCGCAGGTCGATATGTTGATGATACCGTAGATTTTATCGCCGTGCACCTTGCGATTGGGGAGCAAAGTCACGTTGTCCTCTACGCTATAGCCTTTGCTCTGCAAAGCATCGATTAGAGCAGAGTGAGCCTCCTCTAGGGTTGTGCGTCCTGTGAGCGTAACCTTATTTTGATTTACGGTGTGGTTAATGTCAAATACCGCTACACGCTTGTCGGGCGCATATTTTTGGCGGATGTTGTCGGTAAGTTGCTTTACTTCGCTCGGCGAGTTGTTATCTTGTGCCGAAGTTATAGGCGCAATCATCACGAGCATTGCAAGGATAAAAGTGTGGAATAAAAATCGTCGCATATAAATTAGTGGTTATTATTTGTCGATGTTAGAATCGGTATTTGTTCATATGGTTTTTACCATCATACAAATATACGAAAGTTATTACTAAAAACAAAAACGGAGAATTGGGTGATGATAGAGGGGTAATAAATAATAGTAGTGAAAAAGGGGCATAAAAAAACAAGAGGGAATCGCGTCCGATTCCCTCTTATTTTTTCGACTAAAGTCGAAAATTAAGCATACTTGAAAGTTGACTCATCCGATACGGTCAACTTCTTGCGTCCCTTTGCGCGACGCGCTGCCAAAACCTTGCGGCCGTTAGCAGTTGCCATTCTCTGACGGAATCCGTGCTTGTTGATTCTCTTGCGACGAGAAGGCTGATAAGTTCTTTTCATTGCCATAACGATATCGTTTTTGTGTTTGTGTCTATAATTTTCACAGAGTTATACTAATCGTATTCTTCTGCGAGGTGCAAAGGTAAAACCTTTTTTCTGATTTAACAAAACTTTTTCAAATAAAAACGCTCCGCGGGGTGCTATTTCGCTCTTTTATATCCTTATAACTGCGGTTAAAGCGGCATTTTGTTCGCATTTTTACTCAAAAAATGTGCTTACATATCCTTAAACAGGTCCACTTCGCCACGCTCGACCTTGCCATACATAGCGGCCAACTCGCCTACGACGGGCGAGATGAGTTCTATCGTATCCTTTATAGCCTCACCTCCCTTGTCGCCACCTTTGATGCGGTAGAGCATTGTGGCATACAGAGCGCGGAATGCTATCTCGGTATCCGAAATCTCCTCCTTCTGTACCATCTGTCTTAGGCGAGGGAGTTGCGGCATAAGCGCGGCAAACGTCTTGCGGTAGTGCTCGCCTATGGGGTGGTGCATAAGTTGCAGATGCAGGTTGTGCATATCGGCTATAAGGTGCAAAGTATGCTCCAGGTGGCCCGTCTCCTCCTTGCCCTCCTTGCGCAGGAGGTTTACGATGTCCATATACCACAGCAGGTAGATATGCTTCTGCTCCTCGTCAACCTCTCGCGGGGCAACGAGTTGCGAATATATTGCCTCGGGGCTGAACTGCAATGCTCGCAACAAATCCTCCAACTGCCACAGATAGAGTATATATTCCGCAATGTTCTCTTTGCGTTTTGACTGCGCTATATCCATTTTTTCTTATCGGTTTTATTCTTTCTACTTCAAGTTCAATAAAAACTTTGCCGAGAGGTTGTACGTAATGGTGAGTTGCTCGAACTCTACCTCAGGCATAGCCTCCTCTACGGCGGCATCCGCTGTAACACCTACGCTTTTGGCCATCATCGTGCGGGTTGCGTTTATGGGCTGCACCGATGTGTTATAGTCATTAATCTCATAACAAGCGCCAATGGTCTGTCCCAAAGCCTCGGCCAATTCGCGTGCGCGAGATTGAGCATTTAGTATAGCCATCTTGCGGGCCTCGGCACGGTGCTCCTCCATCTTTGAGCAGGCGACGCGTGTGATGTTTACATTTGCGATGCCGTTCTTGTCCAACTCCTCGAAAATCTTGCGGGCCTCATCTGCCGATGCGACCTTGAGTTCGTAGTTCGATGCTGCCAGCGAGCCACGTTTGCGGAAGAATGAAGAGGACATATCTGTCACCGAGAGTTGCTTCTCTATATCTATGCCGCACTTCTTGAGTGCCGAAAACATATCCTTGCGTTGCTCGTCTAACGTGACTTTGCCTTTGGTATCGGTCTCGTCGAGTTTTATAGCGATATAGATTTCATCGGGCGTAATCTTCAACTGCGCAGAGCCGTTTACCGATACCGTAGGTATAGTCTGTCCCAAATCCTGCGCCGATGCCGTAGGCAGATATGCCATCGAGAGCATCATTACGGCCAAATAAATAAAAATCTTTTTCATACGAATCTCTGTTTTACGTTTACAATCTGTTTTCCTTTCCGAAGAGCAACGTACAAGCCGCTCCCGCTATTTAATAAACGTATCAAGGCTCAAAAAAGTATGCCACCTTCTTTAAAACTCTCTGCCTTCTCTCTAAAGGATGCCGAGAGTCTTCTATCGCTTAATCAACTTTACCACATTCTCGACGTGATGTGTGTGGGGGAACATATCGACGGGCTGAACATCTACAACCTTGTACATCGAATCCATCAACTGCAAATCGCGCGCCTGTGTGGCGGGGTTACAACTAACATATACGATGCGCTCGGGCGCAGCACGCAGTATGACCTCAATCACTCGCTCATCAACACCTGCGCGGGGCGGGTCCAAAATAATCACATCGGGATGACCATTGCGTGCGACAAATTCATCAGACAAGACATCCTTCATATCACCCGCAAAGAACGATGTGTTCTCGATGCCGTTGATGGCAGAATTTACCTTTGCATCCTCTATGGCCTCGGGAACATACTCCACGCCCACTACCTTCTTTGCGCGTCGTGCGCAGAAGTTGGCAATTGTGCCCGTACCCGTATAGAGGTCGTACAACACCTCGTCACCCTTCAGGTCGGCTGCCTCACGGGCTACCTTGTAGAGTTCGTATGCCTGCTCCGAGTTGGTCTGGTAGAACGATTTGGGGCCCACCTTGAACTGCAAACCCTCCATCTGCTCGATGATGTGGTCCTTGCCGTAGTAGCAGACGTGCTCCAGGTCGCCTATCGAGTCGTTCCACTTGGTATTTACTACATAGAATAGCGATGTAATCTCCTTGAATTGCTCCTTGAGCATCTCCATCAACGCTACGATGCGCTCCTGGTTGTTCTCGTTGAATACCACGATTACCATCACCTCGCCCGTTGAGGCTGTGCGGATGATGATGTTACGCATCAAGCCGGCGTGCTCACGGCAGTTGTGGAACGAGTAACCGTTGTCGATGCAGAACTGCTTTACGGCCTTGCGTATGCTGTTCGACGGCTCGGCCTGCAGATAGCAATCGTTGATATCCAGCACCTTGTCGAAACAGTTGGGTATGTGGAAGCCCAATGCTGGCTGACGCTCTATATCACCTGCGGCGGCAATCTCCTCATATGTAAGCCAACGCTTGTCGGCGAATGTGAACTCCAATTTGTTGCGGTAGAACTGTTGCTTTGCCGAACCCAGGCAGGGCTTGATTTCGGGAAGTTCAATCTTGCCAATGCGTGATAGTTGGTCGTGCACCTGCTCGGTCTTGAATCGCAACTGCTCCTCATAGGGTAGATTCTGCCACTTGCAACCTCCGCACACACCGAAGTGGGGGCAGAAGGGCTCCTCGCGAAGCGGTGAACGCTTCACATAGTTTACAACTACGCCCTCCATAAAGCGGCGGCGCTTGTTGCGAATCTGTACATCTACCACATCACCCGGCACGGTCATCGGTACGAATACCACCTGCTCGTTGTAGCGGCCCATAGCCTTGCCCTCGGCTGCCAGCGTGGTAATCTCCAACGCCTCGATTAAGGGATAGTTCTGTTTTTTGCGTCTTGCCATATATGTTGTTTTGTATTTGCGTGTTTTACGCCTCAAAGATAGTGAAAAATCTACTACCGACCATAAATATTCGCTTTGTTGCAGTTCTTTTGTTGTATGATTTTGTGTATTGCGCCGAATATTGTATTTTTGTACGTTATAAACGTAATATATTTGCTATGCAGAGAGAGATTACTTTGTGCTACGAGCATTATGCTGCAATAGACGATATGTCGGGGGCTGACCGCGAGTTGGTCGAGGCTGCTCTGAAGGCTTGCCAGAGGGCCAATGCGCCATACTCTAACTTTCACGTTGGGGCTGCGGCTCGCCTTGTGGGTGGACGTATAATCTCGGCGGCCAACAGCGAGAGCGAGGTCTTTCCGTCGGGTATGTGTGCCGAGCGTTCGTTGCTCTACTTCTATCAGTCGAATTATGCAGATGAGCCTATCGAGGCGTTGGCTATTGCATCCGACACGTCGGACGGCGAGTGCTATCCCTGTGGCGGATGCCGTCAGACTCTGCTCGATGTCGAGCGCCGTCAAGGCTCTCCTATGCGAATTATTATGTCGGGCGGTGGTAGTGCCAGCGTTGTAGGCTCGGCTGCCGACCTTATGCCCTTTTCATTTACGCTAAAATAATTTAACGAGATATGTTTAATCCCAAAGATATACTCTACGAGGACAACCACTTGATGATTGTTAATAAGCGATGCGGCGATTTGGTACAGCCCGACCGCGATACCGACGATGCATTGGAGACCGAAATCAAGGCTATGATTAAGGTGCGTGACCATAAGGCGGGCGACGTCTTTTTGGGCGTGGTGCATCGTATCGACCGCCCCGTCAGCGGAGCCGTGCTCTTTGCCAAGACCTCAAAGGCTCTCACACGCCTCAACGAGATGATTCGCACGGGCCAAATCCATAAGCGTTATTGGGCCATAACCGAGGCTACACCCAACCCCGAGGAGGGTAGTCTCAAGCACTATATCGTGCGTGATGGCCGCACCAACCGCTCTCGTGCCTACGATAAACCCAAGGCCGACGGTAAACTTGCACAACTCAATTACCAGATGCTGGGCTGTTCGACACGCTATACTCTGGTTGAGGTGGAGTTGCTTACGGGCCGCCACCATCAGATTCGCGCCCAACTATCTAAAATCGGTTGCCCTATCAAGGGTGACTTGAAGTATGGAGCCAAGCGCTCGAATCCCGATGGCGGAATATCGTTGCACTCGCGTAGCATAGAGTTTATCCATCCCGTGCGCAAGGAACCGTTGAAGGTCGTAGCACCCACTCCCGCAAAGGATAATCTGTGGCAATATTTTGAAACTATGTAAACCGAGGCGAAGCGATGAGACTTTTGATTCAACGTGTAAAGCAGGCGTCGGTAGAGATTGACGGCGCAGAGTATTCTCGCATTGGGCACGGTTTGTTGGTCTTTGTCGGCATCGAGGAGGCCGATGGCGAGCAGGATATCGAGTGGCTGACTGGCAAGTTGTTGCGTCTGCGCATATTCGACGACGAAGAGGGTGTGATGAATCTCGACGTAAATCAGGTCGAAGGCGAAGTGATGATTGTGAGCCAATTTACTCTGCACGCCTCTACCAAGAAGGGCAACCGTCCATCCTATTTCCGTGCGGCGGGGGAGTCTATCTCGCGTCCTATGTACGAGAAGTTTGTGGCTTCGGTTGAGAAGGCTTTGGGCCGAAGTGTTGCGACGGGTAGTTTCGGTGCCGATATGGCGGTGGGGTTGGTCAATGATGGCCCTGTGACTATATGGATTGATTCGCAGAACAGAGAATAAAAAAGTAATTATGATAAATCAACGCACATCTCGTAGCAGAACTCGCCGTAAGGGGCGTAGGAGTCAAGCACCTCGTGGGGGCAAACGTCAATTGCTCTATCTGGGTATAGTGCTTCTCCTGCTCGGGTGTAAATATCTTTACGAAGAGAAGTTGGCCGCTGAAGAGCCAGCAACGGATAATATAGAGCAAGTTGCCGCTCCGTTATCTTCATCGGATGCTTCCGCTTCCAAGTCGGAAACCCCTACAACGGAAACCGTGCCCGCAAAACCTGCAAAGGATGAATCAGCCCCCATTGCAAAAAAGTCAAAGTACAAGACCTTGCGTGAGGGTTGGGCCGAGTTGCCAGCCGAGGTGGAGCACGATGATTTATATACGACCTACCATATGTGCGACGATAGCCGTCGTAACTATACCGTTTGCTACAGTAGCGAGCACCGTTGCCCTGTGTGGGTTGCATCACCTATGCACCCAAGTTATAAGGGAGAGGCCCCTCGCAGTGATGCCTTCATCTTTGACCCCACGTTGCCGATGGATATCCAACCATTGTTGCGCCGCTCCTATGGAGAATATACGCGTGGCCATTTGGTGGGCTCTGCCGAGCGTACAACGAGTGAGCAGGCCAATCGCCAAACCTTCTACGCGAGCAATATCGCGCCGCAGTTGCAGGTGGGATTCAACGCCGCGAATGGTGCGTGGAATAATTGGGAACGCTTTGCCGACAAGCAGTCGTGTGCTGATACATTGTATGTTGTGACGGGTTGCTTATTCGATGACTATGCCGATGCTTCGGGTTTGGAGGTCAAGGCTACGACTACCGTTAATAAGAACGATGGCGAGAAGGTCGGCGTACCGACAGCCTATTATAAGGTCCTGTTGCGAACTCGTAGTGGTAAGACGGGCCGTAGTGTCAGAGAGTGTAAAGCCGATGAGTTGAAGTGTGCAGCATTTGTCGTTGGTCACTACTCGGCCAAAGGGCGCAAGCCTACGGCTGCCGATATGATGTCGGTCGAGGAGTTGGAGCGCCTGACAGGCTTCACATTCTTCGCCAATGTCCCCAATGCCCCCAAGGGCAAGGCCAACGCCGCAGATTGGGGATTGTAACGGAGAAAGATATTGATAAGCAAATCTTAGTGTTAAGTATATGTACAAAGCCAATCCAAATCGTTATGCAGAGATGACCTACCGCCGTTGTGGGCAATCTGGAGTAATGCTACCTGCATTATCTCTTGGTTTTTGGCATAATTTCGGCACTATTACCCCTGAAGAGC
>JAFYRX010000053.1 GCA_017546725.1 Alistipes sp. | reverse complement strand
CAAATCAATACCAATAATCTTTCCCATAGTAGTAATGTTTTATTTGTTTTATTATTATTTCTGTTTCTTGTCGCCCGATTAGCATTATCAGCATCATCGGCTGTCGAAATAAATACAAACAAAGGTTATACCAAACATTGTTTTCATACAAAATAGGCCGACAAGGCTTAATTATGGCACAAAAAACTGACACAACCAACGCAAAATCTGCCATTTTGTCCGACAAAATGACACACAAAGGATATATGCCATATTTTGCTGTTAAAATAATAACAAAACTCGCCAAACATATTGATTTATGTGATATTTTGACTAAATTTGTGAAAGACTGGAATAATACCAATTGTTTACCTTAAAATTTTAGCATTATGAAGAAGGCAAACACTCGTTTATTGACACTATTGCTGGCCGCGATAGTTCTGGCGACTGCACTAATTGCGTGCAGTGAAGATGACACCTCAGCCCCAACACCTCCCGACAACGGACAAGAACAACCTGACGAGCCTAACAAGCCAGACAATAATGATGAAAAGCCCGAAGACGAGGAGGAAGAAGAAAAGTGCGATACTAATTACAACATCACAAGCATTGTATTCCCAATACATCGCAATGCTGGATTGAGCGAAACCATTACTATAAAGCCAGACGAGAACAGCGTATTTACAGAAAGGGTATATAACGTAATGTACGACCACACGAGGCCGTATATGATGCCCGCCAATCTCACTAAACTATATGTAGAGTTTAACAGCGACGCCAAGACTATCTATGTAAATGGAGTAGAGCACAAAAACTCTACGCCTTACGATTTCACCAATCCTGTAACTGTAACGGCTTGTGCCGATACGGGAACTGAGAAAGTATACACTATCGAGTTGAAAAATTTTACAGGCCTGCCCATTATGTATATCAACACTGCATCGGGACAAGAGGTCAAGGATAAAGACAACTACGAAGATGCAACGATTGAGATTAAGGGTACGGATGATTTACCTGGATTGGAAAAGATGGATATGCGCATTCACGGGCGTGGAAACTCTTCGTGGGATACATTTAAAAAGAAACCATCGTACACCATCAGTCTCAACGAAAAGAAGAAACTATTGGGTATGCCAAAACATAAAAAATGGGTACTTATTAGTAATTATCGCGATAAGACTCTGTTGCGTAACAATGTTGCGTGGTGGATTTCGAGCCATCTATCTGGTATAAAATACACGCCACGTTTCTATCACGTAGAACTGATTTTGAACGGCAGACATCGAGGTGTATATCAATTAGTTGAGCAAGTTCGTATTGATGATGACCGCGTAAACATAAACGAGATGCAGCCTACGGACACCGAAGGCGAGGCAATTACAGGCGGATATATCATAGAGTTGGACAGAGGCTCAGATGCCGACCAATGGGGTTGGGCACTACCCTATCTACAAGGTGGCTCTCACAGAGCAAATATAAAAAAGCCTAAAATTGACGAGAGCAACCAAGCACAACACGACTACATCAAGGATTATCTATTCAAAGTTGATAAGTTACTCGGCACATCGGAGGATATGACAGATGTGATGAAGCAATACATTGATATGCCATCGTGGGCAGCACAATGGCTTGTATTTGAACTTTCGGGCACGCCAGAACCTAACGGCCCAAACAGTTGGTATACTTTTAAGGATAAGAACGACGACAAGTGGTACTGCGGACCACCCTGGGATTTTGATTATAGGTCATATCTACCAGATACGGCCAACGGTTGGGTAAACAAAAATTATGTATATCAACCCCAGATGCGAAAATATGCGCCATACAGAGAGACGCTTATTAAGCAATGGGAGGAGATTCAACCCCTATTACCCGAACTGATTAACTACATCAACGAGCAGAGAGAATATATGCGTCTCTCGGCAGAGGCCAACTGGTTTATCCACGAACAGAATTTGATAGACGACAATCGTCGTGAGAATGGTGACGAATTCATCGAATCGGACAGCGCCATTGACCGTATGATTGAATATCTGGAACAGAAATGGGTGTTTGTAGAGAATAATATACGTGATTTGAAATAATCAGGAAACAAAAAGAGGTTGCCCAACAAGTCTAGTTGTGGCAACCTCTCTTGCTTGAAGTTGTATAACAAGAGGGATTTTTAGGCCTGCGATGCTCGAAAAAGCGCAGTTTACTCGGCGTAAATGAGCATTTTGAGAGCGAGCGTAACGCAGAAAGCACCTTGTTAGGCAACTTCTTTTGTATGCATAATGCCTTACTTTATACCATACTTCTTTAGAATCTTGGTAATAGGCTTCTGGATAGCATCAGCCCAACGCTTATAACCCCACGAATAAGGGTGTGTGCCATCGGCAGAGGTCAAATGGTCAGTACCAGTTTGATTCTGGGCATCTACATAGTACACATTATCATACTCCTTAACTATTTGCTCCATCAACTCCCTTACGTAGGCAATACGATTAGCCTCAAACTTCTCGGAATTTTGGTCAAAATTGCGACTCTCGCGATAGATAGTCTCAAGGAATATAATAGGTTTATCGGGATGCTTGGCCTGAATAGTCTCAATAAAGGGACGAATGCGCTCGCCAATAATCTCAGTAGTCGGGTTTGAGAATGCATCGCAGATAAAAGCATCGGCATCCGACTTGGCCATAATCTCAGCCATAGTCTTCTGCAACTTGCTATTGCCTGACATTCCCAACGAGCAGAGATAGAGTCCTGTCTGGCGAGAAAGGAATGCAGGATAGGTCATACCTGCGGCCGAGGCTGCCGAACCGTGAGTAAAACTCGAGCCAAAGATTACAATCTTATGGCGAAACGGATTCTCGATAGCACGAAGTTCGGCACTATCATCTACACCGATTTCGAGGTGCGAGAGTTCAGTAAATAGTGGCAAATAGATTATGCATCGCTTCATTGTGTTATCCATATTAGCAATGAGGCGCAACGGTGCATCCATCTTCTCGGTACCATCCGCATTCTTTCCCGACGCATTAGCCCTTGACGCAGCCCAAATCCACTCGCCATCGACATCAATATACATATTAAAACCCTCGGCTGCAGCACGCGGCATACCTGTCGCTGTACTATGATTACCCACCTTAGCCTTAACCCATACCGAAGTAGAATTAGTCTCGAAGGCCACGGCCAAACCCGCAGCGGTACGCAACAAGTTTTTCTCTGTATTATTAAGCGTAGAATAGGCATCTACCTCAACACGATGATACGGATTGGTAGTCTCGCACATCTTGCCTAAAAACGTCAGCGACTGAGCATCTACATACTTTACGGCAACAGCCTGCTGCCCCATTAAAAGCATCAAAGCCGACACCAACGGGAATATTAACTTCTTCATTTCAACAACTTTTTTTGATTACGAATTCGATTCAACAGCCATACTGGCATATGGCTACAAAAAGAGCCGGACTTATGAAAATCCGGCTCTAATACTTGCAATAAGACTTACTTATTCTCGTTCAAAATGCGCATTGCAGCATCAAGAATAGCAGTATCGTCCAATGTAACTACACCACCATCGGGGCCCTGCTCGATATGGATACCAGAGCAAGCCTTAGCCTCCAAGTGCTTTCCACCGAAATAATTACGTACAGTCTCTACATCGATTCCCAATTCATCAGCGATACGCTGTGAACTTCCGCTGGGCAACTTGTCCTTAATGCGGCGCAGTTCGTTAAATGTAATAATCATAATGAAACTATTTTTAGGTTTATAATTTTGTTGAATTAAGTACACAATTTGTTTAGTTGCACTCTTTACAACATAAAGATACTACATATTTTCGTTTCTGCAAAATTTTAATTAAAAAAATTCAAAAAAAAGAGGAATATCCTTGGGGACACTCCTCTTTTTGTTCCATATACTAGGTTATACGGCTTTACACTACATTCGCTACTGAGTTATTACTCATCTTGGTGTTCGATATAAATCTGCCACAACATAGGCGAATAGGGATGCACCTCGGTAGTGATAGTGGTAGTTGTTTCGGTATCGTCGTAATAGTATGAATTATTATAATAGTTATTGTAATAATAACTGTCATAATAGTTATTATAGTAGTTGTCGTAGTAACCACCATAACCATATCCGGGATAGCCGCCATAACCGCCATAGCCATAATAATTGTTGTAATAGTTGTTGTAATAACTATTACCGTAATAACTATTATAGTAATTATAGTAGTTATAGTAGTCGTAATAATTTTGCATTGCCGACGAAGAAGATGAAGAGGTAATCGTAGAACCCGAAACACCTGTTGCACCATAAGCATTTGATGAACCTGTCAAGATGGCATTCCACGCTCCGAGTTTCATCTGCGGGATAGAGTATATCCACGCATCTACCAACGAGTTAGACTCGGGTGTAGATGTTACGAAATCCAACGCAGTACCCACCTCATCGGTAATCTCGTCATCATATATGATTTTCTTAACCTCCGGGATATTGGTATCGATAATAAAACCATCCAACAGACGTGTCACATACCAAATCTTGGCATTTGTCACAGAATCCACGGGGTAGGCATCAGCAGGATGCAAGCCCTCGCCAAAACGCTCCAAAAGAGCCTCATCAACCTCTTTGTTAATCTGCTCCAGCGTCTTAGTGCCATATATTTTACCTGTCTTATACTCAGTCTGACCGTTGTACAAGAGGGTATCAGTACCCAAACAATTAAACTCTAAACGCTGCTTGGGGGTATAAAGATAATTGACATACAATGCTGCGATAGAATCCACAGGCTGACGCCACATATTATCATATACAACCTCCTCTTCGGCTTCCTCATCGGCACGCGTACGCATATAAGTTCTGCGCTTTGCAGCAGCCTCGCCATCATCCTCATCCTCGGGTGCCAAACCGCCGTTAGCCTCTGCAAAAGCCTTAATCCACTGGTCCTCATAAGCAACAGGATTATTAATGTGGCCCCAAACCTCGACATCGACAATCATCGGGCGATTAGAGTCCAAATCATACTGGCCCTCATAACCTCCATCACCCTGCATACCATCCTCGCCTGCTGCGATTGATGAAGGCAGATAAAGGCGCATCTTTGTTCCGTAGCGCACTGCATACTCGCTATCGCCAATCTTCAACTTATTACGCAATGCAAGGTAAGTACCTTCGGGCATTGAGGTATTGTCGTTACCGCAGAATAGGAAGAACGGCACATAGTGAGTGTGCTCGGTATAAGAGTTCTGCATACGAGCCAACTCCGAATTACGAGTCAAAACGATATTACCCGCCAAATCGCGGCAAGTTACATCAAACCACAACCAGGCATTGTCGTGACGCACCGGCATACTATCAGCAACACCCTCGTCAAGAAGTTCGACATAATATCCACCAATGGGCTGGTAGTTCTCCAACAGGTCAGGACGGTTAATCTTCATCCACGATTCAAGCGCTATACGCTCAATCTCATTGAACTCCATCTCATTAGTCTTAACACAAGACGACAATGCGAAGGCCAACGACAGACCTACAAAACAAAATATACTGTGTAAAAATTTCATATCTTATTATATGCTTCTTCCTATTAAATTCTTATCTATATGCACCTTATCTCGCCCATCACACCACCAGCCTATTATCTATATAAGCAAAGCGGAGGAAACCGTGTACACTAATTATCGCTTACGCTCTTGATTTGATATGCCCACACGACACTCGACTTGCTGGGGACAACACCCACAACGTGCTTGTCATATGCCATATCATAGGCCAAATAAACCTCAACAACATCGCCCTCGCGACAATCTATCAACGAAGTCTCGATGCCTTTTATTATATCACCAGAGCCTATTTTTACTTTTAACGGCTCCGCTGTCCAAAATTCTGTATTCAGACCGTTCTCCTCCAATTTTGCAATCAAATCGGCATTGTTGGTATAATAGAGCGCATTGAGCGACGGCGCATTACCCGTAAATTCATAGGCCTCAAAGATTAACTCAACCTCATCACCTACCTTAACCTTACGCTTGGAACTACGGCCTGCGTCGTAATAAGTAGCGATATAGCGATAAACACTTGTATTTATTCGCTCATAAAATGGAGGATTGGCAACCATCGAATTTGGCACCTCCTGCTCCGCTATCAAACGGGGATTGTGCGACGAGGTAAGATAACGCACAATTTGCTCCTGCTGTGAGGTCAAAACGGTATCCTCCTCGTTGCATCCAACGACAAGTGCCAAACACATTGCGGCCAAAGCCATTATGATTAATCGCAACTTCATAACTCTATAATCGTGCAAATTTAAGCAAAAATATCGATTCAACCAATTTCCTTACCGATATTTATATAAGAACGTAAAAATTCCGTCATAAAATTACAAACGTCGCAGAGCCTGACGCACGACATCCTCTACCGCAGCCGTTGGCGTCTCCTCCAAAATAGCCTTTACAACCTTCTCGGATGCCGTCTTTTGGAAACCCAACATAACCAGCGCTGCAACAGCCTCGGTAACAATAGAGTTATCGACCATACCCATACGAGGTTGTACATCGTCACTCGCACCCAACTCCAACATCTTGCCACTCAACTCGACAATGATTTTTTGCGCTGTCTTAAGGCCTAAGCCCTTGACATTCTTGAGCAAAACAGCATTCTCGGTCGCTATGATATTACGCAACTCCGAGGTGGAATATGTCGAAAGAATCATTCTTGCAGTATTGCCACCAACACCCGATACGCTGATTAATTGGCGAAACAATTCGCGCTCCATCTTGGTCGCAAAACCATAGAAGATATGAGCATCCTCGCGTACGGCAAAGTGCAGATACAAAAGCGCAGACTCCTGATTCTCGATAGCAGAGTAGGTCTGCAACGAGATATTGATATAATATCCTATGCCTGCAGCCTCCACGACGGCATAGGTAGGGGCTATTTCGGCAACACGCCCTGATATATATTCGTACATAAAACTAAATTTAGCAGATTATTATGACAAAAATAAATATTTTTTTCTATCTTTGTCAGTTGTTGCGTATTTCGACACAAAAATAATTTCAAAAAATAAGATAGCAAAACGATGAAAAAAGTTTTTTTGACACTACTCGTTGTAGCAATGGGACTTGTTGCTTGCGAGAATAAGACAGCAGCACCCGCAGAGGAGACACAGGCAACTGTCGCTGAGGCTGTTGAGGGTGATTTGGCATACGTAAGAATTGATTACGTTTTGGCCGAGAGCGAAATCTTCAAGACTGAGGGTATGGCTTTGCAGGAGAAGACTCAAAAGGCTCAGAACTCTTGGGCTCAGAAGGAGAAGAATTTGCAGTATGCGGCTACACAGTTGCAGGAGAAGTACTCAAAGGGCCTTATCACAACTGCCGACGCACAGAAGCAGCAGGCTGATATCGAGAAGAAGATTGCCAACTACCAGACTAACGCTCAAAAGGAGGCACAGGCTCTCGACGAGGAGAACTTGGTATTCTCAAACCGTAGCCAGGACCTCATTATGCGTTCAATTCAGGCCGTAAACGCAGACAAGAAGTACAAGATGGTTGTAAACGCAACTGCGCTTTTGGATGCTGCCGAGGCATTGGATATCAGCGATGCTGTTTTGGCAAAGATGAATGAGTTGTACGCTGCAGATAAGGCTGCAGAGGCTACTGCAAGCAAGGAGTAATCCTCACGAAACAGAGGCAAGGGGCGAGAACCTGATGCGGGTAGGCCACCTTGTCGAGCAAATAGATTAAACGAATACCCGTGTAAGAAATCGGGTATTCGTTTTTTTATTGTTAATCACATAGCATCACCAAAGAGATGTCAAAGAATAAAATACTATTACTGATAGCCGTAGCCGAAGAGTTGGGCGATAAAGCGCTGGAACAGATTGGCAGACGTTGCGACATCGCACTGACGGGCGTAGGTAAACTCAATGCTTTCGAAGCCACATTCTCTGCCTTACAAAAGGGAGAGTATGAAGTAGTAATAAATCTGGGAACGTGCGGCTCATCGAAACATCCTGCTGGTAGTGTCTTGCGACCAAGCACTGTTGCGCAAGGAGATATTTATATTGATTCGCCATTCGCTACAGAACCCGTACGCCTTGCAACGGGCACCGCAGAGCAGTCAATATATTCTTCGGATAATTTTATAGGAGTCGATACCCCACCCTCACAACTACGACTTTTGGAGCCATACGACTGTTTCGATATGGAGAGTTATGCCATCGTCAGGGCAATAGATTTTTATTCGAAGCAGAACAACTCCGCAAAGCCCATAATAGAGATGATTAAAATTGTAAGTGATGCTGGTGATGAGACTCTGGAGGACTGGAGTACTCGCTTAGAGAATCTGCGCACAACTCTCTGCAATGCGCTGAACGATGTACTTTCGCTCTATGAATAAACCCTAAAACAAACTAACAATGAAGATTAAAGCAAACTGCAAGATAAACCTCGGCCTCGATGTTCTGCGCCGCCGCGAGGATGGATATCACGACCTTTCGACAATAATGCTGCCCGTCGAGGGATTATACGACGTAGTAGAGATAGAGGAGAGAGCCGACAAGGAGATTGAATTTCACGGTATAGGCCTTACGGTAGATTGCCCTGCAGAGGATAATATCTGTGTCAAGGCCGCCAAACTTATGCAACAACGATATGGAGTTGCTGGCGTCGATATCACTCTCGACAAACGAGTTCCGTTCGGTGCAGGTCTGGGTGGTGGCTCGGCTGATGGTACTGCAGTAATTATGGGTATCAACGAGATATTTTCATTAGGATTATCAGAAGAGGAGTTAATTGCCCGCGCTGCGGAGTTAGGTAGCGATACTGCATTTTTTGTTCGTAACGCACCTCAACTATGTGAAGGTCGTGGCGAGCAGATGACCGCCATAGATGTAAACCTAGAAGGTTTGTGGCTTGTAATAATCAAACCCAACGAGAGCGTATCTACACGCGAAGCCTATGCGGGAGTTAAGCCCGAAATGCCAGAACTTGCGCTTACGGAGCGCATCAAACGCCCCATTTCAGAGTGGCAGGGACTGATTAAAAATGATTTTGAGACTTCCGTCTTTGCTGCGCACCCTGTAATCAAAACTGCAAAGCAAAAATTATTGGATGCCGGAGCGATATATGCCTCAATGTCGGGTAGTGGCTCGGCTTTATTTGGATTATTTGAAAGCGAAGAGTCTGCAAACAAGATGCGCTCGATGACAGACTACATTTATAAGATATAGGAGATAATTCCACAGAAAAAAAGAGTAACGATTGTTACTCTTTTTCTTTTTGTTTCTCCTCCATATGAGATAATATCACTTTAGCCAGATTCTGCGGTGCGATATTACGCTCAATCTTACCGCCTGATGCAACCGAGATTCCTCCCGTCTCCTCCGACACAACAACCACGATAGCATCCGACGTTTCGGTTATACCTATTGCGGCACGGTGGCGTGTACCATACGATTTAGGCACGTTGGACTGCGTTACGGGCAATATACATTTGGCTGCCGCAACACGATTATCCTGCACAACAACGGCTCCATCGTGCAAAGGCGCATTCTTGAAGAATATATTCTCTAACAAAGGCACCGAAAGTTGAGCATTGATAGTAATACCGCTATCGATAATATCGCTCAAATCACTCCGCTGCGCCAATACAATCAGGGCTCCCGTCTTGGTCGAAGCCATCTCTACGGCTGCCGTCACGATAGGATTCAGCGTCGGCTCATTTGATGTGCGGTCGAAGATTCGGTTAATAAAGTTAAATACACCTCGACGACGACCAATCATTTGCAGGAAACTACGCAACTCTGGTTGGAAGAGGATAATTATCGCAATCATACCGACACTAATAACTTGCCCCAGAATGGTCTGCAACAACTCCATATTGAGCGCTCGCACCACCACCCATATAACATATATAACGATAATTCCCGTAAAAATATATGGAGCATTTGTGCCTCGAGTCATTCGGTAGATACCAAACATCAGCGACGCAACAAGCAATATGTCGATAAAATCAATAAATGTAAAAGGTATAAAATCCATAATGCGGTTATTTACTCTGCAAAGATAACATAAATCAAATTCAAAATTCAAAAATTAGGCTTTGAAAATTAGTTATTCTCTCGCCCTATCGCTACATTTTGGACAACTTATGCCTTTACCGCCCTACATACGACCATTGCAACAAAACAAAACGGCCGTCCAACTTCCATAGTTGCGACAGCCGTTTAATCTAAAGTTTAATTATAGATTCTATAATTTAGGAGCCCAGCCCTTTTCGTATTTACGTCCCCAGAGTTTATTAATCTCGGCATTAGCGTTAAGAATACGACCACTTACGGGGTCAATCTCCAAAGATTGGCCTGTACGTTGAGCGATATTACCGTATTGTACCAACTGAGTACTGATACAAGCATCGACAATATTAGAATTCTGCGCAACACCCTTACGGATGCCATCAAACCAATTACGGAAGTGGAACACATCCAACGCCTCAGAGGGATTGAGCAAATTACCATCCTCGAATGTAAGTTCACTCTTTACATCCTTAATTAATTTACCCTGTATATCGTTAATCTGGTAGGCATTACCTCCACCCAAGAAGAGCGTTCCCTTTTCGCCATAAAATGCAACGCCGCAACTGTTAGTATCTACGGGTTGTCGATTGCAACTGCGGCCTTCCCACGAGCCAGAGGCTTTGTCGCCAAACTGATAGGTTATGAGTTGAGTATCGGGCGTCTCCCAGTCATCATTGTAGTGGTAACGGCCACCAACAGAACTAACCTTAGT
Source organism: Alistipes sp. (assembly GCA_017546725.1). GTDB lineage: Bacteria > Bacteroidota > Bacteroidia > Bacteroidales > Rikenellaceae > Alistipes. Next base: position 10,282 of record JAFYRX010000053.1, on the reverse strand, counting down.
AGGATACTCCACATCGAGTCCCCAGCGCATCAAATCGACGAAATGAGTACCATTATTCAAAGCCTCACCTGTACCCCAATTCCAGAACCAATGCCAATTATAGTGTACAATATTGTCACGATACTCTGTACGAGGAGCAGGGCCCTGCCACAAATCCCAATCCAACCATTCAGGGACAGCCGTAACCTTGCCTGTTCCGATTGATGGACGATTATTCACGTACCACGACTTGGCATACTGCACACGACCGATTGAGCCACCACGCACCTCCTCGATAGCCGCCTTTACATTGGGCCAAGAGCGACGCTGGTTACCCACCTGGACAACCTTATTGTATTTTGATGTAGCACGGATAAGCATCTCGTTCTCTGCAGGATTATGGCTTGTAGGCTTCTCAACATATACGTGCTTACCCGCCTGCATAGCCATAATTGCCGCAGGTGCGTGCCAATGGTCGGGCGTAGCGATGGCTACTGCCTCAAAATCGTTAGATTCCAACATCTTACGAATATCGCGCTCACCACGAGGTGTTTTACCTGTAATTGCCTTAACAGCCTGCTGACATTTTGTAATTGCACGCGAATCTACATCACAAATACAAGTAATCTCGCACTCTGGAAGTTTTGCAAGACACTGCGAAATGGCAAGACCTCGCGAATTAACACCTATAACACCTATACGAATCTTCTCGTTTGCGCCTGCAACACTCTTGTATGATGCAGCGGATTGTGTCATTGCGGCTTGAGCCGTAGCCACACGCCCCAGCGACAAGGCTGTAGCACCGACTAATGCCTGTTTTAGAAAATCTTTTCTGCTAATCATTATTGTAGTAGTTTTAGTTGTTTCAATTTCATTTTGGATTTACAGGTAGGCGAAAACCTACTTTGCATATTGTTTAAGCAGACGTTTAGCCTCCTTCTCGCCCTGCTTGAATGCCTCGTCGAGAGTTACCATCTTGCCTCCACGCTCCTTACTCAGATTAGATGCTCGCATAAAGGCAAAAATCTCCAATGTCTCCTCCTTGCTGACGGGAGCAACACCCGTCTTAAAGAACTTCAACACCTGCTCCAACAAGACTTTATAGCCTACATAACCACCAGCAACAATGGCTTTCTTGTCGGTATAAGCCATTCCGCCATAGATATGCGGGCCTTGCACGATGGCACGGAATGTACCGATGCGGGCGTCATCCCAATAACCCGTAATAACATCACCCTGCTCGGTAGATAATCGATTTACAGCCTGGCAGCCTGTACCCAAGATTGTATAGAGAGTCTCAACACCGTGTATGCCATAAAAACCGAAATCGGGATGGGTAGGCTCGGCAGTGTGCGGAGAGTAACAATCGGCACCGATAACCTTACCCAATTCACCATTGCGCAACTGCTGATTAATGGGCGAATAACGCAGAGCCGAAGACGAGAAGATAGGGATATTGTATTTATCAGCCATAGCATAAATTGCAATGGCCTCACCCAGTGTAGCACCTATCGGTTTATCAATAAAACAAATCTTGCCCGCCTTAAACACCTCGACAGCCTGCTCCAAATGCAGACGGCCATCGTTGGTTTCAAGCAATACACAATCGACCTCTTTGAGCAAATCGGCAATAGAGTCTACAATCTTAACACCGTGCTGTTTAACTTTATCGGTATATTCAGGAATACGCTTGTAACTCGACTCAATAGTCTGCGAGCCGTAGGGATATGCCGCTACGACCTTAAAGCCCTCGGCCCAAGCCTCATTACCAGAATTCACCAATTCGGTGAAGGCTGTTGAGTGTGACGTATCAAGGCCAATAATACCTATACGAATTGGAGTCTGTGCCACAGCATTAAGACACAAGCAAAGCGAGATAAATAATAGAACTACTCTTTTCATATCATTTTACGTTTTTACTGATTTTACACTTTTAACAACCCTTCGTCTACCAACATTTTCCGATACACCTCGGCCTTCTTCTCAACCGCCATAGGATAGGCTCGCGAGGATGAGGGCATACGCCACAAACGCACCTGACGTCCAGCAAAGGTCACCTCCACCGATGCTCCAACAGAAGGCTTTTCGCAACCAAAGGCGGCTGAGACAGCCTCCGTAGCCTTTTCTCCCGTAGTGACTATCGCACCACAAGAGGGTATTTGCGCCAAAATGGCTGCAATGTCGGTAGGCGTTACAATCTCCAAAAATTTATCCGAGGCATTATCCTTCAAACGGCGCACCTCACAAGCCGCATCATATAATGCTATACCCTGCTCAGCACAGAACTTTACGACCAATTCTTTATCGAATCGACGTCCCTCACTACATTCGAAGAAGTGTTTGTTGCCATAGAAAATCTGCCCCATAATTCGCCACATATCGTTCTGGAAGTTGGGATAAAAGAACTCCATAGACCACCGCTCACGTTTAGGCGGGAAACTCCCGAGTATCAGCAACCTTGCCCCATCGGGCAGAAAGGGCTTAAGCGGATGGCTCTCTATGGGATATGTTGCAGATTTCATTTCCCAAATATACGAAAAATATCAAAAAATCACACAATCCCCATCTAAAAATTCTATCGCACGACAGATAAAGATACGGATTATGTGATTACAGGCTACAGACTACCCTACTCTCTATTTAGTTTTGCGAGTCTATTGACTCTCGTTCCTCGCGGAAGATATTAAACTTACGCAGTCGGGGATTACGGCGCGAAAGAATAAAGTTGTCCAACAAGAGCAACACCAACGCAACCGCCAACAGATACTGATACTGCTCATTATACTCCTCATAGCGAATGGTCGAGAGTTCACTCTTTTCCATTTCGTTGATGCTCTTCACAATCTCGTCAAGGCCTATTGACTGCTTTGTGGCTCTGACGTATGCACCTTCGGTAGATGTCGCTATCTGCTCCAGCATCTGTTCATTCAGTTTAGACACTACCATCTCGCCGTTTTCATCCTTAACAAATTCGCCATTAATCTTGATTGGAGCACCCTCGGGAGTACCGATACCTATGGTATAGATACGAATTCCCTGCTCCTTGGCTATACGAGCGGCCTCGATAGCATCATCCTCGTGATTCTCACCATCGGTTATAAGCACAATAACGCGGCTCTGCTCACTTTGGCTCGAAAACGACAATGTTGCCAACTGCAAAGCCTTACCTATGGCCGTACCCTGCTCACCAACAAGCGTAGGCGAAAGACGCTTTGCGAAGGCTTGGGCCATACGATAATCCGATGTGATAGGCAACTGCACCTTCGGCTCACCAGCAAACGCCACCAATCCAACACGCTCCTGCTGCAAACCCTCAAAGAGTTTTCCTATCGCATATTTCGTACGCTCCAAACGATTAGGCTCAAAATCCTCGGCCAGCATCGAATTAGAGACATCGACCACAAGCATCATCTCAACACCTTTAGCCTTCTCCTCGCGCAACTTCGAGCCGAACTGCGGACGTGCAGCAGCCAGCACAACGCAAGCAAAGGCCAACAAATAGAGTGTAAATTTCAAGCGCAGTCTGCCACGCGAGAAGTCGGGCATCAACCCCTTCAGCAACTCCAGATTACCAAACTTCGCCAACAGATGACGACGTCGGCGAACCACCAGCGCATAAAAAAGCACCAGCAGAGGCATCAACAAAAGAAGATATAAATATTCGCTATTAGCAAATCTAAACATAACTAAGGAATACGTTTAAGTAATACTTGGCCGAAAAGGAACTCCACCAAAAGCAGCACGATGGCCAACAACACCAACGGCAGATATTGCTCGTGGTAGATTGTAAGGTCTGTCACTTCGACTTTGCTCTTTTCCAACTGATTAATCTCGTCATATATGGCTTTGAGTTTCGCCTTATCCGTAGCACGGAAATATTTTCCGCCCGTACGCGAGGCTATCTCCTCCAAGGTCTCCTCGTCAATCTCCACATCGGCCATCTGGAAAGTCATATTACCAAACATATCGATGGCGGGATAAGGAGCCTTACCGCGAGTTCCGACGCCTATGGTATATACTTTAATACCCATATCGGCTGCGATATCGGCAGCCATCAATGGGGCGATTTCGCCTCGGTTGTTCACACCATCGGTAAGCAGAATCACGACCTTACTCTTCGCATCACTCTCACGCAAACGATTTATCGCCGTAGCGAGACCATTACCTATAGCCGTACCATCCTCGACCACACCGCTACGAATACGTGCCAACATAGTCTGCAAGGTACTCTTATCTGTAGTAAGGGGACTCTGTGTAAACGATTCGCCAGCAAACACAGCCAAACCTATACGGTCACCATATCGGTCAGCAATAAACTCACCCGCAACCTCCTTGGCCGCAGTTATACGGTCGGGCTTAAAATCTCGTGCCAGCATCGAACCCGATATATCTATCGACAACATAATATCGATACCCTCGGCATTTGTTCGACTCTGCTCCTCGATATCCTGCGGACGGGCCAATGCCACCACAATCGCTACGAACGCAGCACAACGCAACACAAAAGGCAGATGGCGAAACCAATAACGCCACGTACGCGGAGCCTTACGCACACCCTCAACAGAAGATATGCGAATAGCCGCACCACCCTTCAACGTGCGAAAGATATAAAAGGCTATCATCGGCACGACAAGCACCAACAGCCACAACAAATATGGATTTGCAAACTTCAATTTTCTCTAAATTTTCTTTAGTTAAACACGCATATTCTGCTTTTCCCAACACCCGTCAAGCAACAACCGCAGTTTCTGCCGCAACGAACGACCTTATCGACCTACCAATTCTTACGGCCCTTGATAATCACGCCTTTGGCCTTCTCGTCCAACTTCTCCTGCGTTTTGTCCTCCTGAGCCTGAATAGCATTCAAGAGTTGCTGCTGTTGCTGTTCACTCATACCGCTACGAGGAGGTTGCTGGCCCTGCTTATCTTGCTTATCGTCCTGATTATCCTGGTTGTTCTTACTGTCTTGATTATCCTTATTATCCTGATTTTGGTTATTATCTTGCTGGTCCTGATTCTGATTTTGATTGTTCTGATTATTCTGGTTATCTTGATTTTGCTGCTGGTCCTGATTTTGGTCTTGGTTCTGGTCCTGATTCTGCTGTTGCTGTTCAAGCAACTTCTTGGTATAGGCATAATTGTATTTTGCCTCCATATCATCTGGATTCAACGTCAGTGAACGACGATAACTCTGCAATGCCTCCTGCAACTTCTGCTGGGCAAATTGGGCATTTCCCAAATTATAATATGCCTCTGCACGCTCCTCAGCCGACTGCAAAGAGTCTGCTGCCGCCACTGTCAACAACTGCTCAGCACGGTCATAGCGCTCGGTACGGAACATTGCACTACCCAAATTATATTTAGCAGCAAACGATGTTGAATCATAAACCAAAGCCTGCTGATAACTATCTGCACTCTGCTCATAACGTTGCTTGGCGAATTGCCTGTTACCCTTACGCACAAGGCCTCGCTCGGGCATATTTTGCGCACAAGCATCAACCATAAAAAAGATTACGGCCACACACGCTAAAACTACATATCTAATATTTCGTATCATAGCCACTAACTCTTTTTCTCTGTTTTACCACTCTGCTGCGACTCATCCTCATCATCCTCGACTATCTCTACGGGCTTGGTCTGCTCGACAAAATCCCACGCAGCACGGAATGCAGCCTCGTTCTCATCAGCCTCGGGCACAGCCTTGGCGAACTTCACAAGGTCGGCATCACGCAATATATCCGACAAATCCATTGCACTCTTCTGCGGCAACTCTACACTACGCATAGCCTCGATGATTTCATCCGAAGTCATCTCCATAGCACCTACGCCATAGCGACCTACTATATATGCTCGGATGATATCGGTAAGCGTTGAGTAATAGAGTTTATGCTCACCTTCCTGCCAAAGACGTTGCTGACGCAACTTCTCCAATGCCATTTGAGCCTCGACGTGGGGCGGCAGAGGTGGTGCAGGCTTAAATATGTCTGAAATATTCTTACCATAATGAGCCAATATACGTTTTGCCACATAGAACAACAACGCCAATACAAGCAATACGATTGCCGTCCATTTCAAATAGCCCGTAATCTCACCCAACTTGAAAGGCAAATTCTTCTGGGGTTTGATATCAAACGGAGCGTGCGAGGTAGAGTCAATCTGGAAGGTCGTAACAAGTAACGACAAGGTATCTGGACCATACAACGTATCGACAATATTCTTGTCGGCATACATCACCTGCGGCACAACGCTATGAATACCCTCCTCGAATGCGGCCAAACGATAACTCTTACGAATCTTCAGGCGGCGACCTTCACGCTCAAGCGTATCGACAGGCATATCCTCAATAAGTTCGTAGGCATCGGAGCCCTTACCCATCAACGAAGGGAACATCACACTTTGCACCAAATCCTTCTCAACCTCTATAGAATAGACAAAGCGGTCACCAATGCCGATTGAATCGACATCGATACTACCGCTTACGCGTGGAGCATTATCCTTCACAATCGAGGTAGCCTCCTGGTTCTGCGCCGACACCAACGGCATTGCAAAAAACACCACAAGGCATAAGGCCACTGCTACATTCGCAATTTTTGAGTTATATCTAAAAATTCTCGAACTATTCATTATCGTGACTTAAACAATTTTATAAGTTCCGCGACATAGTCGCCCTCTGTCGAAATTGTTGCCATATCTATACGATTACGACGCAACAACTCCTTTACAGCCTCATCGCGCTGATGCCAACTCTCGGCATAGTGCTCTCTCACACGAGCAGAAGAGGTATCAACCCACACTTTACGGTCGGTCTCTGCATCCTGCAACTCGACAATACCCACATCGGGCAACTCCGCTTCGCGCTCATCCCACACGCGTATGCCCACCAAATCGTGTTTCGAGCGAGCAATCTTCAACGCATCCTCCAACGCGGCATCGTCGCGGTGAGAGTTCATAAAGTCGGATAGGATGAAGGTCGTACAACGTTTCTTGTTGACATTGGTCAAATAACGTACCGCCTCCGATATAGCCGTACGCTGTGATTCGGGACGGAACTTTATCAATTCGCGGATGATGGTCAGGATATGGCTCTTGCCCTTCTTGGGCGGGATGAACTTTTCAACCTTATCGGAAAAGAAAATACAACCCACCTTATCGTTATTCTGCGCCGCCGAGAAAGCCAATACTGCCGCAATCTCGGTAATGATACTCTTCTTCAGTCGCTCCGACGTACCGAACATACGTGAGCCACTGACATCGACGAGCAACATCATCGTAAGTTCGCGCTCCTCCTCATAAATCTTGATATGAGGCTTCGAAGAGCGGGCCGTTACGTTCCAATCGATATCGCGTACATCGTCACCCGTACGATACTCTCTCACCTCCGAAAACGACATACCACGTCCGCGAAAAGCCGTATGATACTTTCCCGCGAAAATCTCATTGGACAGACCTCTGGTCTTTATCTCAATTTTTCGGACACGTTTTAAGATATCGTTCTCGTTCTCCAGCATAGGGTTATGGAACAATTACGTTGTTAAGAATCTCTGTAATAATCTGCTCGGTTGTGATATTCTCGGCCTCAGCCTCATAAGTAAGACCGATACGGTGGCGCAAAACATCGTGACACACGGCACGCACATCCTCGGGAATAACATAACCTCGGCGACGGATAAACGCATAGGCACGTGCTGCCTTCGCCAACGAGATGCTGGCACGAGGAGAACCTCCATAAGCAATCAGCGGCTGCAACTTCTCGAGGCTATACTCGGCGGGCTCGCGTGTGGCGAAGATGATATCGATGATATATTTCTCAATTTTCTCGTCCATATATACATCCTCCACTACACGGCGTGCCTTTACAATATCTTCAGGAGAAATAACCTTTGCAGGCGAAGGCATACCACCTCCAGCAAGATTCATACGCACAATCTCACGCTCCTCCTGCTTCTTGGGGTAGGAAATCTTTGCCTTCAACATAAAACGGTCCACCTGCGCCTCAGGAAGCGGATAGGTACCCTCCTGCTCCAATGGGTTCTGCGTAGCCAAGACGAGGAAGGGCTCGGGCAAACGATATGTTTCATCACCAATAGTTACCTGACGCTCCTGCATAGCCTCCAAAAGTGCCGACTGCACCTTTGCTGGAGAACGGTTAATCTCATCGGCCAATACGAAGTTAGCGAAAACGGGGCCCTTACGCACCACAAATTCCTCACTCTTCTGCGAATAGATAAGCGTACCCACAAGGTCGGCGGGCAAAAGGTCGGGTGTAAACTGTATACGGGCGAAATCGGCATCTACGGCCTTTGCCAATGTCGTAATCGCCAATGTCTTTGCCAAGCCCGGCACACCCTCCAACAAGATATGGCCGTTAGACAAAAGACCTATCAAAAGGGTATCGACCAGATGGCTCTGTCCAACAATAACCTTACTCATCTCCGCACGCAGAGTATCCACAAACACACTCTCGCGCTCGATACGTTCATTCAACTCTTTGATGTTGATTACTTCACTCATAGTTATTTATCTGTTTTTGTTTATTCTATCTCGTTTATGCACGGTTGTCCGCACGCATATCATATAACGTGCACCAATGCAATATTATTGCAAAGATATTAAAAAAGTTTACTAAAAACAATCCCCATCTGCGCAATTTCCTTTCCCAACGACACGTTTTTGCTCAATTAAGGCTTTGTCCCAAAAAATAAGCGCCAAATATTTCGCTTACAAATTAACACATAATACCCGTATATATCTACGAATTGTAAGTTCAGATGATTTTTGGCCGTAAAAACCCTGAATTCGCAACAATGCATTAATGCAATCTCATCTGTTCGCCTCAACAACCCGACAATTCCCCACCAAAGCGCCTCATTAAAAATAAAAACTGCGCATATAGTCCAAAACTATTGCGCAGTATAACGACATCAAAACCCAAGGCTGGAGAAAACTCCACTTCGGTATGCATCAGCTACTTGATATCCATATTTGAGCGGAAACGAACATTACGTCGCGCGGCAATTTTCACCGATTCTCCCGTACGAGGATTACGTCCAACTCGCTCCGATACCGATGCCACAGAGAAGACACCAAATCCCGAAATTACCACTTTCTCACCTTTATCCAATGTAGATTCCGCTATGCGAAAGAGAGTATCGACAATTGACTTAACTTCATTTTTAGAAGTAGATGTTTCCTCTGCTATCGCATTTATTAATTGCGACTTATTCATAATGCAAATATTAATAGGTTAATAGTTTAGGTATAAATTGTAATACAAAGTTAATACAAAAAATCAATTATCCAAATTTTCGAATGGTTATTTTTTCAGCCTGATTATTAGCGTGTTGCGATAAAATTAAAAAAAATATTGAAAAAATTTCTTAAAATATTTGGATAATATAAAAAACTGCCGTACTTTTGTCCCTGGAGAGATGGCAGAGTGGTCGATTGCGGCGGTCTTGAAAACCGTTGAGCTGCGAGGCTCCGGGGGTTCGAATCCCTCTCTCTCCGCAGCGACCGAGGCTTAACGATGAGTTAAGCCTTTTTTGCTTTATATGCAGGGGAGGGTAAGCAGATGTATGACGCCCAATCATTATAACCTAATTAACATTCCAACTATTTTCTTATGAAAGAGATAAATCCCAAAGAGACTTCACGCGCATACGCCTTTGAGATGTGGATGAAGGCTCCTATGCCGATGGTAACATTCTTCAAAACGCTAAATGTATCACGCCTTGTAAGAATAAGCCGCCGAAAAGGTCTTAAATTCAATATGCTGATGTGTTATTGCATTGGCAAGGCCGCGCGCGCTGTGAAAGAGTTCTATCTTCTGCCCGTAGGAGATAAATTGATGCAATATGACACAATCGCAGTAAATACAATCGTTGCCAATAGCGCTGGCGAGGTGAGTTCGTGCGACATACCTTTATGCGATGATTTAACGCAATTTAACCGCGATTATCTACGTCTCACGCGACAAGTAGCCGAGAGTTGCACAGACCACGACCTATCGCAAGAGAGTATGGTTATAGGCACATCGGCATTGGCTCAATATGAGATTGATGGTGCTGTGGGTATGTATAGCGGAATATTCAATAATCCATTCCTTATTTGGGGCAAATATCGACGCAGCCTACTTAAAACGACACTTACTGTATCATTCCAATTCCACCATACGCAGATGGACGGAGCACACGCATCACTCTTCCTGGACCGAATCCAAAAAGAGATTAACAACCTCGCCATATAAGGCGACTACGCCCGCATCATAAATACAAATGGCACTCCACCCACAATCGGGAAGAGT
>JAFYRX010000052.1 GCA_017546725.1 Alistipes sp. | reverse complement strand
TTTTTTTTCAAAAAGGTTACAAAGTATAAGCACACCCCCTGCTCCCTTGCCCCTGCAACCCCTATTTTTTTCTATTCTTTCTCAAATTTTTCTCCGTTTTAATTTGCCCCCCCCCGAAAATTTTTCTTAACTTTGCCATACGGGATATAATTCCTCGTAAGAAACAGTTTTCAACTATTAACACCAAAAACCTATGAAAAAGATTTTATTACTGACGTTAATCGCCATTTTATCCGCCCCTTTAACTACTATGGCCGACGTTGCCAAATGGGGAGAGCAGTTGCCGTATCATAAGTATGAATTTGGCAGGGTCAAAAAGTCTGAATTACGGCAGACCTCCTATCAGATTGATGCCGATGCTTCGGCTGTGGTAATCTATGAGTTGCGCGACGTGTTCTTTTTGTCAAATTATGGAAATGTCGAGGCTCTGGGCGTTAAATCTCGCCACTTTTTGGTGGAGGAGACCGTTACCCGTCGCGTGAAGATTTTGTCGGAAGAGGGTAAAAAGTATTCTCACGTTAAGATTCCATTCAATAGCGATATCGCATCGACGGACTCGCACTGCGGCTTTGCGGGCGTTAAGGCATACTCTTATACGCTGGATGGTAATAGAAAACAAGTAGTAAAACTCGATGCGAATAACATAAAACTCAATCGTCTTGACGATAAGACAATGCAGGCGGAGTTTATCATTCCCAACGTCGAGGTCGGTACAATCATCGAGTATGAGTACAAAATAAAGAGCGTCACGCTGAAACCCGATGTTAAACGAGGTTTTGAATTGTCAAGTGACCTGCCTACCCTGCATAGTGTTTGTCAAGTTTGGTATCACGACACTGTTTGGGATATCTCGACAACAAACGATAACTATATGAACCACACCGCATCAAATGGTTATCGAGAGATGGGGCCAACATACGCTGCATTTGGAGGAACATCGGAACGACAGACTCTGCGAGGCGTTGATTTCACCGCAGAACGTGATGTTTTGAGAAATAACAACTATATGACGTCGTATGTAGGCGCACACTCGTCGGGCTCATTTGACCGCACACCGTGCAAGATTGAAATATATGAGGTAAAGAATCTTAAACCCGACAATGGGCCAACTCCAACAATTACGGTTAAACTCAAACAACTAACAATGTAGAGGCTATGAAACGATTAATCGCACTGCTCGCCCTCGTGGCGGTGGCACTTTCCGCCGAGGCGCAAGAGAGTTTCAAGTTTGGCAAAGTCAAAGTTGCCGATTTGGAAAAGAGTTCATATTCTGTAGATGTGACAAATGCCGATGCCGTAGTCTTGGATGAATTACAACAAACCTATATCTATCTGTTTGATTCTCGCATCGACCTCCAAGAGCAGGGCGTTTTGCTCTCGTCACAAACTACAATTAGTCGCAAAATAAAAATCTTGCGAGCCGAGGGTGTGCGCCACGCCACAATCTCGTTTGACTATTTTTGTGAGAAGGCTACCACTCCTCGCCATACAATCGCCTATGTTGGAGATATAGAGGCTACATCGTATTCGCTCGTTAATGGCGGTATTGAGCAACACTCTCTAAAAGAGGAGGATATCGAAGCGCGTTGGGTTAATGATACTACCGTGCGCGTGAAGTTTACCATCCCCAATGTGTCGGAAGGCAGTATTATAGAATACACCTACAAGATGGATAAACGTTCTGTTCGCCCTTATAATATCGGCTTTGCAATGCAACACGATATCCCCGTCGTAAGTAGCCGATGCGAGGTTGCGGCTCGCACCCAACAGCCCCCACAAATGCAATATCGCGAGAATTGGTACGCGGTAATAGCATCAGGAGGAGCAAATATTAAGGCTTCGCAAATCGAGGGCAAGACACGCGTTTATTTCATAACCAAAGTGCCCGCCTCTTTGCGCGAGGTGGTCAAGAACGACTATAACAAGATGACAAGCGTTTACGATATGTGTACGCTCTATACATATAGCGGTAAGAATCTGCCTGCTGTAACTCCGTCAAGCCCCGCCGGAGAGGTTGCGGCTGTTACACTCATACTGCAAGACAATAAATAACGGAATCATCCACTTTAGTGTTGTATTTTGTCTTACGTCATTAAGACGCGTAGCGGGTTAATCTCTACACTAAAAATCTGATTTAGGTTAGAGTCTCCAATCCTCGCCTCGCGGCTCGGTGGAGTGACGTATTTTACAACATTAATCTATATATTTTCGTTAATCTATATATTTTCGTAGTTAATTCGCTGCTCGGTTATTGCCCTCTTTGCTTTTGATTTTTTGAATTATTCACTACCTTTGTCAAAGGAAAACGAAAATTCAAACAATTACCTATTTCTTATGAACAATAACCAACTTGTAGCACGAGCATTGGCGGCGGCTACCGATACGGCAGCGATGGAGATTGGCACCGATATCCTCGACAGAGTGCCCTCGATGTTCAAAGAGCAGTTCCCCGAGAAACGAGCCCTCATCGTGGCCGACGAGAATACTTGGCGCGTAGCGGGTGAGGCTGTATATGCCTATCTGCAAACCGCTGGCGTTGAGTGCGATGAGCCTTACATCTTTACCGACCCCCACCTTCACGCCGAATGGACCTTTATCGAGATGCTGGATGCACGTTTGGCCTCTACCGAAGCCATTGCTGTGGCGGTTGGCTCGGGTACTATCAACGACCTCTGCAAACTCTGCTCCTATCATCAGTCGCGCCCCTATATGTGTGTGGCTACTGCGGCTTCGGTTGATGGCTACTCATCGTTTGGCGCATCTATTACCTATAAGAATATGAAGCAGACCTTCACCTGCCCCGCCCCGAAAGCGATTTTGGCCGACGTGGGCGTGATGGTGCGTGCCCCGAAGGAGATGACCGCAGCAGGTTATGCCGACCTCGCAGCCAAGATTCCCGCAGGTGCAGAGTGGATTATTGCCGACTTTGTAGGCTCGGAGCCTATCCACGACGAGGCGTGGCATATCGTGCAGGATGGTTTGAAGGAGGCGTTGGCCGACCCCGAAGGTGTTGCGGCTTTGCGTCCCGAGGCTATCGCTCCGTTGGTTGAGGGTTTGATGTTGAGCGGTTTTGCTATGCAAGCGGCTCGCTCGTCACGCCCTGCATCTTGTACCGACCACTTGTTCAGCCACTTGTGGAATATGCGTAACCATACTCATAATGGCGTAACCCCCTCGCACGGTTTTCAGGTGAGCGTCGGCACGCTCTTTATGTGCGCTATGTTCGATGAGGCCTACAAGAGCGACTTCACTACACTTGATGTTGATAAGTGCGTTGCCGCTTGGCCGAGCCTCGACGAGGTACGAGCCTATGCCGAGCAGTTGTTTGCCAAAGAGTCATTTGCCGAGTTGGGAGTGACTGAGATAACGGCTAAATATAATGATAAGGAGGAGGTGCGTCGCCAGATGCAACTACTAAAGAGTAATTGGCCCGATTTGAAGGCTCGCCTCCAGGAGCAGTGTCTGACTTACGATGAGATGTATCGTTGCCTCTCTATTGTCGGCGCTCCCATCCAACCCGAAGACGTGGGTATCACAAAGGCGCAGATGCTGGCCGATGTTCCCTTTGTGCGACATATCCGCCGCCGCTACAGTCTGCTCGATTTGGGTTTGCGTGCAGGTACTCTCAATAAGTGGGTTGATGGTATCTTCGGTAAAGGCGGTATCTGGGAAGTGAAGTAGTTGTTAATAATGCCAAGTAGCGTTTTATATAATTAGAATAAGTGCGAGAAATGAAGAATTTCTCGCACTATTTTTTGTTACATCGTATAATCCTCAATATTTCTGAATCCCAACAAAAGTTCTTTGTTGCTCATTCGTTTTTTGCCAGCCATCTGCATCGAGCGAATCTCTATTAATCCGTCACTGCAAACAACGGCTATCTGCTCCTTGCCGTCGGAGATAATCTCTCCTACGTTGCCATTGCCCTTGTTGGGTGAGAATCTAACCTCGAAAATCTTGGCCGAGCCCTTCTCCTCACCATTCAAGTAGAGAGGTGTCCAGGCTGCGGGATATGGCGACAATCCTCGCACAAAGTTTACTATGCGCTCGCCCTCCCACGACCAATCTATCTTGCAGTCCTCCTTGAAGATTTTTGGCGCGGGTTTTAGTGTAGCCTCATCAATGTGCATCTGCTCGATGGGTGTAAAATCTTGTGTGGCAATCTTCTCTACCGTCTCGACAACCAAATCGCAGCCCTCGGTCATCAACTTGTCGTACATCGTACCAATGTTGTCCTCTGCCAAAATCGGCATCTTGCGCTGACCTATAATAGCACCCTTGTCAATCTCGTGATTGAGCAGGAATGTGGTGATTCCCGTCTCTTTCTCGCCGTTGATAATTGCCCAATTTATAGGCGCAGCACCGCGATATTGCGGCAAGAGTGAGGCGTGTAGATTAAATGTGCCGTAGCGTGGCATTGCCCAAATAACCTCGGGTAACATACGGAATGCGATGACGATACCCAAATCGGGTTGCAACTCCTGCATTGCTTGCACAAACTCGGGGTCGCGCAACTTCTCGGGTTGCAGTATCGGCAAGCCTAACTCTCTTGCAGCAACCTTGACGTCGCTTTCGTGAATCTTTTGGCCACGTCCAGCGGGTTTGTCGGGTGTGGTTACGACGGCTACTATATTATACCCCTCCTCTACCAAGCGCTTTAATGACGCTACGGCAAATTCGGGAGTTCCCATAAATACTATTCTTAAATCTTTTCCGTTCATCTCCTTGTTACTTCTTTTTGCGTTTTGCTACTTGCTCCTGCACCTTGAGCCACAACTTTGAAGATGTGATACGGTCACGCATAGGATTCCAATAAGGCGCAATCTTCTCTTTGAACTTCTGCATCTTGGCGTAATACCATTCGGTGTCGAGCAACGATGAGTCATTCGTAGCCTTTATTATAAGATATATGGCAATCGGCGCTAACACAAAGGAGGATAGCCACATTCCCGAGAAGGAACTCCATACACCCTCTTTGGCGGCCTTTTCGCCATTAAGACTTATAATATAATAGAATACGAAGAATACTACCGAGATAACGATTGGTGTTCCCAATCCACCCTTTCGGATGATTGCACCCAACGGCGCTCCAATAAGGAAGAATATGAGGACAGAAACGGGTAACGATAACTTCTTGTGCCAATCGTTCTTACTGCGATAGAGTTGTGTCAAGGCATCCTTTGCCGATGTCTCGTCAAAAGAGAAGGCGTTACGCGAATTTAGAGCCACAGTACGTGCCGATTGCCAGATGTCGTTACGCTTGCGTACATCTAATTTATTGAGCGAATCGAGTAGATTGGCTGCACGGAATCCCGTCTTGTCACGACGCAGAGAGTCTGGTAGGCTCAAGACTTGTATATCTTTTGAGAAGATATTTTCCTGTAACAAAGGTTTATACGAACTTGTTGTGTGTTCTGCTACTGCTCTATCCAAAGAGTCGATGGCGTGCTGTAACTCTACGATATTCATCGCTTGCGAACCCGAAATAAGGTCGTTCTCCTCGGTGCGCTGGAAATCAAATCCCGTCATAGCGACACGCATATCCTGCATCTCGAACTTATCGTGTCGCAGCGAGTTTTTATTGTACCACTCGTTGTTACGAGTTTGTTCGTAATTTTCTCCGTTATAGAGTGTTATAAGCAGGAATTTCTTGTCGTTAGTAAGGCGTATATATCCCGATTCGGCAATCGTAGTGCGCATATTACCCGCCGATTGACGGTTGTCGTAAATGAGGATATTGTTGAGTAGACCTGTCTCTGGGTCCTGATGCTCTACGCGGATACTCAAATTCTCATCAATACCATTAAAGAACAATCCGTCTTGAAACTCCAGTACCTGCTTCTGGCGATTGATATCGTATAGGATGCTACGCGATTTTTTGTATGCATACGGCACCAGATTGTTTATGACAAAGAAACTTGCGATAGACATCACGATTGCGACACCAATCAGCGGTTTCATTATTCGCATCAGCGACATACCTGCTGACTTCATTGCCTGCAACTCAAAATTTTCACCCAAGTTACCCATTGTCATAATTGCCGCAAGTAGCATTGCCAGCGGCAGGCCCAATGGAATCATATTGATAGTTGCGTAGAACAGAAGTTCTATGATGACCGAAGCGTCCAAGCCCTTACCTGTCAACTCGTCGATATAACGCCAAATGAAATTCATCATCAACACGAAGAAGACGATGAAGAATGTCACTACCAACGGGCCTAAAAAGGATTTTAGGACTAATCTATGTATTGTTTTAAGCATCTAAAGTCAATTTTTGCTTTGCAAAGATATAAAGTTTTACTGCAAAAAGCACTATTGTTAGCGTAAATATTATACTTGTTCCAGGCGGAATCTCCCAATGATAACTTGCGATAAGTCCTACAACTGCGCTCGTGGTGGCTATTATGGCTGCCCAAAATGATATGGCGGCATAGGATTTTGTCAATGCATTAGCCGTTACGGCGGGTATGGTAAAGAGCGAGAGCAAGAGCACTATTCCCATTATGCGGATGGCCATAACGATGGCTATTGCTATTACTATCATCAGTGCATAAGATGCAGTGCGTGTGGCTATTCCCTGACTTGCGGCGAAGTTGCGGTCGAAAGCCACGTACATAATGCTGCGCCACCAAAAGAGTGTTCCTATAACGCAGATTGCAGCCAATATGCCCATTGCCGTTACGTCGGATGATGTGACGGTTATGATACTGCCGAACATATAACTCGATAAATCACTCGATGTATACCCTGGTGTCAGACTCATAAACAGTGCTCCTATGGCCATTCCGATTGACCACACGATGCCTATGGCG
Source organism: Alistipes sp. (assembly GCA_017546725.1). GTDB lineage: Bacteria > Bacteroidota > Bacteroidia > Bacteroidales > Rikenellaceae > Alistipes. The sequence continues at coordinate 43,585 of JAFYRX010000052.1, read as the reverse complement.
GAGTCTTCGCGTATTTTGCCGTTTGTTGAGGCCCACTCGATGCCCAATGCTGATGCGGCGGCAAACAGTAATGCACCCCACAGAGGGTTTGTACCTGCGTAGAGGGCTATTCCTAAACCTCCGAATGAGGCGTGTGTAACACCTCCGCATAAAAACACCAGACGGCGCGATACGATGTATGTGCCGACAATGCCGCTTGTGATGCCAGCGAAAATTGCGGCTAACAGAGCGTTGGCTAAATAACGATACTCAAATATGTCGTAAAAAAACTCCATCTTCAGTTGTGGCGTCAAACGAAAAACCTTGCAAATTTACTCTAATTATCGGATTGAGTCAAACTTTTTTCTTTATAAGCCAAAGTTTTTATAATTTCGCACGCAAATTAGATTGAAAAGTATATGAAACGTCGAGTAAGTTTTCATACGTTGGGATGCAAACTCAACTTCTCGGAGAGTTCTACTCTGGCACGCGAATTTGAAGCCTGTGGCTATGAACGTGTGGGGGTAAACGAGGTGGCAGATGTATATGTGATAAATAGCTGTTCGGTGACCGAACACGCCGATAAAAAATGCCGTAATATTATCCGTAAATTGCACCGTCGCAACCCCGATGCGGTGATTGCTGTTACGGGGTGTTATGCACAGTTGAAACCGAATGAGATAGCCGAGATAGATGGCGTGCGTATTGTGTTGGGTAATAATTATAAAGGAGATTTAGTTAAAGCGGTACTTGAACTCGCAAACAATCCCCAGCAGAGAGTTCAAAGTTGCTCGTGCGAGGATATAAATCGCTTCTTTGCAGCCTACTCTTCGGGTGATAGGTCGCGCTCGTTTTTGAAGGTGCAGGATGGCTGTGATTATAAGTGTGCATATTGTACTATTCATTACGCTCGTGGGTCGAGCCGTAATATGCCTATTGCCGATTTGGTTGAGCAGGCTAAGCGTGTGGCTGCAACAGGGCTTAAAGAGATTGTTATCACGGGTATCAATACAGGCGATTTTGGTCGCACTACAGGCGAGAAGTTTATAGATTTACTGCGTGCACTAAATGATGTTGAGGGCATTGAGCGTTATCGCATATCGTCTATTGAACCCAACCTTTTGACTGATGAAATTATAGAGTTTTGTGCCTCGTCGCCAAAATTCCAACACCATTTCCATATCCCTCTGCAAAGCGGTTCAAACAATATTTTGGGGCTTATGCACCGCCGCTATACGGCCGAAAAATTTGCTGACCGTATTGAGAAAGTTCGTTCGCTTATGCCCGATACATTCTTTGGTGTGGATGTGATTACAGGTTTTCCTGGCGAGAGTGATGAGGATTTTGAGCAGACATACTCTTTGTTGGAGCGTTTGCGCCCCTCTTTCTTGCACATTTTCCCATTCTCGGAGCGTCCAAATACCCCTGCGGTAGATATGCCCAATAAGGTGCCCGCATCGGTCTCTACGGCTCGTGCAGCGCGTTTGGATGAATTATGCCGAGAATTGCATTCGGAGTTTTGCCAGCGAGTAGTTGGCAGTGAGGCTGAGGTGTTGTTCGAGAGTACAATGCGAGGCGGAATGATGTATGGCTATACGGGCAATTATGTGCGTGTAAAAGCCCCTTATCGCCCAGATTTGATAAACACAATCTGTCGTGTTAAATTGCTCTCTATCGAGGAAAATGATGACGTATTGGCGGAAATATTGGCATAAAACGCAGCTCTGTGCGTAAAATTTGCCGAGTATAAGATAATTTTATTATCTTTGCATAATTGGCAAAATATGTTTTGTTTATGAAGGGAATTCGTAAGAGAGTGACCATAGGCTTTTTGAGTATCGTTGTACTACTCTTTTTTTCGGGCCTTGTGTCGCTGTTTGAACTTAATAATATGAGTGGCGATATTGATGCCATCCTTGGCAGTAGTCGCCGCAGTATAACCGTTTCCGAGGGATTGCTTGATGCTATTCACGCTCACGATAGAGCTGTATTGCGATATGCCGTATTGCGTGATAGTATGTATGCTGACACTTGTAATGTGTGCTACGAGGCTTTTGTTGATAAGGTGCAGATGGCTCGTGAGGAGGCTTCTGCTTCGGCTGTTACTCTTTTTGACTCGTTGGATATGCTGGCCCAACGTATGCACAATGTTGTAGGACAATTGCAGGCGAGTCGCGTCGTAGAGTATGTTCCGCCCGTGCAGGTTGATTCTTTGGCTACGCCTACCCCTGTGCCTCCTGTTTTCGATGGCTGGAATTGGTATAATCAAAATTATCTTCCCGAATATAATGCATTGAGCGATGGCGTGTTGCGTGTTATGACTTCGGCGCATAGTTCTTTGTCGCCGCGTGCTGAGTTGTTGAGTCGTAATGCTTATCGTGCCGTTACCCCCGTATTTATTTCGCTTGTGGTAATGATTGCTATCCTCTTGATGTTCTACTATTTTGTGATGATTTATATCGCCAAGCCTATCGTTGATATGAACAAGAGTTTGGGTGATTCGCTCAAATACAAAATCCCGTTTGCGGTTAAGAGCGAGTGTCGTGACGAAATGGCTGAACTGAAGGAGAGAATAGAGACGGTTGTTAATAACAAACCAATAAGGTTCTAATTCTATGCGCTTTAGTGTTGTAATAAGATATATTGGCATTATCCTATTGGTGTTGGCGGCATTTATGTTGATGTCGGCTGGCATCGCTTATGTCAGCAATGTCGATAGTTCTTATTACCCGCTTGTGATGTCTTCGCTTTTGACTCTGCTGCTTGGGTGTTTCCCGCTTATCTTCGTTCCAACCCCCGATAGTATTTCGACCAAGGAGGGATATTGTATTGTTGTAGGTTCGTGGCTGGTGTCGAGTGTTGTAGGAATGTTTCCCTATTTGATGTGGGGCGGTGAATTTAGTGTGATAAACGCTTGGTTTGAGAGTGTATCGGGCTTTACCACTACGGGAGCATCTATTCTGAATAATATCGAGGCTCTGCCTCGTGGTCTGCTCTTTTGGCGAATGGCTACCTGCTGGATAGGTGGTGTTGGTGTTGTTATGTTTGCACTTGTTATCTTGCCCTCGATTGGCCGTAGCAAGAGAATGTTGTCAAGTGTGGAGTTGTCGTCGCTGGCAAAGGATAATTTTAATTACCGTACGCAAACCATTGTGCGCATTATTTTGGTAACTTATGTCTTGCTTACCGTCGCCACTACTATTGCGCTTAAGTTGGCTGGTATGTGCTGGTTTGATGCATTGTGTCAGGCTATGTCGGCTTGCAGTACTTGCGGATTTGGAACGAAGAATACGAGTATAGCGTTCTTTAATTCGGGTCTTATTGAGTTTATTTTAATTTTGGCTATGTGTATTTCGGGTTTGCACTTCGGACTAATCTATGCTACGATTACGGGAAAGCAGAATAATATTTTCCGCTCAGAAGTGTCGCGTGTATATTTTTCGATAATTGGTGTTTCGTCTGTGTTGATTGCCATTAGCCTTTGGTTGGCCGATATATACCCTACTCTTTGGTTATCATTGCGCTCGTCGTTGTTCCATACTGTGTCGATGTTTACAACGTCGGGATTCTCTACGGTGGATTGTAATACTTGGACCTCATTTGCTATATTAATCCTCATCTTCTGCTCTATAATTTGCGGATGTGCAGGCTCAACGTCGGGAGGTCTTAAAGTCGATAGATTTTTGGTTGCTACTAAGATGATACGCACCCGCCTTCGCGCGCAACGTCATCCCGATGCGATATTCCGTACGAAGATAGACGGCGTCGTGCAGGATGAGAGTATGATGGGTGTCGTAATGGTGTATATTGTTACGTTTATGCTGCTTATTCTTATCGGTACTTTTATTAATACCTTGTTTGGTGCCGATTTGATGACGGGCTTCTCGGCGGCATTGGCTTGTACGAGTAACGTAGGCCCAGGCTTTGGCGAGGTGGGAACAATGGCTAACTACTCACTTATGCCTGTTGTGATGAAACTTAATTCAACGTTCCTTATGTTGTTGGGACGTTTAGAGATATTTGGATTGATTCAACTATTTTTTATAAGATGGTGGAGATAATGAAAAGAAAATTTGTTTTAGTGGGTTTGGCGGCCCTGTTTTCAGGTTTGAGTGAGGTTGCTGCCCAGGATGTTGTAGCGCGTGTAGCAGGACTTGAAGAGAATAAAGAGTATATGGATTTGTTGCGCAGTGATGAAAAGTTGCGTCAGCAAACAGACTCTCTTATGGCGGTTGTCCGTGAGGTGCGAGGTGCGATGCGTACCAATATCGAGGCCAAAGATTCGTTGGTGCAGGTGCGCTCGGATTCGATGATGCTTATTCTGTCGGATGCCGAGAACGCTATATTCTCGATGCGCTCACAAAAGATAAAACTCATTGACAAGATTAATTCAATTGAGCAGAAATTTGTGCTTGAGGGCTTGGGTAATATTGGCGGAGCACCGAGCGAGAAGGCTTTTAGTTCAATCTTTACCAACGAGTATTTTGTAAAGAGTATCGAACCTGATGATATGAAGATGCTTTTGCAGTTGCAAGGCAAGGAGGCTACGGCTCGAGAGTATGCTACCAAATATGTAAAGAATTACAACAATATCAAGACTCTCTACGATAAGTATCTGCGCGCTACTACCGAGGCTGACGCCGAGGCTTTGTATGCGCAGATGGCCACTTCGATGGATGAAAACTTCGTATTGGAGCGTCAGTTGGCAAAGTTGTGGAGCGAGATATATGACCATAAGATTTATGTCTATTCATATTTCTTGGAGAAGGAGAGCCGTGAGGATATTTTGGAGATTACTGAGAGTATGATGATGGAAGCACGTCAGCAGAAATTGCTTTCGGTGGACAACTGTGCATCGGAGTCGTTGGCTGATTATTGTTTGCAGAAGCCTGTTGCGCTTAATTATGAGATTTATGTAGCAAAGTTGCTCAATCAGACCTCGTCAATCGACTCGCTCTCATCGGCTTCACGTGCCGTACGTCAGATTGATTATCGCTTGCCGCTCATCGATTTTGAGCGTCGTTCGTTTGTCAATTATGAGGCTATTGAGTTCCACCCTCGTAGCCCCTATAATTCGTCTAACCCCATCCCTGCGTGTGCAGTGTACGAATATGGTACAATTTATCGTATTTTGCTCGGTACATATAAGGCTAAACAGTCGGTATCTATATTCAAGGGCGCTGCTCCGCTCTGTGTAGAGGAGTTGGAGGATGGTCGTTTTGCCTATTATGCTGGTGGCTTGCATTCTAGTGCCGAGGCTGAGGCTGCTGTTGAGGTTATGAAGAAGAAGGGTTTCCGTAATCCACAGGTTGTTGAGTGGTGTGATGGTCGCAAGACTAATCTCTCGGAGCAAGGCGAAGGTGAGCCTATTTCGTTCCGTGTCATAATCAAGGGTACAGCGTTGGACGCCACAGTCAAAGAGGTTATCTCTACAATGGCGGCAGAGGCACAACTCTCTAAGGTGGCTGATGATGAGTTTTGGCTCGGTATGTTTGCTAGTCGTGCGACGGCAGAACGTGTGGCTTCGGCTATAGAGAAGTGTGACGATTCACTGTGGGTTGATATTGTGGATAATCGCCCCGAGCCTGTGAACGTCGAGGATGAGGATGGTGAATAGTAGTAACATAAGATAAATTAGATTACTATGGGCTTGATAATTATTCTTGTATTGTTGGGAGTATTCTTCCTTGTTGCTGAGTTGATATTCCTGCCTGGAGTAACGCTGGGAGCGATTCTTGCAGCGGCAAGTTACGGTGCTGCAATATACTCTGCTTTTGTGCGATTGGATGTCATTGGAGGTGTCTTGACGATTGTCGTTGTGGTGGCGGTGTCGTTGGTGGCGGTTGTGATATCGTTGAGGGCAAAGACGTGGCAGCGATTGGCCCTGAATGATAAAGTTGAGGGTACAAGTATGGAGTCGCCTTCGCAGGAGTTAAATGTTGGAGATAAGGGAGTTGCGGTGTCGCGCCTCTCGCCTATGGGTAAGGTGAATATTGGCGGAAAGGTGTATGAAGCCAAATCGATAGATGCTTATATTGACCAACGCCGCGAGGTGGAAGTGGTTGATTTTGAGAATTTTAACGTGATAGTTAAAAAGTCGGAATAGGTTTTACTTAAAGTAATACTTTAATTGCTACTTAAACCTTCGCTTTAAATAAATCGTGTAATAAATTAAAACATATAAAGTTATGGAAGAATTGCAACTTGGATTTTTTGTAGTCGTGGCTGTTCTGTGCCTGGTGGCTATATGGTTGATTTTTTATTTTATTCCCGTAGGTTTGTGGTTCTCGGCTTTGGTGTCGGGTGTTAAGATTAACCTGCTCCAACTCTTTTTGATGCGTTGGCGTCGTGTGCCGCCTTCAGTGATTGTATCGTCGATGATTGAGGGTACAAAGGCGGGTCTTAAGTTAGACCCCAACGAGTTGGAGGCCCACTATTTGGCGGGTGGTAATGTGACCAACGTTGTTCACGCTTTGGTGTCGGCGCAGAAGGCTAATATTAATCTCGATTTCAAGATGGCTACGGCTATCGATTTGGCTGGTCGTGATGTGTTTGAGGCTGTGCAGATGTCGGTTAATCCGAAGGTGATTAATACTCCTCCCGTAGCGGCTGTAGCAAAGGATGGTATCCAGTTGATTGCAAAGGCTCGTGTTACGGTGCGTGCCAACATCAAGCAGTTGGTCGGTGGTGCTGGCGAGGAGACTGTTTTGGCGCGTGTCGGTGAGGGTATTGTGTCGTCAATCGGCTCGGCTATGTCGCATAAGATTGTGTTGGAGAATCCCGATTCTATCTCTCGCGTTGTGTTGGAGAAGGGTTTGGATGCGGGTACTGCGTTTGAGATTCTGTCAATCGATATTGCAGATATTGACGTAGGTAAGAATATCGGTGCGCAGTTGCAGATGGACCAGGCGGATGCCGATAAGAATATCGCGCAGGCCAAGGCCGAGGAGCGTCGTGCTATGGCTGTGGCTTTGGAGCAGGAGAACTTGGCAAAGGCGCAGGATGCGCGTGCGAAGGTTATTTTGGCGGAGGCAGAGGTACCGTTGGCAATGGCCGAAGCGTTCCGCAATGGTAATCTTGGTATAATGGATTACTACAAGATGAAGAATATTATGGCTGATACGCAGATGCGCGATGCTATATCGAAGAACGACAAGAAATAGGTTGTTGTCGTAATAAAATGATGAGGCTGTCCAACCTGAAAAGTTGGACAGCCTCGTTGTTTATGCGGTATTGGCCTATTATTGTTTCATCGCTTCGGCTAAAAGGTCAATACCTTTTATTACTTTTTGGAAGTTCTCCTCTTTCTCGATATGTCGCTCCCAAGTGGCCATCATAAAGCCCATAAGATGCTCTTTGGAGATATTCTTGCGGCCGAATTTTACCAACTTGCCAATCACATCGTCGGCTCCGATGCCGAGTTGGCGACGTTTCCAACCGACCCAATTTGAGCCACAGGGAATCTGGTCGAACCCAGCCTCCTCTAATTTGTGATATGCTTTTACGATACGGTTATCAGATGTGGTGTTGGTTTCAACATCGAACCCTCCATACGACTCGTCGTAGAACCAATTCTGCTGGATGACGCTCTTGGGGCAACGTTCGAAGAATTCTTCGTTAGACCAACCGTAGTCGCTCCACATCCACGCACGAGCGCCGTGCTTCTCGACTTCACGCACGATATGAAGAAAATCTTGCCACCAATATTCGCCTTTGCGTGCGCAGACGTATTGATAATTACCCTCATCCTGGAATGTTGCACGCTCCTCGTCGAGTCCAATGTGGAAAAAGCGCGGATGGCCAAAAATCTCGACGACGTCGCGGATAACATCCTCGCACATACGATAATATGGCTTTGATGATACCATATGAGAGTAGTCACCCATCCAGCCGTTGTGGGTGGTTGAGAAGTTTAATTTAGGTATTACCTCGATACCAAGGCTGTTGAGGTACTTGATTTCGGCCCGCATCTTTTCGACACTCCACGACCCTTCGATGGCTAATTCGGGATGGCTTGGGTAGAATAGTCCTTCGCCTAAATCGAGGACAATCATATTGATGCCAGCCTTTGCTGCGTGTCCGGTTATGGCGCGCCACAAATCGTCGGTCCAAATCATATTGTATTCGGGCTTTCTATTTAGTGATTCTGCGCTTTCAGGTGCTGGGGCTCCCATCTGTTCTGAGGGGTAGTCACACCACATATTATTACCCAAATGGAGTAAAATGGCGCGTATATCGCCTATTGGGGCGATTGCTGTTTGTGGGTCGGTTTTGGGGATGCGTTTTGTTTTCTGCTTTGCATAACTTGTACCTATGCTCAATGTCGCTAACCCAAGAGCCGATTTATAGATGAAGTCTTTTCTGTTCATAGGATAGTAATTTGAGAGGTTTTACTTCATTGCTTCGGCAAATAGGTCGATGCCGTCCAGTATCTTCTGGTGGTGTTCCTCTCTGCTGATGCCTCGCCAAGCGTAGATTTCCCACGTGGTCATCATAAAGCCCATAAGGTGTTCTTTGGAGATTTCCTCGCGTCCAAATTTTACGAGTTTGCCTATGACATCATCTGCGCCAACGCAAAGTTTTGAACGCTCCCAACCAATCCAATTTGTGCCACAAGGAACTTGGTCGAAACCGGCCTCGTCCAATTTGTAGAATGCCTGCAGAATCATAGCATCAGATGTCGTGTTTGTCTTGATGTCGAAACCTCCGTATGATTCGTCGTAGAACCAATTCTGCTGGATAACGCTCTTGGGACAACGCTCGTAAAATTCTTCGTTTCGCCAGCCGTAATCACTCCACATCCAGGGACGTGCGCCATACTTCTCAACAGTGTTGACGATGTGAAGGAAATCCTTCCACCAGTATTCGCCATTGCGTACGCAGATGTATTGGAAATCTTCGCTCTCCTGGAATGATGCGCGCTCTTCGTCAAAGCCGATGTGGAAGTAACGAGGGTTGCCGAAAATCTCGACTGTGTCGCGTATAACATCTTCACACATACGATAATACGGTTTGGATGATACCATATGAGAGTAGTCGCCCATCCAGCCATTATGGGTGGTTGAGAAGTTTAGTTTGGGGATTACTTCGATGCCCTGGCTATTGAGGTGTCTGATTTCGGCCTGCATCTTCTCGACACTCCAAGTGCCTTCGATAGCCAATTCGGGGTGGCTGGGATAGAACAAGGCTTCGCCCAAGTCGATGACTATCATATTGACACCCGCTTGTGCTGCGCGGTCGGTGACCTCACGCCATTTTTCGTCGCTCCAAATAAGGCTAAATTCGGGTTTTACATCCAAAGTTTCTGCGCTTTCGGGAGCGGGTGCGCCCATTAGTTCGGTGGGATAATCGCACCACATATTGCTGCCTAAATGGAGTAATAATGCACGGATATTGCCAAATTCGGGGGCGGCTGTTTGAGGGCCGAATTTGGGAATTTTTTGAGTTGCTTGCTTTGCGCAACTTACGCCAACACCCAATGCTGCCAAGCCAACGGCAGTCTGGAAAATAAATTCTTTTCTGTTCATATATTTGCGTTATTAGTTTTTGGTCTCGTTATTCTTGTTATTTCTCGGTTTTGCCACCTGATTTTACCCAGCCGTCGTAGCCTGTACGGAGTTCTACGACCTTGTAACCGCGTGCAGCAAGTTGTGAGGCCGCTGTTTTACTGCGCACGCCTCCCTTACAATAAACTGCGATTATGCCTTTGTTGGGGAGTGCCTTTTCGGCATCATCGATGAAGGTGGATTTGCGTACGTCGATGTTGTATTTTGCGCCTACGATATGGCCTGCGGCAAACTCCTCGGCTGTGCGGACATCGACGAGTGTAACATTGTCTTTTTGAATGAGTTTTGCGTATTTGTCGGCGTCGAGTGAGCCGAATGATATGCGGTTAGTGTGTAGCGGTGAGCAAGCAACCGCAGAGAGAAGAAAAAATGCGGCAAAAAATCGGATTGCAAGAGTTGGTTTCATAGTCTGTGGTTTGTGTTTGTTTGGTGTAAAGTTAGGAAATTTTTCGGAAATATAGTCGAAAGGTGGAATTTTTGTGAAAAGAGAATATTTTGATTATCTTTGCAAGATAATACACGCGCGTGAGACGTGTGCGTGAGAAAAATTGATATTTGAGACTCTAATCCTTGCCTGTGGGCTCGGTGGAGAGAGTATGTATAGAGTAAAATAAAATAACCAAGATATGAAAGCAGCAATTATCGGCTACGGTAAGATGGGCCGTGAGATAGAGAAGATATTAAACCAGCGAGGTCACGAAGTGAACCTCATTATTGACGTTGATAACGCCGCAGACTTGACGGCGGAGAATCTTGCGAAGGTGGATGTGGCGATAGAGTTCACTACCCCATCGACGGCTTACGGCAATATCCGCAAGTGTTTGGAGTGTGGTGCTGCGGTTGTGAGCGGTACGACAGGTTGGACCGATAAGTTGGCCGAGTTGCAGGAGTTGTGTAAGCAGACGGGTGGCGCGATGTTCTATGCGTCGAACTATTCGTTGGGAGTTAATCTGATGTTCCGCTTGAATCGTGAGTTGGCAAAGATGATGAATCGCTTTAAGGGTTATGAGGTGGCACTCACAGAGACTCATCACACCGAGAAGAAGGATTCGCCAAGTGGTACGGCCGTGACATTGGCCGAGGATATCATTGCACGATTGGACGGCAAGAGTGGTTGGGTGAATGAGCCTACGGCAGAGGCTGACAAGGTGGGTATTGAGTCGTTCCGAGTGGGTATGACGCCTGGAGACCATACGGTGACATATACTTCGGAGGATGATGTGTTGGAAATTCGCCACTCGATAAAGAATCGCCGTACGTTGGCTTTGGGCGCTGTGGTGGCTGCGGAGTTCCTCTGCGGCAAGAAGGGTGTATATACGATGGAGGATTTGTTTTAGAGAGGAAAGAGAGTTTTTGAAAGATGGAAAAGATAAAGAAATTTTTAGGCAATAAATGGGTGGGGTTTGCTTTGGCGACTCTGCTCTATGTGTTGTGGTTTGTGGTATGGACTGGTAACTTGTGGATGCTGCTGGGCGTGGCGGTGATTTACGATATCTATATCACCAAATATATGTACCGCTATATCGGTAGCAAGAACGAGGCTCTGTGTGAGAAGAGTTCGACATATCGTAGTATCTACGAGTGGGTAAATGCGATAGTGTTTGCTACGGTTGTGGCTTCGCTTATTCATATATTCTTCTTCCAGATGTATGTGATTCCATCGTCGTCAATGGAGAAGACTCTGCTGGTGGGAGATTATCTCTATGTAAGCAAGGTCACTTATGGCCCGAAGATGCCCAATACCCCATTGTCGTTCCCGTTTGTACATCATACGATGCCATTGTCAACAACGAAGAAGTCGTTTAGTGAGGCTATAAAGTGGCCATATAAGCGATTGAAGGGTTTGCGTGATATCGAGCGCAATGATGTTGTGGTGTTTAACTTCCCTGCGGGCGATACCGTGTTGCTGGAGAATCAGGCCATAACATATTACGATGTGGTGCGAGAGTATGAGGCTGAGTTAGGTCCTGTGGCAGGTCGTAAGGCGTTGGAGCGTGATTATACGATAATCAGTCGCCCTGTCGATAAGAGAGAGAATTATATCAAACGATGCGTGGCCTTGCCTGGTGATGAGGTGCGTATCGTAGATGGTGAGTTGTTTGTAAACGATAAGCCGCAGGAGAAGATTGGAGAGGTGCAGTATTGCTACACGATTCGTACATCGTCGCCGTTGAGTGCCTACGCTGTAGAGAAGATGGGTATCACCGAAATGTCGGGCAATGGCTCAAGTTACTTCACTCCGCTGACGGAGAGTATGGTAGAGCAGTTGCTCAAGATGGATAATGTAATCAGCGTGTCTCGTTTTACGGCCGAGGATGAAGCCTTCCCTCATAGCGATGCGTATAATTGGACTGCGGATAACTTTGGTCCGCTGTGGATACCCAAGAAGGGTGAGACGATTGAACTTAATGCACAGACGTGGCCTCTGTATGAGCGCGCGATTGATGTTTATGAGGATAACGATGTAGAGGTGCGTGATGGCGAATATTACATCAATGGCCAAAAATGCGATAGTTATACCTTCAAGATGGATTACTATTGGATGATGGGTGACAATCGTCACAATTCAGCAGATTCACGCTACTGGGGATTTGTGCCCGAAGACCATATCGTAGGTAAGGCTTCGTTTATATGGCTCTCGCTGGATGCAGATAAGAGTTTTCCTGCAAATATCCGTTGGGAGAGATTGTTTAACAAGGTGCGATAAACGAGCGAAGAGGTGGAGCAGACCAAAGATAGTTATTTGACCGTTGAGGGTAATGCCGAGGCTATCTTCAAGGAGAAGAGCAGTAAGTTCCTTTGTTACGCTTTCCACGTTGAGAGTGAAGAGGAGATTGCGGCTCATTTGGAGCGTCTGCGTAAACAGTATTACGATGCGACACACCATTGCTACGCTTGGCGTTTAGGCCCGTTTGGTGAGCGTTTTCGTGCGAATGATGATGGCGAGCCATCGAGCACGGCTGGTAAGCCTATCTTGGGGCAGATGCTTTCGCGCGAGGTGACAAATTGCCTGATTGTAGTCGTGAGATACTTTGGTGGTACGAAGTTGGGTGTGCCAGGTTTGATTGCTGCATATAAGGAGTCGGCTGCGGCGGCATTGGACGCATCCGTGATTGTGGAGCGTACGGTGGATACGCATATTCAGGTGGAGTTTTCGTATATAGTGATGAATGATGTGATGCGAATAATCAAGGAGGAGCAGCCTGTGGTGATGTCGCAAGTGTTTGATAATCTATGTACGATGATGCTCGCGGTAAGAAATAGCAAGGCCGATATAGTGCTTGGGCGCCTAAAGAAGGTCGATGGTGCTATAGTGGAGGTTGTGGAGTAAGATAGGAAAAGAGATGTCACAAGACAAAACGATATATATCAAGGGCGCAAGAGTCCATAATTTGAAGAGTGTTGATTTGGAGATTCCGCATAACACGCTGACTGTTATCACAGGTCTGTCGGGGTCGGGAAAATCGACACTTGCCTTTGATACTATCTATGCCGAAGGTCAGCGTCGCTATGTAGAGAGCCTGTCGGCTTATGCGCGTCAGTTTTTGGGGCGTATTACTAAGCCCGATGTTGATTTGATTGCGGGTATAGCCCCCGCTATTGCTATTGAGCAGAAGGTTAATACGCGCAACCCTCGTTCGACGGTAGGAACTACAACCGAGATATATGATTATTTGAAGTTGTTATTTTCTCGCGTGGGACATACCTTCTCGCCCGTATCGGGACAGGAGGTGAAGTGCTATGGCGTAGATGATGTGGTGGCATATATGCTTGAAAAGGGCTTGGGAGAGAGGATTGTTATTACGACACCTTTGAGATTGCGAAATGGCGAGACTCTTATCGAGCGAATACTGCAACTTCTCGCAGAGGGATTTATGCGTCTGTGGGTAGATGGCGAGGCTGTCACCATTGAGGATTTTATGCCTACTATTTCGTTGGAGAGTACGGCAGATGGTGTGGCGCTGGTAATTGACCGATTGCGTGTGGCGGATGATGATGAAACACTGCTGCGTATGCGCGATTCTGTGGCGCGAGCATATAGTTATGGAGAGGATGAATGCTCAGTGATAATTGGCGGAGAGGTGCGTGATTTCTCAGCACGTTTTGAGGCTGACGGGATAGAGTTTGAACAGCCGACGGAGCATTTGTTTAGTTTCAATAATCCAATAGGAGCCTGTCCCGCTTGTGAAGGTTATGGCAAGATTGTAGGTATTGACGAGGATTTGGTTGTACCCGATAAGAGTAAGACCATATATGATGATGCTGTGGCTTGTTGGCGAGGTGCGACGATGAAGAAGTGGAAGGAGCAGTTGATAAATAATGCATATCTGTTTGATTTCCCGATTCACGAGCCCTATTATAAGTTGACTGAGGAGCAGCGACATCTGTTGTGGAGTGGAAATGAGTATTTTCACGGTCTGGATGAGTTTTTTCAATACATAGAGAGCGAGCGTCGAAAGATTCAGTTTCGTGTGATGAAGGCTCGTTATACGGGAAAGACGACGTGCCATACTTGCGGTGGTAGCCGCCTGCGTAAGGAGGCTTTGTATGTGAAAGTTGGCGGAAAGAGTATTGCTGAATTGGTCAAAATGACTGTCGATGAACTGATAAAGTTCTTTGGCGAATTGCAACTCGATGCCTATGATGAGAAGACTGCAAAACGAATATTGATAGAGATAAAAAACAGACTTTCATATTTGTCGGATGTAGGTCTCGGCTATTTGACTTTGGACCGTTTGTCTTCGACACTTTCGGGTGGAGAGAGTCAGCGAATCAATCTCTCGACATCGTTGGGAAGTAGTCTTGTGGGTTCGCTCTATATACTCGATGAGCCGAGTATTGGTCTGCATCCTCGAGATACGCATCGCCTGATTAAGGTGCTGAAACAGTTGCGTGATTTGGGCAATACGGTAATAGTTGTAGAACACGAAGAGGAGGTGATTCGTGCGGCTGATTATGTTGTAGATGTGGGTCCCCGTGCTGGAGAAAAAGGTGGCGAGATTGTTTTTAGTGGTCCGCTGAAGAGTCTGTTAAAGTCAAAGAATAGTCTGACGGCAGATTATTTGACTCATAAACGCGAGATTGAGCGTCCGTCGTCGGTAAGAGGCTGGAGCAATAGTATTGTATTGCGTGGTGCGCGAGAAAATAACTTGCAGAATATTGATGTGAGAGTACCGTTGGGTGTGATGACCTGCATTACAGGAGTCAGCGGTAGTGGTAAATCGTCGTTGGCGAAGGGAATACTCTACCCTGCTCTGCGTCGTCAGTTGTTCGATACGGGATTAAAACCTGGTGATTTCGATGCATTGGAGGGCGATGTGGCTATGTTGTCATCGGTGGAGATTGTGGACCAGAATCCTATTGGTAAATCTTCTCGCTCGAACCCTGTTACATACCTCAAGGCGTATGATGAGATACGAAAATTGTTTGCTGACCAACCACAGGCTGTGCATACGGGATTGTCGGCTGCATCGTTCTCGTTTAATGTGGCTGGAGGTCGTTGTGAAGAGTGTCAGGGTGAAGGTACTATCAAGGTGAGTATGCAGTTTATGGCCGACGTGGAGTTGGTTTGTGAGGCGTGTCACGGCAAGCGTTTCAAGGATGAAATATTGGAGATAAAATATCGCGGCAAGAATATCTATGATGTGCTGGAGATGACAGTGGATGATGCTATAGAGTTTTTTGCTGAGGATAAAAGTGATGCTACGTGCCGCCGTATCGTTGAGCGTCTGCAACCGTTGCAGGATGTAGGTTTGGGATATGTACGTTTGGGACAATCATCGTCGACGTTGTCGGGAGGTGAGAGTCAGCGCGTGAAGTTGGCATCGTTCCTGGCGAAGGATAGTGTGCAGCGACAGATAATGTTTATATTTGACGAGCCTACGACGGGTTTGCACTTTCACGATATCAATCGTTTGTTGAAGGCTTTCGATGCATTGATAGCAAATGGCCACACGATTGTCGTGGTGGAGCATAATATGGATGTTATCAAGTGTGCCGATTGGGTAATCGACCTCGGACCTGAAGCGGGAGACAAGGGTGGAAAAATCGTCTTTGAGGGTACGCCGCAGGATTTGGAGGAGTGTAAGGAGAGTCATACGGGGCATTTCTTGAAGGAGCATAACAGGTCGTAAAGTTTAGTTGAGCAAAGAGCCTTAACAATAAATGAAGGAGTTTGAAATATATACATTATCGAATGGAATACGAGGCATACATCGCAGAGTGAAGAGCGGTGTGACGCATTGTGCATTGGTGGTAAATGCTGGTACACGAGATGAGCAGAGGGATGAATACGGCTTGGCTCACTTTGCTGAACACGCAATATTTAAAGGTACGAAGCATCGTAAGGCATATCAGGTGAATTGCCGTCTAGAGAATTTGGGTGGCGAATTGAATGCCTATACGACAAAAGAGGATACGACTATTCACGCCACTACCCTACGCGGAGATTTCGCGAAGGCTGTAGAACTTATTTCGGATGTGGCCTTTAACTCCACATTCCCCGATAAAGAGTTGACCAAAGAGCGTGAGGTGATTATTGATGAAATCAACACTTATAAGGATTCGCCTGCCGATATGATTTTTGATTCGTTTGAGGATATGTTGTTCGCTGGCTCGGAGTTGGGGCACAACATCTTGGGAACGAAAGCGGCATTGGCGAAATATAATGGAGATTCGATAAGAAGATTTATAGCCCGCACGCATACTACCGACCAGATGGTATTCTCGTCGATAGGCTCGATGTCGGTCAGTGCAGTGCAGAGGGTTGCGTGTAAGTATTTTGAAGGTGTGGCTCAGACAAAAAGAGGTTTTGAACGTATTCGCCCTCAAGCGGTTGAGGCGTTTGAACGAGTGGTGAATAAGCATACACACCAGACGCATTGTATCGTAGGAGCACGGGCTTACGATATTAACTCGGAACGTCGTCTGCCGTTGTCGTTGTTGATAAATATTTTGGGAGGACCGTCGGCTAACTCTCGTTTGAATGTGGTACTGCGAGAGAAGAATGGATTGTCGTACAATATAGAGGCGGCATATACGCCCTATAACGATTGTGGTGCGGTGGCTATATATTTTAGTTGCGACCATCATAATAGCGATTATTGCCGAGAGTTGATAGATAAGGAGTTGATGGTGTTGCGCAGTGAACCGTTGTCGGCGCGTCGATTGTCGATGATAAAACGTCAATTCCTGGCACAGATGGCCATCTCGATGGAGAATAATGAGGGTTATATGTTAGGCGCAGGCAAAAGCCTGTTGGTGCATAACGAGATAGATACAATGGAAGAAGTATACAAAAAAGTGTCGGCTGTGAAGGCTGAACAGATAATGGAGGTGGCTGAGGAGATTTTTTCGCAGACTTCGACGTTGATTTATCAATAATATTAAATAGCGTAGGAGATTGCCACGCTGCTTGCACTCCTCGTAATGACAAAAATAATATTTCATATATAGATGGATTTATTAGAGAAATATATACACGATTACTCTTCGGATGAAGATGCTTTGTTGCACGAGTTGGACCGTGAAACGCACCTGAGAGTGATTAATCCGAGAATGATATCTGGGCATATTCAGGGTAAGTTGCTAGAGTTGATTGTCAAGATGTTCCGCCCGAAAAATGTGTTGGAGATTGGAACTTTTACGGGTTACTCGGCTTTGTGTATGGCTGCAGGATTGGAGGATGGTGCAGTGATTGATACCTGCGAAGTGGATGATGAGTTGGAAGCATTGGCGCAGTCGTTCTTTGACCGCTCACCCTATGGCGACAAGATTCGTTTGCACGTTGGCTCAGCATTGGATATTGCTCCGAAGTTGGGCAAGCAGTTCGACTTGGTCTTTATGGATGGCGACAAACGCGAGTATCCTGCATATTACGATATGTTGATGGATGGAGGATTGTTGCATAGTGGCTCTGTAATTTTGGCCGATAATATTTTGTGGTATGGCAAGGTTGTGCAGCCCGTAGCGCATAATGACCACCATACGCAGGCTCTGATAGAGTTTAATCGCAGAGTGAAGGAGGATGAGCGTGTAGAGAGTGTGATTCTGCCTCTGCGTGATGGAATTAACATTATCAGAGTGAAATAGAATTAATCAACGCAAATAAAAAGAATTTGTATGGGTTTTCTGGATGAGTTGTTAGGGATTGGTGATGATAAACCCTCCAAAAAGAGAGACTGGGATGTTAGTGTCTTTGATAGGGATAGATTCAGTAATCGTAAAAGCGGCAATTGGGTTGATTGGGAAGATGTGTCGTTTAAAGATGTTGATACCGATGGCTTTGAACATCCGAATTTCGATGATAATGGCGAGTGGTAGAATGATAGACAAAAACAGGCAAGTTATCGGTATTTGTTGTTGATTGGATAATAATTTGCGAGTTAATACGTTTATGAATTGAGTATTTTAGGTGTGAAAGAGAAATAATTAATTATTTCTTTGTGCAATCTCGCAGGTTTTTGGTATATTTGCCGATATTTTGAACGTGAATTAAAGAATAGAAACAAGATATGAGAACTCTTTTTCGAGGTGTTTGGACAATGGTTGCCGCTTTGATGGTGGCATCGGTGGCTTTTGTGTCGTGTGAAACTAAAGAGGTGTATGACTTTGAGTTTGATATGCCTGGTAGCATAGTTACTGAGTTTGAAAAGACGATAGAAATTCCTTTTACGGCACGTAATATTGTTAGTGTATCGGTGTCGGCGCGTCCCAAAGGCTGGACAATCAATAATGTAGATTTGGTAAAAAGTGTTATCTCTGTTACCGCTCCTAAATCATATACTGCCGATGATGATTCTGTTGAGGAGAATGGTACATTGCGTTTGACAGGTTATACTGCAGCAGGTACATCTGTGCAGGCATCATCTTATCTGTCATTGCTGAATCAGGATATGGACCTCTCGGAGAAGTATTCAAACTCTTATGTTTTGACACAAAAGGATACTCGTTACTATATTGATGTGACACACAAGGGTGAAAGCAATGAGCGAATCACTCCCGATGATGTGGTTATATTGTGGCAGAACGAGAAAAATGCGTTTAACTTTGGCGGTTATGACGCTGCAACGGGTAAGTATACATTCTTCCTGGGCCACGAGGATGTGAAGGACGAGGATGATAAGGTAATTGATACACGTACACCCGATTGCAATGCGGTTGTTGCTGCGTTGGATGCTGACGGAGAGGTGATTTGGAGTTGGCATTTGTGGTCAACAGGCTCGGATGTGGAGTCTACGGCAATTGTTACATCGGTTGGAGAATTTATGGATAGAAATTTGGGCGCATATCACAATAGTGACGGCTCGATGACACAGGATGATGTATATCGCTCTTATGGTATGTATTATCAGTGGGGCCGTAAAGACCCGTTCTCTCGTCCTGTAGATTATAAGTTCTCGGCTAATGCTGATGAGGAAATTTTTGGCACAAACTCTATCGCAACACTATATAAGTATGTAGATGCTGAGGATGGTGATGATGTGGGTACGTTGGAGTATGCTATTAAAAATCCTATGGCCTACGTCTTGGGTTCGGCTGACGATAACTACGATTGGTTGTATGGTGCACACAAGGCCGATTTGTGGGGCGCAGAGCAGAAGAGCGTATATGACCCGTGTCCTCGCGGATGGCGAGTGCCCGAGAGCAGTGTATTTGAGGCTTTTGATATTGACGAGAGCGAGGATGCTGCCGCTTGGGGTGATGTGAGCAATATGTATGGCTGGCACTTGGTTGATAAGGCTACTGGAGCAAAGATGTTTATGCCTGCGGCTGGTCGCCGTAGTTTTGAGAATGGTGTGTTGACCAACGTAAACGACTATGGTTATGAGAATGTGCCGAAGCCGTGGATAGGTTACTATTGGACTGCAACGGCTGGTGAGGGTAATAAGTCAAATTCGTTGTTCTTTGACTTGAATACAACGCGTGCCGTAAATAACCGTTATGAGGCTGTTAAGGCTATGTATCGTGCTAACGGAATGCAGGTGCGTTGTGTAAGAGATAAGTAATAGGTTTTGGGCCTAATATAAAGGATATGGAAAGAGGTTGTCTGCTGCGAAAGCGGACAACCTCTTCTCTTTAATGTAAATCTAAATTATTGTTTTGCTGCCATAAGTTGTTTTAACAACCCAATGTTGTAGTTGGCTTCGCTAACGCCAGCCTTTGCGGCGCCCTCAAAGAGCATCATAGCCTGCGAGTAGTTGCCCTGTGACATAGCGAGTATACCACGTGAGTTCATAGCTTCGGGCATTGTTGCGGGCAGGCCCTGCAAGTAGGTGGCGGCCTGTGCATAGTTGCCGTTGGCCATTGCTACATTGGCGGCATTAACCCTCGCCTCAGGAGATTGAGGATAGGTCTGAACGGCCAAGAGAATAATGTCGTTCCACTCCTTGCTACCCTTATCGAATGTGAGTGCTACAAGGTAGATGTCTTCGAGCGATAGTTGCGAAGGATTCTCGTTGAGCAACTTCTTGGCTGTCGCTACGTCCATCTTTGCGGGAGTATGCTCGATGCTTATATCGGTTGTGCGCAACTTAGGATACCACTGACGCAACATAAAGTTGTAGGCGACAGGGAACTGCTTGCGGATGGTGGCGTTCTTGTCGGCTTCGGCTATTGAATTGTCGTCGATGATGGCGATAATCTTCAAATAATTCTCGATGCGAGATGCTGTAAGCCAATCCTTGATTGTAGCCCAATCTGTTGTCGCAGAATCGACTGTGACGGGAACAGACGTTCCGATATTATTCTTTGCCATATAGTCCTTGATGGCAGTAGCACGCTTTGCGGCCAACGATTTGTTGAATGGTAAAGGTCCTTCTGGCGATGCGTAACCCATAAGTTTTACAGCCTTGATATCTTTGCTGTTGGCAAAGAGGGTACGTAAAGAGTCTATGGTGTGCTGATTGCCCATATATGAGGGAATAATGTCGCTTTTGTTCACGTGAAAGTAAATCGCCGCATCGTAATGTATAGGACTCGGATTGTCATTGGCAGAGGGCATAGCATAGGCCATTTTAGGTTTGGCATCGGTAACGATGGCCTGTTGATGGTCTGCATCACTACCCTGCTGCGTGGTTTTTGGCATAGATGCTATGGCTAATAAATCTTCAGTGTAAGGTGCGTCGTGGCAAGCACACCACTCCTCGCGGAGAATCAATTCGGCATTGGCCATCCACGGCTGATATGTTACATTGGCGTCGTATTCCAGCGCTTGCTCGCTGCGATTCTTACGGCGAACATAGGTGTCGGCCGAAGGGAAGATATCGTCGGCGTGACGCTCGTGGATGATACTACGGCGACGACCATCGATGATGACGGCGGGAAGTTGTAACATCTCACGACCATCGGAGAGTAATGGAGTAATGCGCAACGAACGATTAGAACGTACGTGCAGATTGCTCATATCGAAGACCATTGCGATGTCGAGACGTCCGTTGGCTTGTTTCATTGTGATGTCATCAACGCTGACGCCATTGGCGGTGACGCTGTTTTGTGCCTGCAAGGTGAGTGCAAAAAGTAGCGTACAGCAGGCAAGGAGTAGATATTTAGTAATATGTTTCATTGCAGTCGGTTTTTAGAATAGATAAACGAATGAAATGGAGAGTTTGGTTATACCCCAATAGTTTTTATTTAGGTCAGAGGCTAACTTCGCGCCGCCGTCCTGATATTCATATTGGTCGTACCAGGCGTGAACGTAACCTACGCCAACCTCGGCCTCGAGATTCCAGTGTTTACTCAACATCCAAGCATAACCATAACCTATACCTCCACCAAAGGCGTGGCCTCTCAGTCGATTATTTTCCAACGCATCCCACATACTGAAGGGGAAGAATGATACGTTGCCGACATTGAATCCGCCGCCAATAAGATGACCAGCCAGAAAGTGACCACCAAAACGTTCGCACGTCCACCAGCGAAACTCGGGTTGTACGAGCCAATGACGCCACTGACGATTGTTAGAGAATTTGAATGGATTGAAACCTGCCGAGATGTCGATGGTCGTTTGAGGACCTAAACCAATCTCAACACCCAAGTTAGGTGATGCTGTGGCTGAATAGAGAATGTTGCTCTTAAGACCTACATTCTGTGCATCACTCTGTCCGATAAATGCTGTAAGTGACAGCAGTAAAAGTAGAAATTTTCTCATAGTTTGAAGTTTGCCTATTAATTCAATGGGCTAATATTCAAACTTTGCACCAAAACACTATTTTGGTAGTGAAAAATGAGACGGGGGTGGGATTACCTATAATTAAAACAGTGAGTTGATACCTTGCAAGGCGTATAGTAGCAATAGATAGCGGACAAATTTGCCGATGAACATCGTGATGGTGGTGATATATACATTGGCACGCATAAGGCCCAAAAGGACAATGATAACCTCGCCAACCCAAGGTAGAACACCAAATAGGCCCATCCACGCACCACGCTTTTGCACGAAGCCAGATACTTTGTCCATCTTCTGTTTGTCGATTTTGAGCCAGCGTTCAATCCACTCCATATTGCCCAGGTAGCCAAGCCAATAGCAGATAAGACCGCCGACAGTATTGCCTATGGATGCCGAGAGCAGGCTTATGGTCGGGTCGGCTCCCATCTGCACCAAAACCGTAAGAACGACTTCGGAAGAGAATGGGAGTATGCTACCAGCAATAAGTGCTGATAGAAAAAGGCCGATATAACCCCACTCGATGAAAAAATCAATTAAAGCATCCATAAGGAAAAGTTGTGAGTGCAAAAGTAAGAATTTTATCGCTCTTTGTGTTAATATGTTGTTAGATTTTGTGTGCAAATTGTGCGCGAATGAGTAAAAATGGTTGCAGAGTGTTGTGCGAATGTCTTTTTTTATTATATTTGCAACGATACTCTGCAGTGTACGGTGGTCGTATAAGGTGACTTAAAATGTATAGGCGGGG
The DNA here is from genome assembly GCA_017546725.1 of Alistipes sp. Taxonomy (GTDB): domain Bacteria; phylum Bacteroidota; class Bacteroidia; order Bacteroidales; family Rikenellaceae; genus Alistipes. The sequence continues at coordinate 21,129 of JAFYRX010000052.1, read as the reverse complement.
AATATGTGTAGAACTTGCATCGTAAATAGGTGCCCAAACAGATTGAAATGAAGAATTATCTTTGTCTTTTAATGGCATTATTGTGCCTTGAAGTGTCGGCACAAATAACTACTGCATCTTTGAGAGGTGTAGTGACTGATTCGGCTAAAAAGCCACTTGCAGGAGCAGCGGTCTTGCTCCAACAGCCCAAAACAGGTGTTGAATATTATGCTATCGTCAATCGTGACGGTCGATACTCTATGCACGGCATCAAGCCTGATGATGGTTATGTGATGACGGTGGAGTTTATAGGCTATGAGCCCTATAAGGCCTCTGGTGTGGTATTGCGTCTTGGTGAAACGAGGACAGAAAATGTGACGATGAAGGAGAGCGCGGTGTCGCTTGATGAGATAGTAGTTGCGGCGCAGACGGTGAAGTCGGCCGGTGTAACGGAGAATTTTGACAAGCAACAAATTGAGATGATGCCGACTGTATCGCGTTCGTTGTATGATGTTGTGAGGTTGATGCCGCAGGCCAATTCTGTAAGAGGTGGTGGTATGTCGTTCGGCGGTGTGGCTAATCGTTATAACTCGTTTATGGTCAATGGTGTGGCGAATAACGATATGTATGGTTTATCATCATCGGGTACGCACGGCGGTTTGTCAAATGCTAATCCCGTATCGCTGGATGCCATCGAGCAGATTGAGGTGGCTGTCGCATCGTATGATGTCCGCCGTAGTGGTTTTGGCGGTGGAATGATAAATGCCATTACCAAGTCGGGAACAAATAGTTTTGCGGGTAGCGCATATACCTATTATAATAATCAGGATTTTTATGGTACGACGGCAGGTCGTGATGTCGAACATAGAGAGAAATTGGAACAACAAGCATCGCGTATTCACGGTGTTACGTTTGGAGGTCCGATAGTTAAGGATAAGTTGTTTTTCTTTGTGAGCGGAGAGTATAATATCAACTCATCGCCCTCGTCGCACTATCTGGGATTTGATGGCGTGGCATTGCAGCAGAGTGAGTTGGATAGAGTTGCAGCACGGTATAAGGCTCTAACAGGATATGATGGAGGTGGATATTCGCGTCGTGATGTAGAGCGAAAGTCGGTTTCGTTGTTGGCAAATGTGGATTGGCATATCAATAAGCATAATCACCTGTCGGCAAGTTACAGTTATTTGGATGCTGCAGCCGAAGAGTATGCTAATTCGCTGTCGTCGTTTACGTTTGTAGGTTCTGGGTATGCTAATTATAGTTCGGCGCACCATTTGTCGTTGTCGTTGGAGTCGCGTGTGGCGGATGATTTGCACAATACGCTGAAGGTGGGACTTTCGCGAGTGGAGGATGGTCGTAAGCCTGATGTTGAGGGTAAGATGCCGAGTGTGATTATAAAAAATACGGGTACGACGGGTGGTGTAACACTAAATATCGGCAATAATCGTTATGCGGGAGTCAATTCGTTGAAGCAGAATGTTTTGACATTGACCGATAACTTGATTTGGGAGAGAGGAGCGCACTCTGTAGTCTTTGGAATGCACCACGAATTGTATAATATCCATAATCTATATCTTGCCAATTCGTTGGGTACATATACCTATAACTCAGTGGCTGATTTTGAGCAGGATATGGCGGCAATGTATGAGTATAACTATACGGACCCTGCTGTTACGGGTACAACAACTTGGGGCCCACGATTTAAGGCTGCGGAGTTTAATGTATATGCACAGGATAATTGGGATTTAGGGCGAGGTCTTCAACTTACTTATGGCGTTCGTGCTACCCTACCCGCCATATTTAATACGCCGACACCTAACAAGGAGTTTAATGAGGGAGATTTGGCGGCAAAATATGGTGTAAGAATTGGTGATGTGCCCGAAACGCAGTTGTTGCTCTCGCCGCGTGTGGGTTTGATGTGGCGAAAATATTATGATGAGGGTGTGTTGTCAGTTGAAGGTGGCGCAGGAATCTTTACAGGACAGGTGCCGTTTATATGGGTTGTGAATAATTACTCAAATACGGGTGTCGAGCAGAAGGGTTTGCGATTGACCGCTCCTATGCAGAACGGTAAGGTTGTGGAGACGGCTAATCCGTTTACGACAGAGCCTTCGCCTACATCGTTGTCGAATACAACCTTTATGCTTAATGCTATGGGCCGTGATTTTCGTTATCCGCAAAACTTTAAGGCAAATGCAGTTGTGGAGTATTCGACTTTGGATGGTTGGACACTGCGCGCAGAGGCGTTATATACGAAGGTGCTGAATGGTGTTGTGTTTAGGAATTTGGCAGTAGAGAATGTGGGTGATAAAGTATATGCTGTGGCAGGTGTTGAGACTTCGGGTGTGCCAGCAATGAAGAAGGTGCAGTCAGGTTATTCGGCTATATATTATATGGATAATACCTCGAAGGGCTACTCTTATTCTTTGTCGGCGAGTGTGGCGAAGCGTTTTGCGATGGGATTGGATGTGACTGCGTCGTATATATTTGGCCACTCGTATGCAGTGTGTGATGTGCCCTCGACCTCATCATCGTCGAATTGGAGTCGCACTTATGCGCTCGATTTGAATGAGCCCGAGTTGAGCCTTTCGTCGTACGATGTGCCACATAAGTTGTCGTTGTCGGCGACGTATCATAAGCGATATGCAAGATTGTTTGACGTAACAGCGAGTGCTGTGTATCAACTCTCGTCTGGGCAGCGTTATTCGCTCACGTTTGGCGAGTCGGTGGATTTTAATGGTGATGGAGTGTTTGGTTCGACGCTGATGTATATTCCGACTGAGGAGGAACTCTCGCGTATGCGATTTGCGGATGATGTGTCACGCCAGAAATGGAACGATTTTATAGAGTCAGACCGATATCTGCGTGAGAATAGAGGTCAATTCTCTAAGCGTAATGCAATGCAGGCTCCTGCGGAGAGTCGTATAGATTTGCATTTGGCGCACGGATTCTATTTTGGCCGTGAGACATCGCGCAAAGTGGAGGTGACGTTGGATGTGATGAATTTTGGTAATATGCTGTGCCGCCATTGGGGCAGTTATTACAATGTGGGTAATGTGCGTCTGCAACCCGTAAACATTGTGTCGGAGCAGGATGGTGAGGCTGTGTATCGTTTTACAAGTAGCGACCTAACACCCAACGACTTGATGTCACGTTGGCGTATGCAGTTAGGTGTGAGGATTGTGTTCTAAAAAATACATCGTGTGCAACTTGTGAAACAAGAGTATGAAAATAAAGGAAAATATTGCATAAAAGTTGGGTGTTTTTGTGCGAAGATTGAAATATTTTTCTTAACTTTGCACAAATTTAATGGTGAGATATGTCTAAGCAAATGAAGATAGTCGTGTCTGCTGCGAATCCAAGTAAGATTTGGCAGTCAAGAGATTATTTTTCAATTTGTGATGTAGATGTAAATCAAGTAGTTACAACTGTTTATTATTGTTAATATAGGGCGACTGTTTAGTCGCCTTTTTTGTGATATATGGCAAACGAAAGAGTTATACTTAAATCGGGCCGCATCGTGCGAGGCGGAACATCGGAGATTGCTGATGTAGTTGTGCGTTGTGGAAAGATTGAGCAGATAGCCCCCGAAGTGGAGATTTTGGAGGGTGATAAGGTTGTGGATTGTACTGATAAAATCGTGGTGAGCGGTTTGGTGGATTTGCACGTTCATCTGCGTGAGCCTGGCTTTGAGGCTAAGGAGACTATTGCTTCGGGTACGGCTGCGGCGGCTCACGGAGGATTTACTACAGTATGCTCGATGCCTAATCTAAACCCTGCACCCGATACAGTGGAGCATCTTCAGCAACAGTTGGATGCCATAGAGCGTGATGCGGTGGTTAAGGTACTACCCTATGCTACAATTACCCGTGAGAGATATGGCCGTGAGTTGGTCGATTTTGCAGCGTTGAAATCTATGGTTGCTGGATTCTCGGATGATGGTAGCGGCGTACAGAGCGGTGATATGATGCGTGCAGCGATGGTAGAGGCTGTGAAGACTGATGCTATTATTGCGGCACACTGCGAGGTGAATGAGTTGCTTAAAGGTGGATATATCCACGACGGAGAGTATGCTGCACAGCACGGTCACAAGGGAATCTGCTCTGAGAGTGAGTGGCAGCAGATTGAGCGCGATATAGAGTTGGCAAGCGAGACGGGTTGTCGTTATCACGTATGTCATATCTCGACCAAGGAGAGCGTAGCGTTGATTCGTGAGGCAAAGCGTCGTGGCGTGAAGATTACCTGCGAGACAGGCCCCCACTACCTTACTATGTGCGATATGGACCTCAAGGAGGAGGGACGATTCAAGATGAATCCTCCGATTCGTTCAGCCGAGGATAGAGATGCTTTGGTCGAGGGTTTGAAGGATGGAACAATTGATGTAGTGGCAACGGACCACGCACCACATACTTTGGAGGAGAAGTCTCGTGGATTGGCGGGTAGTGCTATGGGTGTTGTAGGTTTGGAGACATCGTTTGCTGTGATTTACACAAAATTGGTGCGTGAGGGAGTTATCTCGCTCGAGATGGCTGTTGAGGTGTTGAGTGAGGCTCCGCGCAGAATATTCAACTTGGGTGGCGGATTGTATGAAGGCGAGGCTGCCGATATTGCGGTATTCGATTTGAATGCGGAGTATGATGTTAACCCCGAGGATTTCCACTCAAAGGGACGTAGCACCCCGTTTGAGGGCTGGCATTTGTGTGGCGAATGCTGTCTGACTATGGTCGATGGCAAGATTGTATGGAATAAGTAAACAATTAAATATAATAAAAAGAGGACAATGAAACCATTTACAAAAAAATTAGTTCTTGAGAACGGCCGCGAGTTCCTCGGCTATGGCTATGGTGCCGACGTGGAGCGTGTATGCGAAATCGTTTTCAACACTTCTGTGGTAGGTTATCAGGAGATTATTTCTGACCCTTCGTACCTCGACCAAATCGTGGTAATGGCCTATCCGTTGATTGGTAATTACGGTATTACAGATGAGGATTTCGAGTCAAAGCAGCCCGTTGTTGGCGGTATGGTAGTTCGTGAGTGCAACGAGAATCCTAGCAACTTCCGTTACACCAAAACATTTGCCGAGACACTCGAAGAGCAAGGTATCCCTTGTATCGCAGGTGTTGATACTCGTATGATTGTACGCATAATCCGCGATGAGGGTAGCCAGCGTGCCACTATTGTGAACGTAGATACTACGACAGAGAAGGCTTTGGAGATGATTAAGAATGCTCCGCAGCCCGAGAATCAGGTGGCAAAGGTAAGTTCTCGTAAGCGTTGGTTCTCACGTACACCTAACCATAAGTACGATATCGTTGCTGTGGATTGCGGTATTAAGCACAATATTATTCGTGAGTTTATCAGCCGCGAGTGCAATGTGACAGTTGTTCCTTACAACACAACATTGGATGAGATTTTGGCTTTCAATCCTGATGGTATATTTATCTCTAACGGTCCTGGTAATCCTGAGGCTTTGCCTGGAGTTATTGATATCATCAAGGAGGTTTGTGGACGTATCCCTGTATTCGGTATCTCGCTCGGTATGCAACTTATCTCGTTGGCATACGGTGCAAAGGTATATAAGATGAAGTGTGGTCACCACGGCTCACCCGCAGTGCGTGATATCCAGACAGGTCGTATCGATATGACATCGCAGAGCCACGACTATGCTGTAGATGCTGCATCGTTGGAGGCTACACGTCTTGAGGCTACGCATCTGAATGTGTTGGATGGTACCATCGAGGGTGTTGAGTGTAAGGCTGATAAGGTGTATGCCGTACAGTTCTACCCCGAAAGCGCACCCGGTCCGCAGGATTGCACATATCTTATTGATAAATTCATTAAATTGATGGAGGAGAAGAAAAATGCCTAAAAGAACAGATATAAAGAAGGTGATGGTAATCGGTTCTGGTCCGATTGTCATCGGTCAGGCAGCAGAGTTTGACTATGCAGGAACACAGGCGTGCTTGGCATTGAAGGAGGAGGGTTACGAAGTAATCTTGGTAAACTCTAACCCCGCAACTATTATGACCGACACAAACATCGCTGATAAGGTATATATGGAGCCTTTGACGCTGGAGTATGTGGCAAAAATTGTACGCTATGAGCGTCCTGATGCCATTGTTCCTGGTTTGGGAGGTCAGACAGGTCTTAACTTGGCTGTACAGTTGGCCAAGAAGGGTGTTTTGGATGAGTGCCACGTCGAGATTCTCGGTACATCGTTCCAGAGTATCGAGGAGGCCGAGGATAGAGAGTTGTTCAAGGATTTGTGCGTAAGAATTGGTGAGCCGGTATTGCCTTCGCTCGTTGTGAATACAATGGAGGATGGTGTTAAGGCTGCTGAGGAGATTGGCTACCCCGTAGTGTTGCGTCCTGCGTTTACGCTTGGTGGTACAGGTGGCGGTTTCGCAGATAATGAGGAGGAGTTGCGTGAGATTATGCGTAACGCACTTGTTCTCTCACCCGTACATCAGGTGTTGGTAGAGAAGAGTATCAAGGGCTACAAGGAGATTGAGTTCGAGGTGATGCGCGATAAGAATGATACCGCTATCGCTATTTGTAGTATGGAGAACGTAGACCCTGTAGGTATTCATACGGGTGACTCTACAGTTATCGCTCCTGCGCAGACTTTGACAGACAAGGAGTATCAGTTGTTGCGTGGTAGCGCGTTGAAGATTATCCGTGCGTTGAAGATTGAGGGTGGTTGCAACGTTCAGTTTGCTTTGGACCCCTTGTCTTTCAACTACTATATCATCGAGGTGAATCCCCGTGTGTCACGTTCATCGGCTTTGGCATCAAAGGCGAGTGGTTTCCCCATTGCCCGTGTAACAGCAAAGATTGCTGTAGGTTTGACTTTGGACGAGATTATGCTTTCGGGCCGTCCCGCTTGCTTCGAGCCTGCATTGGACTATGTAGTTTTGAAGGTTGCTCGCTTCCCGTTTGATAAGTTCAGCGATGCTTCGAATGAGTTGGGTACGCAGATGAAGGCTACGGGTGAGGTTATGAGCATCGGTCGTACTATCGAGGAGGGTATCTTGAAGGCTGTTCGTTCGTTGGAGACAGGTGTTTGCCATATCTATAGCAAGAAGTTTGACGATTGGAAGAACGATGCTTTGTTGGAGTATATCCGCAAGGGTACGGATGACCGTTTGTATGCTATCGCTCAGTTGATTCGTAAGGGCGTAGATTTGTTGATTATCTACAACCACACCAAGATTGATATGTTGTTCTTGGAGAAGTTGAAGAACATCGTTGAGATGGAGAAGGTTGTAGCGGCTAACGTAGGCAATGCTGACGTTTTGCGTGAGGCAAAGCGTATGGGCTTTAGCGATAAGTTTATTGGCCAGTTGTGGAATAAGTCGGAGGCTGAGATGTATCAGATTCGTAAGGCCGAGGGTGTATTCCCTGTATATAAGATTATCGACTCTTGCGCTGGTGAGATTGATACCTATGTACCCTACTTCTACTCTACTTATGAGCAGGAGAATGAGTCATTGCGTAGCGACCGCAAGAAGATTTTGGTATTGGGTTCAGGTCCTATCCGTATCGGTCAGGGTGTGGAGTTCGACTATTCGACTGTTCATGCTATCTGGACTATCAAGGAGGCTGGTTATGAGGCTATTATTATTAACAACAACCCCGAGACCGTATCTACTGACTACACTATCAGCGACAAACTCTATTTCGAGCCTTTGACAGTAGAGGATGTGATGAATGTTGTAGAGTTGGAGAAGCCCGAGGGTATCGTTGTATCGTTGGGTGGTCAGACTGCTATCAACTTGGCAGAGCCTTTGGCTGACTTGGGTGTAAATATCATCGGTACAGGTATTCAGGCTATCAATAACGCTGAGGACCGTAAGTGTTTTGAGCGCATTATGAACGAGGTTGGTATTCCCCAGCCCGAGGCTGAGGCTGTGACTGACATTGAGGCTGGTGTTCGTGCAGCGGCTCGCATCGGTTACCCTGTGTTGGTACGTCCAAGTTTCGTATTGGGAGGTCGTGCAATGCAGATTGTAGCAAACGAGGAGACTCTGCGTCACTACTTGCGTTCGGCTGTTGAGATTAACGAGAAGTCGCCCGTATTGGTTGATAAGTATATTCAGGGTAAGGAGTTGGAGGTTGATGCAATCTGCGACGGTAAGGATGTATTTATCCCCGGTATTATGGAGCACGTTGAGCGTACAGGTATCCACTCTGGTGACTCTATCAGCGTATACCCCACTTTCAGCGTAAGTCAGCAGGTTAAGGATACAATCATTGGCTACACTCAGCGTTTGGGATTGGCTATCGGTATCGTAGGTTTGTTCAATATCCAGTTTATTGTAGATGAGCAGGATAGAGTATATGTAATTGAGGTTAATCCTCGTTCGTCTCGTACTGTTCCCTTCCTCTCGAAGTCGACAGGTGTGCCTATGGCGAAGATTGCTACAATGGTTATCCTTGGTCACTCACTCAAGGAGCAGGGCATCACAGAGGTGTATGGTAAGGAAAAGGCTCGTTGGTATGTTAAGTCACCCGCATTCTCATTTGCCAAGATTCGTGGCGTAGATTCATACCTCTCACCCGAGATGAAGTCTACTGGTGAGGCTATCGGCTACGACAAGAGTCTTAATCGGGCGTTGTATAAGTCACTCCGCTCATCTGGAGTGGCTGTGGCAAACTATGGTACGATTTTCGTAACCATTGCTGATGCCGATAAGGAGCGTGCATTGCCGTTGATTCGTCGATTCTATGATTTGGGCTTTAATATCGAGGCTACGAAGGGTACTTGTGAGTTCTTGCGTAACAACGGCGTTCGTACTCGTCTATTGCGTAAGTTGAGCGAGGGCAGTTCGGAGATTTACGATGAGTTGCGTAAGGGCCACGTTACTTATGTTATCAATACCATCGATGTAAATCAGCATAGCACACGTCGTGACGGATACGATATCCGTCGTGCCGCAGCCGAGAACAATGTGACGTTGTTTACAGCATTGGAGACTGTGAGCGTATTGTTGGATGTATTGGAGGAGATAACTCTCGGAGTATCAACTATTGATGCTGAATAGTATGTATAAAAAAGGGATATATAAAATCGTTGCAAACTCACCGTTGACACGCGATGTATATCGTATGGTGTTAGAGGGTGATACGCAATGGATTACGCGTCCCGGACAGTTTGTAAATATTGAGTTGGACGGCCTTTATCTGCGCCGTCCAATCTCTATTTGCGATTGGGACGATAAGACCATCACGATAATCTATAAAGTCGTAGGTCGCGGAACTGAGCAGATGTGCAAAATGTCTGTTGGCGAGGAGTTGGATGTGCTGACAGGTCTTGGCAATGGCTTCAATCCCGAGATAGAGTGTAATGAGCCTCTGCTTGTGGGCGGAGGTGTGGGTGTACCCCCACTCTACCACTTGGCTAAAGAGTTGTTGGCTGCAGGTAAAAAAGTTAGCGTAGTATTGGGATTTAATACTTCGTCGGAGGTATTCTATGCCGAGGAGTTCCGTCAGTTGGGTGCTGATGTATACGTATCGACAGCCGATGGCTCGGTAGGTGTAAAGGGTTTCGTGACTGACGCTATTCGTGAGGCAAAGATTGAGTTCGACTACTTCTATGCGTGTGGTCCGTTGCCTATGTTGAAGGCTCTGTGCGATAATTGCTCACAGAAGGGAGAGTTGTCGTTTGAGGAGCGTATGGGTTGTGGCTTTGGTGCTTGTATGGGTTGTAGTTGTAAGACTCTTACGGGTAACAAGCGCATTTGTAAGGAGGGCCCTGTAATGCGTCGAGAGGAGATAATCTGGTAAAACTGAATGAGTATGGCAAAGTGTTTAGATATGTCGGTGGAGTTGTGTGGCGTTAAGTTGGACAACCCCGTAATCCCCGCCAGCGGAACATTTGGTTTTGGTAGGGAGCATAATGATTTTTACGATATTAATATTCTCGGCTCAATCTCTGTTAAGGGTACTACTCGCGAGGCACGTTTTGGTAATCCTACACCTCGTATTGCAGAGTGCCGTGCTGGTTTGATTAACTCGGTAGGTTTGCAGAATCCTGGTGTGGATGCTGTCGTGGCTGAGGAGTTACCTCGTTTGAGAAAGATTTTCCGTAAGCCTATTATCGCCAATATCAGCGGTTTTTCGATTGACGAGTATGTTGAGTGTTGTGAGAAGGTTGATAAGGAGGAGCAGGTTGCAATTATCGAGGTTAATGTCTCTTGCCCCAATGTGCATAACGGAGGTATGAGTTTCGGTACACAGCCCGAAATGGCTGCCGAGGTTACGCGTGCGGTGAAGGCTGTGACTACAAAGCCTGTGTTTGTAAAGTTGAGTCCGAATGTTACCGATATTGTCGCAATCGCTAAGGCGTGCGAGGAGGCTGGTGCTGATGGTATCTGCTTGATTAATACGTTGCTCGGTATGCGAATCGATATCAAGCGTCGCCGTCACGTTATCGCCAACAAAATGGGAGGTTTCTCTGGTCCTGCGGTATTCCCGGTAGCAGTGCGTATGGTGTATCAGGTGGCTAATGCTTGCAATATCCCCGTTATGGGTTGCGGTGGCGTAGAGTCGGCAGAGGATGTTATCGAGATGATGATGGCTGGTGCTACGGCCGTGCAGGTGGGTGCCGCCAACTTGAAGAATCCTTACGCTTGTAAGCAGATTATCGAGGATTTGCCCGTTGTGATGGAGCGCCTCGGAATTGAGCGTTTGAGCGATATAATAGGTATTGTGAAGTAATTAGATATACGCTAAATGATAGGCTGTGCAATCAGTAAATGGTTGCGCAGTCTTTTTTTTGTGCAATAATGTAGCGAAAATTGACGTTTATTGAGTAACTTTGCTAAAACTACTCATTTATGCGACACTGGTTGATTGCCATATTATTCGTGTTGTGTGTTGTTCCCGATGTGGGTGCACAGCGCACACGAGGTGCTATGCGTCAGAGGCTTGTGATGGATGGTGGTGAGGAGATTTTGCAAGTGGATATTTTGTCAGTGCCAGTGTTTAGTCGCCCGATAGATATGCGTCGATATCAGAAGTTGGTAGCGGCTGTTAGGAAAGTATATCCTTTGGCGCAGACGGCAAAAAATATGATGCTTGAGATGGAGGATACCCTGCTCACGATGAACAAGGCCGAACAGAATAGATATATCAAGCAGTGTTATAAGCAGGTGCTAGATGAATATACTCCCGTAGTGAAGAGAATGACACGCACACAGGGCAAGGTGTTAGTCAAATTGATTGACCGTGAGACTGAATATACGGCCTACGGGGTTATCAAGGAGTTTCGAGGTGGCTTTGTCGCAAGTTTTTGGCAGGGGATAGGTAAGATTTTTGGCCAAAACCTCAAGGCTCAGTATGACAAAGAGGTCGAGGACAGAGTGCTGGAACAGATTGTGGTCTATTATGAAGCAGGATTGCTGTGACCTAATGATGTAAAAGAGGTTGTCTCAACTTTACTTGTTGGACAACCTCTTTGTTTTGAGTATAATGTTGTGATGATGTTACTCGTTGGCTGCGTCTGGCGCAGAATCAACTTCGTTTGTAAGATTTTGTTTTGCCTGGATAGTTGTGTTGTACTTGTCGATTTTTTCGATAAGATTCTTGAAATAACTCTTCGAAGCGGGGACTGGCTTGATGCTGTTGTTGGTAAGAACAATGTAGCGCGATTTACCCTCTTTGCGGATGTGGTTGATATTTACGACATTGACCATAAACGAGCGGTGGCAACGTACCATACTTGTCTCGGCAAGACTCTCCTCGATGGTCTTGGTGCGACAACGCAACATATATGATTGCAACTTACCTTGATTCTCGTAAAATATCTTTACATAGTTATCCTGCGACTCCATATAATATAAAGAGTCAGAATTAATAGTCAGTTTCAGCGTGCCGTTGTAGTCGTAAAGGTTAACTAGCGACGGATATGCCACCGAAGGCTCGTTGGCTAATGCCATCTCATACTGCAACATCTGCAACTCTTCATCTTTAGCCTTATAAGCGGCATAGAGCGTAATGATGGTGTATGGAATGAACATAATCAGCAAAATACAGCCAAATGCCTTGAAAAGTATGTGCCATACGCTATCGTCCATCGGAATGATGAAGACATAGGTGAAGTATGTGTAAAATAGCGATATTATGACAATCTCGGCTACGACCCACATTAGATATTGTATAAAAGTGAGGTTTTTACGTTGCTGGATTGCATAAATAGCCAATTTGCTGATAAAAAGAAATGAAACTGCTACAATATAGAACGCAATGGTCATACCTATATGCTCAACATCCTTGAAACTGAACCACGCCGTCATCGAAAAAGGCGTGTAGATGAGCATAAAGAGTATAGAGAATGTCAATATGAACAAAACAGAACTTAATAAGTAGCGTCTGTCAAGTAGAAACTTGGGTATCTCGTAGTTTTTATATAATTTTGCCATATAAGTTTTCGGTTAAATTACGTTGCAAAGATTGTAAAATTACTTCAAAAAACATAATTTTTACCACAGATATTGGCATTTTCGTCACAAAACAAGGGTATCTACCGCACGTAGGAGGTCTTTGGTGGTGTTTTGAATATTTTTGCGGCGTGTTCTTGTGGAGCAACTTTTAGAAGTGTGCAAAACGAGAAAAGTATTTTACCGTAAAACATTTTTTTTGAAGATGAAGATTATTGGAACAGGTAGAGCGCATCCTACGAAAGTGGTGACTAATGCGATGCTTGAGGAGTTTCTCGACACGAGCAACGAGTGGATTGTCGAAAGAACGGGAATCAAGGAGCGCAGACTCATCAGCGATGAGCGATTGGAGGACTTGGCCGCCAAAGCGTCGCTTCTGGCGATTGAGGATGCGGGACTTAAACCGAAGGATATTGACTATATAATTTGCTCTAATGTGGTGAATGAATATATTACACCATCGTTGAGTTGTATCGTGCAAGGTGCTATTGGAGCAAAGTGTGCTTGTGTTGATATTAATGTTGCTTGTTCGGGATTCGTTTATGCGCTCGATATGGCAGATGATAGGATTAAGAGTGGCAAAGCGAAAAATATTCTTGTTATAGCAGCGGAAGAGCCTTCCAGGATGGTTGATTGGCGTGACCGTGCAACGTGTGTGTTGTTTGGAGATGGAGCAGGTGCTGCGGTAGTTACTGAAGGTGAGGGATTTCTGGGCTCACGTATGGGAGCAGTGAGTATGACCGATTGTCTGCATTATGTGCGATGCTTGGAGCCTACACCATATATCTCGAAAGAAGAGTTTAGTGCACCGATGTATATGAATGGTCGTCAGGTGTTCAAAACTGCGGTGATGTTGTCGTCACGCGATATAAAGGCTCTGTTGGCGGACAAAGGTTTGCAGCCAGAGGATGTTAAATATTATGTGTTGCATCAGGCCAATATGCGAATCGTGGAGGCTGTAGCCAAGCAGATGGAGTTGGATTTGTCGTATTTCCCGCATAATGTGGAGTATTGTGGTAATACATCGTCGGCAAGTGTGGCTCTATTGTTGGATGAGTTGCACCGTGATGGCAAACTGCAACGAGGCGATAAATTGATTTTGAGCGCCTTTGGAGCGGGCTTTTCTACAGGCACGTGCTTGATAGAGTGGACAAAATAATTAGGAAATAAACAGAATAATATAATAGATGGAACAAAGAGTTGTTATTACGGGTTTGGGTGTGATTACCCCCGTAGGTAATAGTGTAGCGGATTTCTGGAATAATCTGGTTGCAGGTAATTGCGGAATAGATAAGATTAAGGGCTACGAGGAGTTCGATTTGCCGATTCACGTTGCAGGTCAGGTGAAGGATTTTGACCCTGCGGCAAATGGTCTGGATGCAGGTAATGTGCGTCGTAGCGATATGTATTGCCAATTTGCAATGGCGGCGGCTTATCAGGCAATGATGGATAGTGGCTTGGTAAGTGGTGAGAATGTTGCACCAGAGCGTTTGGGTACTTATATAGGCTCGGGTATTGGTGGTATGCAGACTTTTGTTACCGAGACAGGAAAGTTGCTCAATGAGGGTGTTCATCGTATCTCTCCCCTATTTGTGCCGATGATGATTGGTAATATTGCATCGGGTAATGTGGCTATTAAGTTCAACGCTCAAGGTGTGTGTCTGCCCGTCGTGACGGCTTGTGCTACGGGTACTCACGCCATAGGTGAGGCTTATCGTGCCATCAAACACGGATATGCTGATGCGATTATTGCCGGTGGAGCCGAGGCTTCGGTACATCCGCTCGCTATTGGTGGATTTGCCAATAGTAAGGCTTTGTCACGCTCGGAGGACCCATTGAAGGCTTCGTTGCCGTTTAACTTGAATCGTGGAGGCTTTGTTATGGCTGAAGGTGCAGGCGTGATGGTTATTGAGTCGTTGGAGAATGCCCAGAAGCGTGGCGCGAAGATATATGCCGAAGTGGTCGGATATGGCAATAGTTGCGATGCTCATCACTACACTGCTCCACGTCCTGACGGATTGGCTGCTTCACGTGCTATTAAGCAGTCGTTGGATGAGGCGGGTTTTGATGCCGAGAAGGATGTGTTGTACATCAATGCTCACGGTACGGGTACACCGCTGAATGATAAGTCGGAGACTGTGGCTATTAAACTTGCTTTGGGCGATGATGCGGCTCGTAAGGCTATGATTAGTTCTACCAAGTCGATGACGGGCCATATGTTGGGTGCTACGGGTGCTGTGGAGTTGATTGCTTCGGCATTGACTTTGAAGAATGGTGTTGTGACGCCGACTATTGGCTTGGATACTCCTGACCCCGATTGTGATTTGGATTATGTGCCAAACGAGGCTCGCAAAGCCGATGTGACAATTGCTATATCTAACTCATTGGGCTTTGGTGGTCATAATGGTTGCGTAGCGTTGCGTAAATGGGCTGAGTAGGAAATTTGGGAAATTATATGTAACTTTACATCAAAGTTTGGAACGATAATAAAGTTTTGAGTAGCATATAATAAATAAAAACTTAAATAGAATGAAACTTTTGCAAGGAAAGGTGGCCTTGGTGACAGGTGCTGCCAGAGGTATAGGTAAGGCTATCGCTTTGCGTTTTGCCGAGCAGGGTGCCGATGTGGCTTTTACCGATTTGGAGATAAACGAGGCTGCAGAGCAGACTCTCGCAGAGTTGGAGGCGTTGGGCGTCAAGGCAAAGGCCTATGCGTCGAATGCAGCATCGTTTGAGGAGTCGCACGAGGTGGTTAAGCAGATAATGGAGGACTTCGGTCGCATAGATGTGCTGGTAAATAATGCTGGTATTACGAAGGATGGTCTTATGATGCGTATGTCGGAGGCACAGTGGGATGCTGTAATCAACGTAAATCTTAAGTCGGCATTTAACTTCGTACACGCAGTAACGCCTATTATGGCAAAGCAGCGCGGTGGCTCTATAATCAATATGTCGTCAGTCGTTGGTGTGTCGGGCAATGCGGGACAGTGCAACTATTCAGCATCGAAGGCGGGTATGATTGGTTTGGCTAAATCTATCGCCAAGGAGATGGGCCCACGTGGTATTCGTGCTAATGCTATTGCTCCGGGCTTTATCATTACCGAGATGACTAATAAGTTGCCGCAAGAGGTGCGTGATGCGTGGAATCAGCAGATTCCTCTGCGACGTGGCGGTACACCCGAAGATGTGGCCAATGTGGCGTTGTTCTTGGCGAGCGACCTTTCGTCATACGTCAGCGGACAGGTTATTCACTGCTGTGGCGCAATGAATTGCTAAAAAGAGATTGTCTAACAAGGCTGCTTCTGTGTTACGCTCGCCTTCAAAATCCTCATTTACGTATAGTAAACTGCGGTTTTGTCGGCTTCGCAAGCCTAAAATCAGCTCTTGTTATACAATTCTTTGTGGATAATAATGCGGTTAGTATGCTGCGGGTTTGCTCACTGCGAGCATCTCCAAAATAGCCTCATTATCTACACTTCGATAAATACAAACGATGTCGAATTTTCTCGGCATCGTTTTTTTTGTGTTACGTTATAATGTGTTTTATTATTAATTTGTAGGATGATTTTGAATCCGTAATTTTGAATTTTGAATTAGAATTGCTAAATTAGCACTTTGAAATAGAATATATAAATCAAAATACTATAATAGAACTATGAGCCAGAGAGATGTAATTATTGCGTGTGATTTCGACAGCGCTGAAACCACACTCGCTTTCCTTGACAAATTTACCGATTGCAAGCCTTTCGTGAAGATTGGTATGGAGTTGTATTATGCGGCTGGTCCCGCTATCGTGAAGGCTATCAAAGAGCGTGGTCACAAGATTTTCCTCGACCTGAAGTTGCACGATATTCCAAATACGGTAAAGAAGGCAATGGCTGTTTTGTCGAAGATGGATGTCGATATGTGTAATCTGCACGCCGCAGGTACTGTCGAGATGATGAAGGCCGCTTTGGAGGGCCTTACTCGCGAGGATGGTACTCGTCCGTTGTTGATTGCCGTAACGCAACTTACATCAACAAGCGAGGAGCGTATGCAGAAGGATTTGTTGATTAACGCTACGATTAATGATACTATTGTACACTATGCCAAGAATTCACAGGTGGCAGGTTTGGATGGTGTGGTATGTTCTCCGCTGGAGGCTGGTATGGTTAAGGAGGCTTGCGGCGCAGGTTTCGTAACTGTAACGCCTGGTGTACGTTTTGCCGACGGTGAGGTTGGTGACCAGGTGCGTGTGACTACACCTGCTCGTGCAAAAGAGATTGGTACGGATTACATCGTAGTGGGCCGTCCTATTACACAAGCCGCCGACCCCGTTGCAGCGTATAAGCGTTGTGTGGCAGAATTTGTTGGATAATATTAAAACTATAAAGAGATATGGAAAAGAGTATTGCTAAAGATTTGCTTTCGATTGGTGCTGTATTTTTGCGTCCCGAGCAGCCGTTTACTTGGGCAAGTGGTATCAAGAGCCCGATATATTGCGACAACCGTTTGACTTTGACTGCACCTCGCGTGCGTGACAACGTCGAGAAGGGTTTGGCCGAGTTGGTTAAGAAGCACTACCCCGAGTGTGAGGTGTTGATGGGTACAAGTACCGCAGGTATCGCTCACGCTGCTATCGTGGCTACGATTATGGATTTGCCTATGGGTTATGTGCGTAGCGGTGCGAAGGACCACGGCCGTACTAATCAGATTGAGGGTAAGTTGGAGAAGGGCCAGAAGGTTGTCGTAGTAGAGGATTTGATTTCTACAGGAGGCAGTTGCATCGAGGTCGTTAAGGTTTTGCGTGAGGCAGGTGCCGATGTATTGGGCGTTGTGAGCATCTTCACTTACGGTATGAAGAAAGGTTTGGACCGTATGGCCGAGGCTGAAGTGGAGAACCATTCTCTCTCAAATCTCGATGCTTTGGTCGAGGCTGCAGCCGAGGAGGGTTACATCAAGCAGGAGGATTGCGCTCGTATTATCGCTTTCCGTAACAACCCTTCAGACGAGAGTTGGATTAACAAATAATTAGGTCATTATGCGACATTTGATTGATACAACCGATATTTCGGTTGCCGAAGTTGATAAGATTATCAATACAGCGCTCGATATTATCGCTAATCGCGAGAAATATAGCGAGGTATGTAAGGGTAAGAAACTTGCTACCCTATTCTATGAGCCGAGTACCCGTACTCGCTTGAGTTTTACGTCGGCTATGATGGAGTTGGGCGGTAGTGTGTTGGGATTCTCGGATGCTGCATCGTCTTCGGTAAGTAAAGGTGAGACTGTAGCCGACACAGTACGTGTTATCGGTTGCTTTGCCGATATTATTGCTATGCGCCACAGCAAGGAGGGAGCGCCGTTTGTCGCTTCACATTACTCTGATGTTCCTATCATCAATGCTGGTGACGGTAGCCACGCCCACCCGACTCAAACCCTGACCGACCTTTTGACTATCCGTCGTGAGAAGGGCCGCTTGGATAATTTGACTATCGGATTCTGTGGTGATTTGAAGTTTGGTCGTACCGTTCACTCGCTTATCAAGGCTTTGTCGCGTTATGAGGGTATCAATGTGGTGCTGATTGCTCCCGAGGAGTTGCGTCTGCCGTCGTATATTCGCCGTGAGGTGTGCGACAAGAATAATGTTCCTACGCGCGAGGTAGCGACTATGGAGGAGGTATTGCCCGAGTTGGATATCCTCTATATGACTCGTGTGCAGAAGGAGCGTTTCTTGGATGAGGATGAGTTTGAGCGCTTGAAGGATAGTTTTATACTGAATCCCGAGAGAATGAAGTTGGCAAAGGAGGATATGATAGTTCTGCACCCGCTTCCTCGTGTTAACGAGATTACACGCGATGTGGATAACGACCCCAGAGCCGCATATTTCCGTCAGGTAGAGAATGGTAAGTTTGTGCGTATGGCACTTATCTATACTCTGCTTGAGTGGGCCAAGGAGCATCCCGCCGAGGGTCAGACTCCTCGCTTGGACGAGGAGTTGATGCACAATGATTGGAGATGTAGTAATCGCCAATGTATCTCGAATTGGGAGGATGTAGATAAACTCTTCCACCAGACCGAGGACGGATATCGTTGCGCTTATTGCGAGGCTCGCAAGAAATAGGTTGTACAAAAATTAAAAGAAATAGAGATAAATATGGTAAAAATTGGTACTCCAATGACACCCGTCGGCAAGAAGGCTATTTTGTGTGGCTCGGGTGAGTTGGGTAAGGAGGTTGCTATCGAATTGCAGCGATATGGAGTAGAGGTTATTGCGCTTGACAAGTATCCCAATGCTCCCGCTATGCAGGTGGCACATCGCTCGTATGTGTTGTCGATGCTTGATGGTGAGCGTCTGCGTGAAATTATCGAGAAGGAGAAACCTGATTATATTATCCCCGAGGTGGAGGCTATTGCTACACCTACGTTGGTGGCTTTGGAGAAGGAGGGTTATAACGTAATTCCTACGGCTAATGCTACCCTGCTCACGATGAACCGTAAGGGCATTCGTCAGTTGGCAGCCGAGGAGTTGGGTATTCCTACATCACCCTACTGCTTTGCCGCTACACGCGAGGAGTTTGATGCTGCTGTGGCGAAGGTAGGTACACCTTGTGTGGTGAAGCCTATTATGTCGTCGTCGGGTCACGGTCAGAGTGTTATGCGCAGTGCGGCTGATGCCGATGCGTCGTGGAAGATTGCCCAGGAGGGAGGTCGTGCAGGAGGCGGTGAGGTTATCGTTGAGGGCTTCGTGAAGTTCGACTACGAGATTACGCTTCTTACCGTTCGTCACGCGGGAGGTACATTGTTCCTTAACCCTATCGGCCATCATCAGGTAGATGGCGACTATCGTGAGTCTTGGCAGCCGCAGCCTATGAGCGAGAAGGCTTTGGCGCAGGCACAAGATATTGCAAAGAAGGTTACTGACGCTCTTGGTGGTTATGGTATCTTCGGTGTGGAGTTGTTCGTATGTGGCGATGAGGTGCTCTTCAGCGAGGTGTCGCCCCGTCCGCACGATACAGGTATGGTGACGATGATTTCGCAGGATTTGTCGGAGTTCGCATTGCACGCGCGTGCGGTGTTGGGCTTGCCTATCCCGTCAATTAACTTCTACGGCCCCAGCGCATCGAAGGCCGTTGTTGTGGAGGGTGATACCGATAAGGTTGTCTTTGGCAATTTGGATAAGGTGCTTGCAGAGCCTAATGTGCAGGTGCGTATCTTTGGTAAGCCCGAGGTTAAGGGCCATCGCCGTATGGGTGTTATCCTGGCTCGTGGCGAGAGCGTAGAGGATGCTTTGGCGAAGGCAGAGAAGGCTTATGCAACTTTGGAGGTTGAGGCATTGCCGAGATAAAAGTTTTCTAACAAGGCTCTTTTGGCATCTGGCTTGCCCTCGAAATCCTCATTTACGAAAAGTAAACTGCGGTTTCTCGGGTTGCGACCAGCTTCAAAATAGCTCTTGTTATACAACTTTTCAAATAAAGAGGAGTTAGCTTTCGTGGCTAACTCCTTTCTTTTACTCCTCAAACTGCTTTAGAATCATTATTCGCTGTTTGATTTCAGCAATATGTTCTTTCTCTTTTATATATCGCCAACCGCCTAATATAAGACTTGTAATGATTGTTAGAATCATCCATAGCCACCACTCGGATGAGGGCGCAGAGTGGCGAATGATAGCATCGATTATAACATAGGCAAAAATGGATGCGAGGAAACAGGCTTCAACTATATTGTTGCGAACAAATAATTTCTCGAATTTTAATATCATCTGTTCTTGCTCTACGATGTTTGCATTGAAGTTAGCCAAGCGTTTGAGGATTCTCCACATAGGTGAGAATAGGAAAATATCCATAACAACAACGCTTCCGATAACAATCCAGCCAAATGGGTCGTCTTGAATATTTTGTACGAAGAGTATTCCGATTGCACAGATTAGTACCCCCCATCCTAAATATTGGTTCATTCGGACTTTGCTCCAATATGATTTCACTCTATTTTCGGCAACCAACTGTAACTCCTGTTTACGTAATATCTCCTTGCGTTCTAACTGTTTCGATAGTCTATCCCACGATTGTTTTAATTGTTCAAGTTCCATAGTTCTACTAATTAAGCATTAAACATCTCTTTGATTTTATTTTTAGCGCGCATAAGTTTTACTGCAACATTTGATTCCGAAAGACCCGTAATCTCGGCTATTTCGTTGTAAGCATAGCCATCGAGCCATAATATTATCAAGGCTCGGTCAATGTGACCCAAACGATTGATTACAGAGTGCAGTTCTTCCAATCGCTCCTTTAGGGCAGGGTCCTCATCTGTAGAAATATCGAATGATAATGATATGAGGGCGGGTTGCTTACGTCGGATAAACGATATGCAGGTGTAAAGAGCAATGCGATATATCCAGGTTGTAGGTTTACTTTTACCCTCAAATCTATCGTAACTTTGCCATAAATTACACAATACCTCTTGGTAGTAATCTTCTATCATCCCTTTGGGCGCATATATGTAGCAAACCTTGTATATTATATTTCGGTTGGCATATACTACGTCTAAAAATCGTTGTTCTTTTGTTTGGGTTTCCATCTGATTAATGTTTTGTTTGCCTTATTAGTCGCAAAAAGCAATGGAAAAATTACAAACAGGGTGATTTTTTTTCGTTATATTATAAAACAACCTGTCTAATCATCAGTTAGACAGGTTGTTGAAATTTTTATGTTTTAATTCTAATTCTAATTTT
>JAFYRX010000051.1 GCA_017546725.1 Alistipes sp. | reverse complement strand
TTGCGCATCCAATTAAGGAATTGGAGCCCAGATGGCGGAATCGGTAGACGCGCTGGTCTCAAACACCAGTAGGTTCACCCCTGTGCCGGTTCGACCCCGGCTCTGGGTACCACAAGAGAAGTTCGAGAGGACTTCTCTTTTTTTGTATCTATACTGCTCTGTGGAGTAGAGCGGTACTATACCTAATTAAACAGCCGCATAGAGTCTCTATGCGGCTGTAAATATAGTGGTCTAAGTGGATTACATCTTGTAGAACTCCTCCCAGCCCTTGCGAGGCGGTGTGCCGACGAGCATAGCGTTTGCGAAGGGGTCGTTTACGATAATCTTCTTCTCGCGGTCGAAGACAATCTTCTTGTTGAGGCGTTGAGCCATTACGCCCAAGCAGAATACCTGACACAACGGACCGAACTTTTCAAACGGAGAACGTGCCTTCTCCTCGCCCATACAAGCCAAGAGGAAGTTCTCGTAGTGGTTCGACGGACTCTTCTCCACCTCGGGAAGTTTGCTTGCCATCTCCTTGGCCTTTGCTGCTGGGATAATCTGCGTTGTAGCACCGTGCGAGCCACGCTTGAAGATGAGGTCCTTTGAGTACATAATAGTACCAGGGTTGAGTTTTACGGCCGATGCAGCCGCAGGCTTACCTCCGATAGTCGGCACGTCGCTACCCATCTTTGATTCGCCATATCCATCAGGAATAGAGGGGTAGTTGCCAATACCGTCCCACCAATTAATAGTCATTGCGGGCATCTCACCACGACGTGGGAACTTGAACTGCAATGTCGAAGCCATAGGGAAGAAATAGGTGTTCCAGCCTACCAACTTAAGAGGTTCAACCTCGTAGGGCAGACCCAAATCGAGGAACTCGTGGATTGTATCAATCAAGTGCGCACCCCAATCACCCAATGCGCCCATACCGAAGTCGTACCAACTGCGCCAGTTGCCGGGGTGATACTTCTCGTTGAACTCGTGGAACTGTTGTGTGGTGTGCCACAAATCCCAATCCATACCCTCGGGGATAGGCTGTGCTTGAGGATAGCGGTCGATATTTACATCGTAGCCGTGCCAGCGACGTGAGTTGTTCATATGAGCATCAACGTGTGTAACGTCCTTGATGATGCCAGCCTCTTTCCACGCCTTGAACTGGAAGTAGTTGCCCTCCGAGTGGCCCTGATTACCGCCCTGTGTAACGAGTTGTGGATTGCGCGCTGCGGCATCAATCATCAATTGGCACTCGTGGAATGTACGGCCCATAGGCTTCTCGACGTAGACGTGCTTGCCCTGATTCAATGCCAACATTACGCAGGGGAAGTGTGAGAAGTCGGGGGTTTCGACTACTACGGCCTCAAACTCCTTACCCATCTCATCGAACATCTTGCGGAAGTCGGTATATACCTTTGCATCGGGGTGTGCTGCGATAGACTCCTGGCTGCCCTTCGATTTGGGGTCAACGTCGCACATTGCAACAATATTAGCCAAGCCTGTCTTCTCAAATTCGCGCATCACCTCGCGACCACGATTGGCCATACCTATCCAAGCAATGTTCACCTTGCCGAGTTTGGCGAATCGAGCCTTCTTGTCCTCTTGTTGTGGCTGTGGAGTAGTTGCGGCAGTCGCTGTTGATGCCAATCCACCCATCATTACACCTGCTGCGGCCAGTCCTGAACGCTTCAGGAAATCACCGCGAGAAATTTTGTTACTCATCGTTTTGGGGTTTTATTTAGTTTATAGTTTTAGTCAAAAATATGCACTTCCGACGTTAAAGTTAATAATAAAAATCGAAAAACTCTGTATCGCGCCAGAAAAACTTGTCTAATATATTTGTGTATGTTCCGAAATATGTAACGCCGAGAGAGATGATTAGGGAACAATAAAGGCCCTGCGAAACACTTCGCAGAGCCTTTTATTTAATTAGAATTATCGGTTGTTATTTACTCCTCGTCAGCAGCCTCATCCACGTACTCAAACGCAACCTCGCCCTCGAGCGGCATCTCGATTACATTGTTTACGAAGTATGACTCGCGGCCCTGAATCTTTTCTGGTGCAGTAACAAAGAGCACAAGGCTACAATTCTCACGCTTCCACTTATCCTTTAACTCGATAGTGAAGGTGTGCTCGGCAGTCTCGCCCTTCTTGATAGGCTGTACCTTGCCATCTTCGCCTACGGGACCAATTTCGTAACCAGTATAGTCTGAAGTCGATACCTTGCTGTCGGCTATACGAATGCAGTTGTCGTGAGTATTGAAATCACCTTCGAAACCATAGTTGGTTTGCTGTCCATAGATGCCGTCCTCTATCAACCACGCACCAATGCGGAACAACGACTCCTCGGCAGCCTTAACGGTGGCCTTGATGATAACCTTATCATCCTCGATGTATGATACGGCAGAGATACCAGCCTTTGTAGTGGTGCGCTCAAATGAAGCATCTACCATCTTGTGGATTAACTCAACCATATTGGAATAGAGTCCATAGGTATAACACATATCGGCATTTAACCACGGGGCTCCACTTACACCCAAGGCAGCATCCAAAGCGTTTGTCAAATATGCAGGGTCGCTACTATTGTAGCGGTGAGCAACTGCAAGTACTGTATTGTTAGCAAATGTCTTGCTTTGCATTACCTCTTTAAGAGCCGAAACCATACCAGGACAGTATCCACAACCTGTACCTGTAATCTGAGTCAAGAGTACACGACGCTTGAAGTTTAGGTTATCAGGGTTTTCGTCGCTTGGTCCTTCAGGCTCATCGTTAGGGTCTTCAGGTTCATCTGTAGCAGGCTCCTCTGCGGTGATAGTAATAGTTTCTGTGTAGTCAGCTTTGTATGCTGCCCAGAATTTATACTCGCCCGCAACGGTTGTGCTGAACTCCATATTCTCCAATTCTACGATATTATCCTCGTCGTCATAGAGCGTAAAGCCCTCGGTCAGAGTCTCGCCGTTGAACTTTACTTCCAACACTGCGTAATCCTCTCCGTTAGCAATGATTGTTGAGGGTGTGGCTGTAAGTTCAAGGCCTGTCTGTGGCACATCGGGATTCTGGTTCTCTCTCTGCTCTTCTTCCCAGCCGATACCTTTCAAGCAAGAGTTGCACAAAAGAAGCGTTGTGCAGAGTATTGCTAATAATCTTAATGTTTTCATAATTTGTTAAAGTATCTATTTGGGTTAGAATGATGATGTGAGAACGAGGTTAAATCCTGTGTAGGCGGGTGAGAAGCGGCAAACACCTCCCGAGCATACATAACCTGCGCGGTTACGACCATAACTCAACTGTACACGAGTGCGGTTATGAGTATATGAGAAACCACCGTTGTAGTAGTTTGTCTTCGTAAGGTCAATGTTGTACATATCGCTGAAGAAGATGCTCCACTTGGGTGCCATACTATACTCAACCAAACCTGCTACCCAGTCGCCCTCATACTCGTCTGACCAGAGGTATTGAGCCTCGACACGCAACGAGTTCTTGCGGTTGAACTTATAGGTCACGTCGCCCACAAATACGTTAGATACATAGGTGCGGTGCTTGTAGCCGTGTGTGGGATTCCACTCCTGGAACGAGTAGAGGAAGATAGTTTTCAACTGCTTGTTCCACTGACGCTCAACGTCGAAGTTGAAGTCCTGCCACAAACGCTCGTTCTTGCCACGCTCGGTCTGGCTTGCGTGCAAAGTGTAGAACGTAGAGT
Source organism: Alistipes sp. (assembly GCA_017546725.1). Lineage (GTDB taxonomy): Bacteria > Bacteroidota > Bacteroidia > Bacteroidales > Rikenellaceae > Alistipes. The sequence goes on along the minus strand of JAFYRX010000051.1, from coordinate 44,827 downwards.
AGTTGACGTGCATATTCCAATAGCGGTAGCGGTCATCCTTGTTGCGGATAGAGTAGCAAGCATCCACCTGACCACCAATCTCACCCTCGGTATTTACCTGGTAGGGATTGAGATTAGCGAGCATATAGGTGTATTGACGAGTCAATGCGGGCAAATAGTTGAGCGTATTGCCGATGCCTGAATCGTAGAGCGATAGGCGAGTAGCCATATTGTCCAGCTGGCGGAATGTTGCCATCACGCTGAATGTGTTATGGCTATAACCAACCTCTCCCAACAAAGCGTTGCCCGATGTGGCTGTCGTAGAGGTAGCCGCGAGGTCCTTGCCCTTCTCGACATACTCTCCGCGCAATGACAAGCCATTCCAACCGAAGTTTACGCGGCCAGAGTACATATTAAGGTTAGGATTAGTCAAACCTGATGTGCTAAAATCCATCATCGGGTCCAGCGACAGGCTTTGGTTACGATTGACATAACTACCCTCGACATTGAACAATGCTGCATCCCAACTGAAAATATCGCTCAACGATACGCTCAAGTCGGCTGCGCGCACCCAAGTGTCGGCATAGTCAGTATAGAGGCGGGGACGGCCATACATACCCTTAACTTGTACATAATTATTGAAGTTGTACAAACCGCGAATACCCTCCAGCGAGTTGTTCAAGCCCAACTGACGGTCCTCGAACGAGCGGAAGATAAGTCCATTACCCAATTGGTCGAAGATATCGCCGACCATAAGTTCGAAATTATCGTCCTGCCACTGGATATATTTTGATGCGAGGTAGAACTTGTGACCTGTAGCCAAATCCTCGTACCCCTGCAATACAGGCAAAAATGCATTAGCCTGAATACCAGCTGAGAAGCGGCCATTTGAGTAATCCACCTTAAGATAGTTGTTCGAACCGAATCTATCTTCGGGTGTCTCGCCAATCTTAGAGTCGTCCATATAGTATATGGTGTTTGACTCCAAACTGCCCGAAACCTGACCTTCACCCACCTGCACCTGTGCCGCAACTGATGTGATGGCGCAAATTCCTGCAATTAAAAGAATAATACGTTTCATCTCGTGTTATTTTTTCTTTTTCAACTCCAAAATCTTATCAAAGAGCAACTGCTCGCTACCAGGGGTGTAGCCCGAGTGCGAGAAAACAACCTTACCGTTGGCATCTACGACAAACGACTGCGGAGTAAGTGATACGTTCATTGCGCGCTTGAGTGTCTGTTTGTCATCATACAGGCAGATAAAATCCCAGCCGCGCGATGATGCGATGGTCTTGGCCGATGCCTTCATACGGGCATCATCTGTTGAGATGGCTACAACTTCGAAGTCGGCCTCCTCACGCCACTCCTCCAATGCGTCGTTAATAGCATTCAACTCCTGAATACAAGGCTTGCAGGTGATTGACCAATATGAGATAATCATTGGCTTACCTTTAGCAATCGAACGCATCGAAACAATCTTTCCCTGTGCATTCTCAATCTTTACGTCGGGCAGTTGCTGTGCCGAGAGCGAAACGACTCCCATCAGCATACATACCAAACTCAAAAGTCTCTTCATCATAGTCTTTTTTTTGTTCTGTTATAAAAAAACCACAAATGAGGAGTCCCTTTGCGGGGAACTCCTCATTGTGAAATATTTTAGAGAATTATTTGCGAGCAGCCTTCTTCTTCTCGATGAGCTGCTTCATATTCTCGATGCTCTGCTCGAAAGACATTGCCTTAACCTCAATCTTGTGAGCAGCCTTCTTCTTCTCGAAGTAAACTGTGCGGCTCTTAGGTGCAGACTGTGCCTCGATAACGGCATTGCTTACTGACTTAACCTTTGTGCCGTTCTTCAACTCCTTAACGTTCTTGCGAACTGCCTCTACGTCAACATCCTCGTCAGCCTCAGTCCAGCCCTTTGTCAAAACAACTTCAGAAACGATTACTGTGTTGTAAATCTCCATACCCCACATAGAGTTAACGAATACGTTGGGGTAGTATGTATCGCCTTCGAAATCGAATGACTTAACAGTGATAGTCTGCTTGTCCTCTGAAACCTCAACGGGCAAGTTAGGCCACTTTGTTACATCATCCATATCCTCCTCGTTCAACGGGAACGGATAGATATATGAGTTCTCAACATTGTAACCTGCCAAGTGCATATCCTGACCGTATGTCCAACGTGTAAGCGGAGCCAAACGGTTTGCATTTACGGGAACGAATACCTCGCCAGCCTCGTTAACCTGCAAGAACCACTTTGCACCAAAGTCGTAGAAGATAGAACTTACGTCTGATGCATTGTAACCGCTGTTATCGGTGAACAAATCCCAAGGAGTTGCTGTACGCAACTGAGAATAAGCACCACTTGTAGCATCGAAGTTCCAACCTGTACAGAGGATACGGTTCTGACCGCGTACCTTCTTGTTGTAAAGGGCAGCCTGCTCCTTGAACTCTGCGAAGTAAGCATCTGTCTGCTCCTTAGAAACACCATTCTCCTCGTAGAGGTCGTAGATGTCCTGTGTCAAAGTCTCGGGATAAGTTACCTCACCGATAGTAACCTTTGTAGTCAATACAGACTCCTTGTAGATGTAACCCCACTCGTCCTCGCTAATCTGACCATAAGTTCTATAATTAACAGTTGCAGTTGCAGTCCACTCGCCATTCAATGCTGTAAAGAGCTCAGAATCTACAGGCTCAGCATCGGGTACTACGCCAGACTTAGCATCAGCAACAGCAGCAGGGTTCTCGCCCTCGAATACGCTGGGACGACCCTCGCTGTTCCAACCCATAACAGCCAAACGTGTAGTAGCATCCTCGCGTGAAGGTAATGTAATAACACAACCCTCTGCAGTGTTCATCTGTGCGATTTCTTCCTCAGTAAATCCTGCATAGCCACGGTTACTCTCGCAAAGGTCAGCGTAAGTGTTGTACTCCAACTCCTCGTTGAACTCGCGCAAGTAGTTAGCAGCATAAGCAACCTCAACTACGGGTGAGTCAGCGTAGCTAGTACACTTAACATTGAAGCTAACCTCGTAAGGTGATGTGGGCTCCAACGGAGTTACCTCAATCTCAGGGGCCTCCATTGTGTAGTCGGGCAATGTGAATGTTACGTGCTGGAAGTTCTGTGACATCTGGTCGGGCATCATACCTGTACCCATATCAGCCCAGCTGTCAATCTCCTCCTGTGTTGCCTCGCGGCTACCCATAGCAGTCAAAACAACGTGGTAAGTGCCACCAGGAGTAAACTCCCAGAACAAGTCAGCAAGATTAACCTCCTGAGGACCGTCATTTGTACCATCGAAGTCGTAGTCAGCCCATACAGTGTTGAAGTTAGCATACATACCATAGAATGATGTGCTCAACCACTGCAAGTAATCCTCGTTACCACCCAAATAGATGTCGAGGTATTGGTTGTAAGTACCCTCATCAAAAATACCTACGCAGAATACGTTAGTCTTATCATCGGGTGTCAATACAACTGTACCGCCATTAGGAGCCAAATCCTTTGTCTCGATAGTGACTGTACCATCAAACTCTGCGGGAGCAAGTGTAGTAACCTCAACCTTCTTGTGCCAAGCACCCTCTTCCCAGAACTCATCCTCGTTAGGCATATTCTCGGGGTCAGCATACCACATAGCCTCCTGATAAGCATAAGTGTCGAAGGGGAATTTATACCAACCTTCGCCCCAGCCCCAGTCGTTCTCACCCCAAGCAACCTCTGACATAATAACTACCAAAGGCTCACCAGGAGCAACGAAATCCCAGTAATAGGTAGGCTCGCCCGACCACTCGTCAAGGATAAGGTTGCCATCAGCATCTACAACATAACGGTGTGCCTCATCAACTGTAAGAGTAGTATCGTTTACAAAACGAGCTGCGGGATATACTTGGTCGTTCAACATTACCATATCAGCATCAGACATTCCCTGATACTTGTTAGAGTTGTACATTGCGATGTTAGAAACACCCCACTTGATTGAGCTGCCCTTCTCGCGTACGCTCTCGGGGAACTTAACGTGCAAGTCGAAACCGTCCTGCTTAACCTTAACCACTGTAACCTCGTCAGAGTAGTCGGGTGTAGAGAACTTAACCTTGATAACCTCGCCGTAGAACTCTGTCTCACCATCAGCGCGAGTAGCCTCCTCTGTAGCGGGAACCTTTGCTGCGATGTATACAACATAGTCAGTCAAACGAGCCAAGTCCTTGAACTCAAGAGTTGTAGAACCACCCTCGGGCTTAACTACTGTACCGTTCTTAAATACGATAGACTCTGAAGAGGGAGCCTTCTCGTCTGCTGTCTGAAGCATCCAAGCGAACTCAACGATATTCTCTGTTGAAACCTTGATAGATGCAGAATCCCACGAAGTTGCAGCGTTTGCTACCTCGCCGTTCTCACTTACGCCCTGAATAGTCAATACGGGGACAACGGGCTCTGGTTCTGGCTCTGGCTCGGCGTTGTCCTTCTGACAAGCGACCATACTAACTGCGAGTACTGCTACTGCGCAGAGAGCCAACAATTTACGTAAAATTTTATCCATAATGTTTTGTTTTAAAAATGATTTTTTGTACTGTTTTAGGATTGCAAGATACGAAAAAAAACATAAAATGCACCTTTTGCAGCAAAAAAAATGAAATCTGATATCCATCAAATCTTGCCTCGAGCGTAATATTGTTGTTGCTGTTCAACGAAAAATCAAATTTTGTGTTTTGGCATAGTTTATGAAAATAAGTAAGAAAATATTTTTTTATTCTTACAATTAATCTATTATGAGTCAAAAAACAAAAACACAAGAGAACATTGCAACAGCCGTATTCGGCTCAACTGAAATGAAACAGTCTGCCCCTGCGGAGACAATTCCCCAGCACAAGTGTGCGCCCGAGATTGCCTACCAGATGGTCAAGGACGAGACCTTCCCACAGACGCAGCCACGCCTTAACTTGGCGACATTCGTTACTACCTATATGGATGATTATGGTACACGCCTGATGAATGAGGCTGTTGGCATTAACTACATCGACGAGACGGAGTATCCGCGTGTGGCCGTTATGTGCGGGCGCTGTATCAATATGGTAGCCAATCTGTGGAACACACCCGAGAAGGGGGAATGGAAGACGGGAGCCGTAGGAATAGGCTCGTCGGAGGCTTGTATGTTGGGAGGTGTGGCTGCCTGGTTGCGCTGGCGTGACAGACGCAAAGCGGCGGGTAAGCCCTGCGATAAACCCAATTTGGTGATGAGTTCGGCTTATCAGGTGGTTTGGGAAAAATTCTGTCAGTTGTGGCAAATCGAGATGCGTACTGTGCCTATTACGCACAAAAATCCCACGCTCGACATCGACGAGGCTATTAAGATGTGTGACGAGAACACCATCTGTGTAGTGCCTATTGCGGGTGTGACGTGGACAGGTATGAATGACGACATCGAGGGATTGAACAATGCGCTTGATACATATAATAAAAAGACGGGATACGATATCCCGATTCACGTCGATGCTGCATCGGGTGGTTTTATCTTGCCCTTCCTCTATCCCGAGAAGAAGTGGGATTTCCGCCTAAAGTGGGTGCTGTCAATCTCTACGTCGGGCCATAAATATGGCTTGGTATATCCTGGTTTGGGCTGGGTCGTATGGCGAGGCAAGGAGGCTCTGCCCAAAGAGATGTCGTTCAGCGTGAACTATTTGGGTGCAAATATCACGCAGGTGGGCTTGAATTTCTCTCGCCCTGCAGCGCAGATTTTGGCGCAGTATTATAATTTTATTCGTTTAGGATTTGAGGGTTACAAGGAGATTCACGAAAACTCGATGGCCATAGCACGTTATTGCCACGAGGCCATAGGCAAGATGCACTGCTTCGAGAACTACTCCAAGGAGTTGGTTAATCCTCTGTTTATATGGTCGATGAAGCCCGAATACGCTAAGACGGCCAAGTGGACCTTGTTTGACCTTCAGGATAAGTTGATGCAGAGTGGTTGGATGGTGCCCGCCTACACTATGCCCAAGAATATTGAGGATGTGGTAGTTATGCGCATCGTAGTGCGTCAGGGTATGTCACGCGATATGGCCGATATGTTGGTTGGCGATATAATCAATGCCGTAGCCGAGTTGGAGATGTTGGAGTATCCGACATCCTCGTGTCTGGCCTGCCAAAAGCAGCAGAAGCACAAGGGACGTGTCTATACTCACTAACGAACAGATTGACTGCACTTTGGGGAGAGGATGTTCTCCAGAGTGCAGTCGTTTTGAAAAGTTTACAACGAAAGTTTAACCTGAAAATAATAATCTATGGCAGAAAAAAGTGTTACGAAATCTACGGGTTTCAAATTGAGCGTGATGACGCTTGCCATTATGAACGTGACTGCGGTGGTGAGTCTGCGAGGTCTGCCTTCCGAGGCGGTTTATGGACTCTCGTCGGCCTTTTACTATCTCTTTGCCGCCATCGTGTTTTTGATTCCTACGGCTATGGTCGCAGCCGAGTTGGCTGCTATGTTCTCCGACAAGCAGGGTGGTGTATTCCGCTGGGTTGGAGAGGCTTACGGCTCGCGTATGGGATTTTTGGCTATATGGTTGCAGTGGATTGAATCGACTATCTGGTATCCTACGGTGCTCACATTTGGTGCGGTGTCGATAGCATTCATCGGAGTGAACGATGCACACGATGCTACGCTGGCTTCGAATAAGTTGTTTACGCTTGTGGTGGTGCTGGCTATCTATTGGGTTGCGACGCTCATTGCTATGCGTGGCTTGAGTTGGGTAGGTAAAATCAGTAAGTGGGGTGGTATGATAGGTACGATTATCCCTGCAGGATTGCTTATCGTATTGGGTATTATCTATATAGCCACAGGCGGCCACAACAATATGGATATGTCGCAGGGCTTCTTCCCCGACTTGACCAAGTTGGATAATCTGGTGCTGGCGAGCAGTATTTTCCTCTTTTATGCGGGTATGGAGATGATGGGTGTCCACGTTATGGATGTCAATAACCCCTCGCGTAACTACCCCAAAGCGATTATCATAGGCTCTATTGTTACGGTGCTGATTTTCATCTTGGGTACCTTCTCGTTGGGCTTCATCATCCCCGCCAAAGATATCAGCCTTACGCAGTCGCTGCTCATCGGTTTCGATAACTATTTCCGCCATTTCCATATCTCGTGGGCTGGTCCGATAATCGCTATCGCGTTGATGTTCGGCGTGTTGGCGGGCGTTTTGACGTGGGTTGCAGGTCCTTCGAAGGGTATCTTTACAGTGGGCAAGGCGGGTTATCTGCCTCCGTTCTTCCAGCGTGCCAACAAGTACGGTGTTCAGCGAAATATTTTGCTTGTACAGGGTGCTATAGTGACTCTGCTTTCGCTGTTGTTTGTGGTGATGCCATCGGTGCAGTCGTTCTATCAGATTTTGTCGCAACTTACAGTGTTGCTGTATCTTATTATGTATATGATGATGTTTGCGGCGGCCATCACACTCCGCTACAAGATGAAATCCACTCCCCGTCCTTTCCGCTTGGGTAAAGGTAATGGTTTGATGTGGTTGTTGGGTGTTGTAGGTTTCTGTGGCTCGTTGCTTGCCTTTATTTTGAGTTTTGTGCCACCCAGCCAGATTGCAACGGGAAGCAACAAGGTGTGGTATTCGGTATTGATTATAGGCTGCATTGTGGTGGTGATTGTGCCATTTATCATATACGCTATGCGTAAGCCCTCGTGGCGTGACCCCAATGCCGAGTTCGCTCCGTTCCATTGGGAGAAAAAAGAAGAATAAACAACCTCTTTTTGCAATAATAATTATTCGAGAATGCCGTAGGATTATAAAATATCTTACGGCATTATTTTGTGCAGAAAGTCGTATGATGGGTTGGGCGAAAATGTTAATAAAAAGTAATAATTTGCCCTGCAAAGATTTATAATTGTGTCGAAACTCCCTGAAAATGTAATGAAAAGTTTGTAATCTCATCATAATGTCGTATTTTTGCACATTATGAAAATGTATAGTCGAAAACTGTTATTTAGTTTAATTTTTGCGTTATGTTGTCTGCCTACGCTTTATGCGCAGCAGGCTGCTATGGTTACCGTCAGCGGTAGAGTTATATCAGCGGAAGATAAACAACCTCTGATTGGTGTCTCTGTTGTGACGGAGGATATGCAAGGTGTTGCTACGGATGTTGATGGCAAATACAGCATCAAGGCAAAGAGTGGCAGTGTGCTGACCTTCTCGTATCTGGGTTTCAAGAATGTTGAGTGGCGTGTGCCCAAAGATGCGAGCAGTGTGCAGTATAATGTCGAGATGGTGACCGATAGTGAGTCTATCGACGATGTTGTTGTCATTGCCTATGGTACTCGTAAAAAGGGTACCGTCGCGGGTTCTGTCGCAAGTGTCAAGACCGAAAAGATAGAATCTACTCCTACAGCAGCCTTTGACCAGGCTCTGCAAGGTCAGGTTGCAGGTCTTACCGTACTGTCGAATACGGGAGAGCCGAGTGCATCGGCAGTTATGACAATTCGTGGTACTAACTCAATCAATTCGGGTACCGCTCCGTTGTATATTCTTGATGGAGTGCCTATCTCGAGCAGTGATTTTAATACAATCAATCCGGCCGATATAGAGTCTTTGTCGGTGTTGAAGGATGCTGCTTCGACCTCAATTTATGGTGCGCGAGCCGCTAATGGTGTGATTGTAATCACTACCAAACGTGGTCGTCGTGCCGAGCGCCCGAGAATCGAATATCGTATGCAGATGGGTTTCTCGCAGGTGGCAAGTGGTAAGTGGGATTTGATGAATACCGCTGAGCGTATAGCCTACGAGAAGGAGATTGGGATGACCGAAGGACAGAATTACAACGTCTTGAGTCAAACCGATGTAAATTGGATGGAGGAGGTTTTTAACTCTTCGGCCTTGTTGCAGAGTCACGAGGTGACGGTGTCGGGAGCCGACGACAAGAGTAATTATTATCTTTCGGGCGGCTATTACAATCAGGACGGTACAGCCGTAGGCTCAATGTTTGAGCGTTATTCTCTGCGAGCCAACTTCGACCGTAAGGCAGCCGAGTGGCTGAAGGTGGGTAGTAATACGATGCTCAACTACCAGAATATCCAGCAGGCAGATGAGGGCTCATACACGTTGGTAACACCCATTTCGGCAGCACGTTTTATGATGCCGTATTGGAATCCCTATCGTGCCGATGGCTCATTGGCCTCTATTAATGACGGAACGTGGAAGGGTAATGGCCAGAATCCTCTGGAGTGGCTTGAGAATAACCCCGTGACGTATAAAAAGTATAAACTTATTTCGACAATCTATGCCGAGGCAACACCCGTTGAGGGCCTTACCTTGCGTTCGCAGTTGGGTGTAGATTATTCTCATACCACAGGTTTTGGCGTGTCGTATCCGAGTTATGCGCCCAATCAGGGACAGGGCTCAGCATCACGCTCTTCAACCGATGGTCACACTTTGACGGTGACGAATACTGCTAATTACCGTTTCAACCTTGATGATGACCATTCGTTCAATTTTATGTTGGGCCACGAGGGTGTTGATTATCATTACGAGGCATTCAGCCTTATGACCAAAGGCCAGAACAATGACCGTCTGACAAATATCTCTACTGGAACGCGTGCTACGTCGTGGAGCGATACGACGGATTCCGATTATGGATTCTTGTCGTTCTTCTCGCGTGGAGAGTATAACTATCGTAATACCTATTTCGTTGAGGCTTCGGTGCGTGCCGACGGTTCGTCACGTTTCGGAAAGTCTCGTCGTTGGGCAGCATTCTGGTCTGTAGGTTTTATGTGGGATTTGCGTAATGAGAAGTTTATGCAGTCGGGCCCCAGATGGCTTACGACAGCGCAACTCTCGCTCTCGACAGGTACCTCGGGTAACTCGTCAATCCCCAATTACGAGCATTTGGCGCTCGTAGGTGGTGGCTTGGATTATGTTGGCGATGCAGGTGTGGCATTGATGCAACCAGGTAACGAGAATCTCGGCTGGGAGAAGCCTTGGACTACGAACTTCGCTATCCACGCAGGTTTCTGGAACAGACTCAATGCCGATTTGGAACTCTATTACAAGCGTACGTCTGATATGTTGATGGAGGTGCCTGCGCCATACTCTACAACAGGTTATGGTTATTATTGGGATAATGTCGGAGTGATGGTTAATGCCGGAGCCGAGGTGAATCTCAATGCAACGCTCGTGGCGACCAAGGACTTTAACTGGTCGGTTAATACCAACGTATCTTACAATCATAATAAGATTGTCGAGTTGTACAATGGCGTAAAGGAGTATGAGCGTTCGAATACCAATACCAAGTTGGTCGTGGGACATCCTCTGGGTGAGTTCTATATCAACCGCTATGCAGGTGTAAACCCTGCTAATGGTGATGCACTGTGGTATGACAAGAATGGTGAACTGACAACCGAGTTGCGTGATGAGGATAAGGTGCTGGTAGGCAAGAGTTATCACGCACCTTGGCAGGGTGGTTTTGGTACAGCCTTGAGTTGGAAGGGCCTTTCGTTGAGTACGCAGTTCAGTTGGGTAGCTGACAGATGGATGATAAATAACGACCGCTATTTCGATGAGTCGAATGGCCGTTTTGCATCCTATAACCAGTCATCGCGTCTGCTCTCGCGCTGGAAGCAGCCTGGTGATGTGACCGATATTCCGCGTCACGGTGAATATACTGAGTTCGACAGCCGTCTGTTGGAGGATGCCTCGTTCTTGAGATTGAAGAATGTGATGTTGAGTTACTCGTTGCCAGCCAATGTGCTGAAAAAGACTCGAGTATTCAGCGGCATTAGAATCTATGCACAGGCGCAAAATCTGCTCACATTCTCAAAGTTCTCGGGTTTGGACCCCGAGGGTACGGCAAACATCTATGCGGCGCAGTATCCTATGTCGCGTCAGTTTACATTTGGTCTTGACTTAACATTCTAATGCGCTATGAAGAATATCATATATAATATAAAGTTGGCTGTTGCTGCATTGATGGCGCTTTTGGTAGTAACGTCGTGCCTCGACAAAGAGCCTTCGTCGGCTATACCCGAAGATGAGGCTATGAAGTCGTTTGCCGATGCTGAACAGACCTTGACAGGAATCTATGCTTTGCTGAAGAGCAATGCCTTGTTTAGCGGTTATCTTACACTATTGCCCGATATTCAGGCCGATTTGGTGTATGCCGTAGATGGTTACACAAATACCTTTGGTACGTTCTGGCAGTGGGATATACGTCCGACAAATGCCGAGATAGAGTCGGTGTATGCTGCTCTGTATAGCGTTATCTCGAATTGTAATTTCTACCTTGAGCGTATTGATGGTGTTATGGCTGTGCAGACCGATGATGAACGTATCGGTGCGTTGGAACAATATACGGGTGAGGTATATACCATCCGCGCATTGGCCTATTCGGAACTGTTGAAGAATTTCTGCAAGGCTTATGACCCCGCTACAGCCGAGCAGGAGTTGGGTGTGGTCTTGCGCAAGAAGTATTCCGAGACAGAGCCTGCCCGCCGAGCATCGTTGAAGGACTCTTACGATTTCGTATTGGAGGATTTGGCTGCAGCCGAGAATATTCTCGATGAGGATAATGATGCATACAGCTCGGTGTTTATAACCAAGAGTGTAGCCTATGCCTTACACGCACGCGTGGCGTTGAATATGCAGGATTGGGAGACGGCTATCGAGTATTCATCAAAGGTTATAGACCATAAGAACAGAGAGTACTCGCTCTCATCGGCCAATACCGCCTACACCTCGTCGATGACCTACTTCGACTATATGTGGCAGTATGATTTGGCAACGGAGATTATCTGGCGTGTGGGCTTTACAACTACATCTTATGGTGGTGCGCTGGGCCAGCATTTCCTGAACTTTAACAACGATTATACATATTACTATCCCGATTATGTGCCTGCGCAGTGGGTGCTGAATCTCTACGCGACATCGGATATGCGCTATAGTTCGTACTTTGCTGAATTTGCTACGGGTTATGACCATAACCTGACGTGGCCGTTGCTCGTAAAGTATTATGGTAATCAGGATTTTATCTCGTCGGCTTTGATTTATCACGTTTCGATGCCTAAGCCTTTCCGCTTGGCAGAGCAGTATCTGATTCGTGCCGAGGCTTATTGCCGATGTGCGACTCCTAATTTCTCAGCCGCATCGAAGGACCTTTCGACATTGCGCGAAAGCCGCTTTGCATCGGGTGGCTCGATTTCGGTTAATGAGGGCAACTATTTGCAGACCATCTCAGATGAGCGTGTACGCGAACTCTTTATGGAGGGTTTCCGCCTAAATGACCTTAAGCGTTGGGGTAAACTCTATAATAATGGCGAGGGCTTTACCCGTAGCCCACAGAGCAACTCTTTGGAGGAGGGTAGTTCGTTGCATATTGCAGCCGATAATCCATTGTTCGTATGGCCTATCCCGCAACACGAGATTGAGGCTCCGGGCTCGGAGGTACAACCCAACGAAAGTAATAAATAGTAGATGAAGAGTATGAGAAATATATTTCTGTTTTTTGTTGCAGCGTTCGCAACGTCGTTGTTTATCTCGTGCGACGAGGAGTATATAACATATTCCGATGCCGAGTATGTGATGTTCTCCGAGCAGCAATCGACCAATATGGTATTGGCCGACAACGAATACTTTGGTGTGGCTGTCGCCTCTACTGTCGCGTGTGGTTATGACCGTACGTTTGGAGTCGAGGTGGTTGACAAGGGTAGCAACGCCATCGAGGGCAAGCACTATCGCCTGTTGAGCAATAGCGTGACAATACCTGCGGGTGAACTCGCAGCAGAGGTCAAGGTGCAGGGCTTGTATGAGAACATCGAGCCTACCGACTCGTTGGGTTTTGTGCTAAGATTGGTTATGCCCGATAAGTTAAAGTGGAATCTGTATGAGGATAGCGACCAGACGAAAGTCGTGATGTATAAGAGTTGTCCGTTCGTGAGAGAGAACTTTACAGGTTGGTGTGTAGTGACTTCGCTTCTGTTGCGCGATTATCCTGGTGACAACCCGTCGTATCAGCGTCTTATCCGCACCGAGGTACATCCGACAGAGGAGAATACCGTCATCTTGCGCAGTTGTTTCTACGATGGATATGATTTGACCATAAAGTTCCATCCCGAAGATGCCGCTAATCCGTTGGTTACGATGGATAAGGACCAGGTGCTGAGCGATGAGGCTTCGGTATTTGGCCAGATTTTGGGTGATAATCATATCCTTACGACGCACAGTTTCTATTACCCCTCATACTTCAATTCGTGTCAGCGCTTTGTTGAGTTGTGGAATCACGTGTATGTTGAGAATCTGGGCGAGATGATAGGTACCGTAGGTCATTATTACAACATCCTTGAGTGGGTTAGCGATGAAGAGGCTGAACGCCTTCAAAAGGAGGGTATGTAATGGGTGATGCACCAATCATTAACAAATGTAATAAGGCAAAACAAAATTAAAAACTCTAAAAATATGAAAAAGAACTATTTTCTTTTCTTGTGTAGTACACTTTTAAGCATAGTGCTTTTGGGTACTGCGTGTACGAAGGATAAGGATTCTTCTCCCGCACCTTCATTCCCCAAGAAGGTTACAAAAACGGCTGTTGCTGGCGATGTAATCGAACTCTCATTTGAGGCTAATTATGATTGGAAGGCTACGATTTCTCAAAATACGTACACCTACTTCCAATTACTTAACGGCGAGACTACGACAAACACACTGTCGGGTGTTGCTGGCAAGCAGACTATTAAGGTAAATGTTGCCGATGTAACGGTTTTCGATAATGCTCCTGTCGGTGAGGTTACTTTGACTATGAACGGCGTATCGGAGGTTATTGCTGCTATTACATATCCTACGACAAAGCGCGAGGTTTCAGTTTATGCCCCTGTTGTAAACGAGTATGGTGCTTATTCTGCAGAATTTAGCGAGGAGGCATTGGGTAGTGATGATGTGCTGAAGATGGTTTACGGTATGCCTGTATTTGGCAGCGATGTTGAATCAACATTCTATGTTCCTGTAAAGATTGTTGCAAACTTTGACTATACAGTTGAGGGCCCCGAGTGGTTGCAGGCAGTAGAGAATGGTGAGGCTGGTGCTACGGAGTATGTTCTGCAAGCGGCTGCTACTCATATCCCTGCCGATAGCGAGGTTGCTACGGTTAATATTTTGAGCGGAAGTAATGTTGTCAGCAGTTTCAAGATTGAGATTGGCGGTTATAACGACTACGTTGCCTTCGACGGTTTCCCCGAGCAGAGCGCTTTGAATGCAGCAGGTGAGATTGTTGTTGCTCCTAATGGCGTAGTTACATCGGGTAAGGATGTCGTGATGAAGGTTTGTGGCGAGAATGGCGAGGCTGTGGACTGGTTTACAATCGCAGCAGATGAGTGGGATGAGTCGGGTGCTGCAATTCAGGGCCGTAAGGTAAGCATTTCAGACGTGGAGTCTTACGATGGAGCATCTGCTCGCAAGGCTTATGTATTTGTGTTTGCAAAGAACTTTGCTCCTGCCGATGGCGAGGCATTGGTTGCGGGTGGAGTTGTGGCTGAAAAGTATGCCTCTTCGTTGATGACAATGGTTGTACAGTACTCTGAGCCTGCTACGATAGCCGTAAATCAGTTGGACGAAACTTGTGCTAAGTTTGCCGAGGCTGATGCCACAATTGACTATTGGTTTACTGAAGGTGCTTTGGCTAATCTCTATCTTGGTAGCAAGTACGATATATTCTATTTTGGTAAGGATGCAAAATATGCACCCGATGCTACTTCATTCGTTACATCTCGTCCTGTAGCATCGTTCAAGGTATATTCTTACGATGTAGAGGGTAGTTTCGTGGAGTTGAACGAAGATTCTTGGGTTGAGTGCGACTGTTTCTATTCTGATAACAATCTCTCTCGTTTCAAGATTGTGGCTAATATTAAAGCGGCAACAGCCGAGGGCTCGTTGAATACTAATTCGGGTGATTACGAGGCTGTTATCTTGGTTGAGTATAACGATGGTTCATACTCTGCTATCTACTTCCATTATAACGAGAGTGCTTCGGCATCAAGTAACGGTGGTGTAGCGTTTGCGAATCCCGATTTGGCTGCAGAGGCGCAGGCTACGATTAAGCAGTTGAAGTCGGGTGATGAACTCTACGATACATATTTTGCTGAGTATAGTTCGTCAGCAATGCCTGCTGAGTTTTATCATTTGACATACCAGAGTCCTATAGGTACATCAATGGCAGAATACGTAGAACTTACAGGTATTGATACTTATAAGAAATATACTGTTGTTGGCGATTGGGTTAAATATAGCGAGAGCCTTAAGGCTGTTTTGATGACAGCTGCAGGTGCTGGCCAGGAGGCTCCTGGTGCTGTATTGTTCAAAGATGCCAATATGGTGAATAAAGTGGTTATTCTCTGCACATTGGTTTCAGCCGAGTAATATAGATGTATATGACACCCCGTTTGTTAGGGGCGGGGTGTCATCTTTTTTGAAAGTTCCGAATCCCCTTATGGTAAGGGTGCTATAAATGAAGAGCAAGTTTTAGAGACTTAAATTGAAGATGAAACTGTACAGAAATTTCATATGCGTAGTGCTGGTCGCTGTGGCGTCGGCGTTTATGGTTGGATGCTCCGATGATGGGGTAGATAATCGTGAACATAACTACGGATATGCTCAATTCAAATTATTTAAGGAGGCATCATACACTCCTTCGGAGTCAGCATCCTCGACACGTGCCGTGCAGGATATGCTCGATTATTTGTCGGATGCCTGCAAGATTAAGGTGACTCTGGTTTATGATGGCGTAACCATCGCGCAGACGTTGACACTCTCTAGGGAGGATGCCGAGAATGTGGAGTATGGTCTGCGAAGTGATAAAATAAAGTTGCTGGTAGGTCACTATGATTTAATATCTTTCTCGCTCTATAATGCGCTCGATGAATTGATTTATAACGGAACACCTAATAGCGAAAGTGGCTTTGATGTTATAGAGGGCGGTCTTACGCAACACGATGTTACGGTCAATGTCGAGCCGCGTGGATTGGCTCGCCTCCGCTTTGTGAAGGATACTGCCGTCGCTGCTGCAACTCGTGCCGCAGAGCGCGAATATACGTTTGATGAGATAGCATTCGTGACTCTCAATGTGGCGCAGAAGAAGGCGTCGGGAGCATTGTCGAGCCCCGTAAGGTTGGAGCGTCTGCCCGTAAAGTTTGCGATGCATTTCGATGAGGATGATTATATGAGTGACAAAGAGGGTTATCAGACCTCTACGCTCGTTTGTGATTCGTTGCTGTCGCTTCCAGCAGGAAATTATGTTGTTACGTCATACGAGGCGTTAGACAGCAGCAAGAAGTTGTTGGAGAGCAACTACCGTCCTTCGGAAAACCAATTTACCATTGAGGACAATATCACCACAGATGTCGATATAGTTTTGGCTATAGATATTAATGCTGAGTATATCAAGGATTATTATGCTCTGTATGAAATATGGAAGGCTTTGGATGGTGAGAATTGGTATTATGATGGTGAAGAGTGGGAGCGTGGTACCAATTGGGATTTTAATAAAGATGTAGATTTGTGGGGCGACCAGCCAGGTGTGCAACTTCACGCTAATGGTCGTGTGGCACGTATCGATATTAGTTGTTTCGGATTCCGTGGTCATATGCCTGCCGCATTGGGCCAACTTACCGAACTTATCGAGTTGTATCTCGGTACGCACAACGATACCAATGTCATAAATTACGACCCGTCGCTCTCGTTGGATATGAGCCTCTCGGAGCGTAACCGTAATCGTTTGGCAAATCATAAGAGTTATCTTAACCTTATCCACACTCCGCAGCAGACTTCCGAGCCTATCGCAAGAGCGTTGGCCGAGCATAATATCACTATTCCTGCCACTTCGTTGTATGCTACGATGCAGGAGTCGGAGATTTTTGATATGGCGACGGGAGGACAGCGTACTGTGCATCTTTTCGATACCAATCACGGTACGTTGTGCAACGGCCTGCGTTCATTGCCGGCCGAGATAGGAAATCTCAAGAAGTTGGAGTACCTCTATATTGCCAACAGTGAAATCGAGACTGTGCCCGAGGAGTTGGCAGAACTTACATCTTGTACCGATTTGGAGATATATAATTGTCCGCGTCTTACCAATTTCCCGATGGTTTTAGGCCAGATGCCAGAACTCATTTCGCTCAATCTTTCTAATAATGCGCAGTGGTCTGCCGAGCAGATTTATGCAGGATTTGATGCTTTGGCTACAGGTCCCGCAGCCGAGAAAATCCAGATTTTGTATGCTCGTCAGAATAGGCTGGAGGAGTTGCCAGCATCGATGAGTAATATGCATAAGCTGGGCCTTTTGGATTTGGCATTTAACAACATCTCGAAGTTGCATCCTCTGGGCCGCAATGTTGCCCCCGTGCAGTTATATCTTGACCACAATAAAATTGAGTCGCTGCCCGTAGATGAGGATGGCTATTTCTGTGGTTATGACGATGTAGAAAACTTCTCGGTGACGTATAACCGCCTGAAGAAGATTCCTAATATCTTCTCTGCCGAGAGCCAATACAGAATGAAGTCGGTAGATTTTTCGGCTAATGATATTACAGGTTGCGAAGGCGAGGAGAGAGGCGAATATAAGGGTATCAATGTCGAGACCTTTACTTTGTCAAATAACCCCAATATGAAGCGCTATCCCGTGGCGCTGGCCAAGAGCAACTCGTCGGTAGCGTACATCATCTTGCGTGCTTGTGGTATAGAGTCGATTCCTGAGGGCTCGTTCACATATAAAAATTCGCCACATCTGCAGTCTTTGGACCTTTCGTATAATAAACTTACGAAGTTGCCGTATGATATGAATGCCGCAAATCTGCCATATCTGTATGGTGTAGAACTCTCGTTCAACTCATTCAGTAATTTCCCATATCAGCCGTTGGATAGCGAGAGCCTTACGGTGCTTGCTGTCAGGAGCCAGCGTAACGACAAGGGTGAGCGCAGTTTGCGTGAATGGCCTACGGGCATCGGTAATCACAAAGGTTTGCGAGGCTTGTATCTTGGCTCGAACGATTTGCGTAAAGTGGATGATAACATTTCTACGTTGATTTATTATCTGGATATTAGCGATAACCCCAACATTATCTTCGATGCATCGGATATCTGCTATGCTTGGCAGGTTGGTGCCTATATCTTGTTGTATGACAAGACGCAGAATATATTGAATTGTGATTTAATGTTGGAATAGAAACTGATGGTTATGAGAGTATATAAATATCTTTTTACGCTTTTATGTGTAGTCGCTGCCGTTGCTTGTAGTGACGACAAGAGTGATTCTGCGATGTCGGTTGAAACATCTTCCATCGATATGGACGCTGTAGGAGGTGTCAAGCGAATCAATGTAGATATTGCCGACAGTTGGATTGTATCGACCGACGATGCCTGGATAACCGTCTCTCCCGCCAATGGCGCAGGTGCTGCGACGTGTGAATTCAAGATTGATTCAGCATTGACAGCCGAGCCTCGTTACGGAGTTGTACGCATACAGAACCTGCGTACGATGCAGTCAAAGGAGATAGCCGTCACGCAGCAGGGTTTTCCTTATACTATCGAGTTGGATGATAATGCTTTCGATGTCGAGTGCTATAAGACAAGCGAGGAGCGTTACTTCGATGTCAAGGTGCGCTCGAATGTCGAGTTTGACGTGAATATCCCGTCAGATATTGATTGGCTTGAGTCGGAGGATTATACCTTGACACTTAATCGCGGTATGCGTCCTCGTCAGACAACGGTGCGTTTCCGCTGGGATATAAATACTGTACCCGAGGAGCGTCTTGCGGAGGTCACCTTTACCCCTAAAAATGAGGTTGAGATATCACGTAGCGATGTACTCAACGTCAAGCAGGAGGGCGCCGAGCCGATTATTCCCGATACACGTTCGGGTGATTCAACTGCTTTACTTGCCGTAGCGCGTAATCTTGATGTTATGACGCAGTGGGATGCTTCGCAGTCTATGACGATGTGGCAGAATGTTGTGTTGTGGGATGAATCTATGGAGGGATGTACGCCCGAAAATGTGGGACGTGTTAGGTCTGCGCAGTTTGTGCTGTTTAATACCAATGAGCCTCTGCCTTATGAGGTTCGTTATTTGACGGCCGCTGAAGAACTCTATTTCTTCGGTAATGCCAACACATTCCTCAAGAATCTGGAACTCGGCGATGATATTTGTTCTTTGACGCAGTTAAAACGTCTGACGATAGGTAGCTATGGCTTGGTAGATTTGCCCGATAGTTTCAAGCAGTTGAAGAATCTGGAGTATCTCGATATTTGTTCCAATAATTTTCAGCAAGTACCTGAGGTGCTTAAAAAGAGTAATTTCCCTGCTTTGCGTTCGCTTATAATGAATGCCAATCAGCGTAGCTCTGTCTACGATTTGAGTAATACTACAAAGACCAATCTCGGAGGTTTTATCGATGAGCCTAAGTTCCCCGTTGACCTTATTAAGTGGGACCTCGATACGCTGGTCTTGTCGGTTAATTATCTGCAGGGAGAATTACCCGATTTCGAGGACGATGATACTGTTCCCGTCTATACTCAGCAGGATATTGAGCGAGTGGATACACTACCTCAATTCTTGGCTGATAACCGAATAAAAAAGGTTATGCCATCGACGAAACGATTTGCCATTAACTTCAATCGTTTGACGGGTAAGTTGCCTGATTGGTTGCTCTATCACCCTGCACTCGATTGGTGGATTCCTTATAGTCTGGTGTTCCAGCAGGAGGGACGTGCACAGGATGGTACGCAGGCTGGATTTGAGAATGAGCCTGCTAACTTGCAATACTATTACGATATTTATACAAAGAAGGAGCCGTGGGCAATCACTACGCCCGAGGAGTAGTAAAATGGTCAAAATTAGAGAGATGATAAGACAAATTTTTAGATATAGCCTGCTTTTGGTTGCATCGGCACTTGTCGTTGGTTGCCAGAAGGATTTCTCGGATGAGGATATTGCTCAGGAGCAGCCCTTTGCCAAGAGCGAATTGATTGTAAAATTCTCGCCCGATGTGGCCGATATGATTTCTTATGCGCAAGCCACCCGTAGCGGAGCCACTCGCAGTGGTCAGCCATCGGTAGATGATGTGTTGGAGATTATAGGCGCTTATGAGTTGGAGCGCGTATTCCCCATTGATGCATCGCGAGAGGATGTGACTCGCAATTCGGGCCTACATCAGTGGTATGTTGTGCGTTTTGGCGGTGATATGGATGCAGAGCAGGTTGCCAAGCGTTTCCAGGAGTTGGGCGAGGTTGTGAGTGTCGATTTCAATCGTACAATCAAGCGTGCTTCAAGGGGTAAGGCGACGCCTTTGTCAAAGGAGAAATTAGCGAGAGCAATGGCAGGTGCTACCCGAGGCTCGATGAATGACCCTCTGTTTGCTATGCAGTGGAATCTTGCCAATCGTGGTGATATGTTCACCCAGGGTGAAGTGGTGAAGTCGGTCAAGGATGCCGATGTGCAGTGCGAGAAGGCGTGGGAGCAGTCAATGGGCGATGAATCGGTTGTAGTTGCTGTTTTGGACGAAGGTGTTTTTGTTGAGCACCCCGATTTGCAGGAGAGTATATGGATTAATGAGGATGAAGTACACCGTTCAATGGAGGATAACGACGGAAACGGTTTTGCGGGTGACTATAATGGCTACAACTTTGTCAAAGATACTGGTTTGATTACTTGGAACGATGCCTATGATTCGGGACACGGTTCTCACGTTGCGGGAGTTATTGCCGCACGTAACGGTAATGGTGTGGGCGTAAGTTCTATCGCTGGCGGTAGCAGTAAGAAGGCTGGCGTGAAGATTATGGTATGCCAGATATTCTCTGGTAACGTAGGCTCGTCGAGTATCGCTGTGGCGCGAGCAATAAAGTATGCGGCCGACAATGGCGCAGTCGTGTTACAGTGTAGTTGGGGCTATGTTTCGGGTAGTGCTAATGCATATGACTGGGGCGAGACGGGCTTTGCTTCACAAGAGGAGTGGGAGCGAGGAGCGCCGTTGGAGAAGGATGCTTTGGATTATTTTACCCATAATGCAGGCTCTGCCAACGGAACAATAGAAGGAGGTATAGCAGTGTTTGCAGCCGGTAATGAGTCTGCTCCACAGGCAGGTTACCCTGGAGCCTCGGATGATTATATCTCGGTAGCGGCTACGGCAGCCGATTTTACTCCCGCTGTATATACCAATTATGGTGGTGGTACGAGTGTGTCAGCGCCTGGTGGTGACCAAGACTACTATTTCGATTATGTCGATGCCGAGCATAATTATGGTGAGGTAGGTTGTATCCTATCAACTCTCCCGTACAATGTCAGCGAGAGTGGTTATGGCTATATGGAGGGTACATCGATGGCTTGTCCTCACGTATCGGGTGTCGTTGCATTGGGTGTGTCGTATGCCGCTGAGCAGCGTCTGCACTTCAAGGCCGAGGAGTTGCAGGAGATGCTGATTTCGACAGCAACACCTATAGATGCCTATATGGTTGGGTATAAGGATTATTATCGTTATGTTGCCGATATAGGTCCGCAGCAACCTATGCAGATGAACCTTTCGCTTTTCAAGGGTAATATGGGCTCGGGACAGGTTAATGCCGATGCTTTCCTTCGTGCAATTGGTGATTCGGGTGCTCCTATGCGATTCCCCAATTTGTATATTGATGAGCAGGCGAGCGTGGCTATTGCCCCTCATATCTATTTTGAAGGTGGCGATAAGCTCTCTTTCGACGTGTCGATTGCCGATAGTGCAGTCGCTTCGGTTGAGTCGCAAGGTGCAAAATTGATATTCAAGGGTTTGCAGCAGGGTGTTACGTCGGCTGTAATCAAGGCTTCGGATGGTAAGTCGTATAATTTCACCATTACAGTCCGTAAGGGAGCAAACGACAATGGTTGGTTGTAGTAATGTGCAGTAGGGTAGTCATATCGGTGCTGAGTGTGGTGTTTGCATTATTGGCAAGCGCAGAGACTTTGGCGCAGATAAAGATTATACCCCAGACGAAATTGGATAGTGTAGCCAATCCCCGTACGGTTGCCGATGCCAAGATGACATTTGCTGATGGAGTGAAGTTCTCGGTAGGCAATATAGGCGAGGATGCTGCTGAGTGGGGGCGCAGTGTAAAGTGGCGCAACGATAGGACAGAGACTATCGTTGTTACCACGGTAAAGAGTTCTTGTTCGTGCCTTAAGGCCGAGGTCGTTGATAAAGTAGTTAAGTCAGGCCGCGAGGGCGAGATAAAATTGACGTATAACCCCAAAGGTCATATGGGGGCTTTCGAACAGCGGGTATATATCTACACCAATCTCTCGCAGAGTGTGCCGACGGCGGTGCTATATGTTGTAGGACGAGTTGTGGCTTCGGCCTCGCACGCAAGTGAATACCCTTACCATCGTGGTATGCTGCGTTTGCGACAGGATAATTTGCAGGTTGAGGCTGGTCGAGAGCAGACAATGCGTGTCGCCTGCTTTAATGCAGGAACGCGTGCTATGCGCCTACGAGAAGATACATTGTTGTCAACGCGAGGCGTAACGATGCGAAGTGAACCTGAGGTTTTGGCAGGTGGTGCCGAGGGTGATTTGATAATAACATATAGCCCGACAAAGGGAGTAAAAGAGCAGAGTCTTAGGCTATATATAATGGGTTTGACATTACCGCCACGCGAGCGAATGATATTGCTCAATGTGGTTAAATAATAAATGATATATTATGAAACGAATTTTTCGATTGTTTGTTTTGGCAATGATGGTGACTGCAGTGGCGGTCTCTTGTAACGATAAGGAGGATTACGTTGAGCCGACGTTGGATGTGACTCCTAATAATATTGCAGGTTGTTGGTCTTTGGATAGTTGGAGTGGCGGAGAGTTAAGCAGTGGTAGTTATGTCTATATTGACTTTGTACGTGCCGATAAGACCTATACGCTATATCAGAACATTGATAGTCAATATATGCGCGCGATAACGGGCCATTATTTCATCTATACTGATGATGAGAAGGGTGCAATCATTCGTGGTAACTACGATTATGGCAATGGCGATTGGTCGCATCGTTATGTGGTTACAGAACTCACTGAGGGTAGAATGGTGTGGACGGCGCTCGATAACCCTGCTGATGTCAGTGTCTATATTCGCGCGACTCTCCCGTCGGATTTGCAGTAGAGTGTAGATGATAGAGACAATAAAACCGAGATTGAATCCCAATCTCGGTTTTATTTATGATATATGCGCTATCTTACAAAGCCAAGTAGCGCATTGCGGCCTCGATGAAGTAGTAGTCGCCGTATGAGAGAGGTACATCAACCTCTGACTTGCCAGGCAAGTGGCCTACACCGTGCTTCAACACGAAGTTGCCATTCTCGCCAACCTTTGCGAGATATGCCTCAGACGAGAGTGAACGCAACTGATGCTCGGCTGTTGCGAGGTATGTCTCGTTCTGTGTGAAACCGTACAACTCAATCAATGCAGATGCCATAATTGCGGCAGCCGATGAATCCTTCTTCTTTACCTCGGCATCATAATCCCAGTTGGGTACTGCATCTTCGGGCAAGCGGGGGATAAGATAGTCGGCAATCTTTACAGCCTGTGCAAGGTAAGTCTCGTCACCTGTCATACGATACATCATAGTGTAACCATACAAGCCCCACGACTGACCGCGAGCCCAAGCAGAATCGTTGCTTACGCCCTGCGCTGTACGCTTCTCAACCACCTCGCCTGTAAGTTCGTTATAGGCTACAACGTGGTATGTGCTGTTATCCTCGCGGAAGTGATTCTTGATAGTAGTGTAAGCGTGCGAACGAGTAATCCCGTCATAACCGCCAACCCACTCCAACATCTCGAGGTTCATCATATTGTCGATGATAACCATAAAATCCAACTCGGGATTCTCCTTACGATGAGTATTCCACGAACGGATACAACCAACTGTAGGATTATATCGAGTAACGAGTGACTTTGACGCCTCCTCAATAACTCCCTTATAATACTCATCACCAGTCAAACGGTAGGCGTTACCGAATGAGCAGAAAATCATAAAGCCCAAATCGTGTGTGCCCTTGTCGTGTTTTGCAGACTCCACACGACGTGTATATTTGTCGGCCAAAGTCTTCAACTCCTCGTCACCTGTGTGCTCATACAAGAGCCACAATGAGCCAGGGAAGAATCCACTCACCCAACCGCGTGGGCCAGTATATTTAACCTCTCCATTCTCGAATGTTCGGGGCAGTTGGCCCTCGACACCATCCATATGAGCAGCCTGCAACTTATCCTGCTCAACAGCAACCTTCAAGGCCTCCTTCAAATCCTTCTTAAGAGCATAACGCTCCGAGCAACCGCTCAAAACTACAGCCATCATAAGTACGGCTACGAGTAAAATCTTCTTCATACAGTTTATAGTTTTAGGTTATTAATTATTAGTTTCTATCCTAAAAGCAATCGGGCCTGCTCTATTGCGGCCGATGTAATCTCGCTACCCGACAACATCTTGGCAACCTCCTCGATGCGCTCCTCTGGCGTGAGTCGTGTTATGTTGGTGCGACTATCGTGCTTATAGACAACAAAATGAGTGTCACCCTTGGATGCGACCTGCGGCAGGTGAGTGATTGAAACGACCTGCATATTCTCCGATAGAGAACAGATTATACCTCCCATAGCATCGGCAATACGGCCCGATACTCCGGTGTCAATCTCGTCAAAGATGATTGTCGGCAACTTAGATTTCTCGGCCAGCAACGCCTTCAAGGCCAGCATAACACGCGACATCTCACCTCCCGATGCAACCTTCTCGACAGCCTGCGGTGCTACCTTGCCATTAGCCGAGAAGAGGAAGCGTACCTTGTCGCAACCCGTTGGCTGCAACTCCTCACACTGCTGTAACTCCACCGTGAAACGACCTTCGGCCATACCCAAAGCCGACAACATACCTTCTACGCTCTTTGATATAATAGTTGCACCATTCTCTCGTAAGGCGTGAATCTCGAGCGCCATCTTGGTGGCTTCAGACTTCAAGGCCTCTATCTCTCGGCGGCATTGCTCTATATTCTCGTCACTATGCGTTATGGCATTTAACTGCTCTGCTAAACGCTCACCTACGGCCATCAACTCTGACAAATCCTTTACGCGATGCTTCTGACACAATGAGTATATCATATTCACTCTGTCAGTCAGGCGTTGCAGGCGCTCTGGGTCAGCATCTATGCGCTCGCTATCGTCTCCTACGGTAGCGCTCATATCCTTCAACTCCTGTACCACCGAGTGCAAGCGCTCGGCAATCTCCTCACCGCGTGGATAGTTATCTTTAATACGGCATATTGCACTCTCGGCTGCAGATAATTGCTCCAGGACACCTATCTGCTCGGCATCCAATGTATTGCGTAACGATGTCAAGGCCTCACCAATCTGGTCGGCATTTTCCAATACTTTCAACTCCTCCAGAGCCTCTTCCAATTCGCCCGTGCGAAGTGATGCTGCCTCAAACTCCTCAACCTGATAGCGCAACCACTCCTCATCACGGCGCAAGACCTCGGCTGCATCTTGTAACTCCTTTAAATTACGTTCTGCTGCACGCAACGCATCATATTTTATGCGATAGGCTTTGACGGCATCCGTTGTTGCGCTTAATGCATCTACCGCCTTGATGCGAAATGCCTCGTCGGCCAATACAAGGTTTTGATGTTGAGAGTGTATGTCGATTAATCGCGCACCCAACTCCCTCAATGTGGCGAGTTGTACGGGCATATCGTTTACAAAGGCACGGCTCTTGCCCGACGGCGATATCATACGACGTATTACTGTCTGTGGCTCATAATCGAGGTCATACCCCTCAAAAAGTTGTTCCAATCCGTATGCTTCGATGTCGAATACACCCTCGATAATGCAGTTGCGAGATTCATCACGGATTGTACCGCTCTCGTTCTTGTTGCCCATCAGTAGCCCCAATGCACCCAAGAGAATAGACTTACCGGCTCCCGTCTCACCTGTAATGATATTCAGATGAGCATCGAGTTCCATATCGAGTCTTTCGATAAGTGCATAATTCTCTACTGTCAGTCGTCGCAACATAATTCTTTATAATGATTCTTCTATCTTATCTACAATGTGCTCTGCAACCTCTCGCTTGCTCATTAGCGGCAAGTCCTTGCGTCCAGTGGCATCAATAAGTGATACGACATTGGTGTCTCCACGAAAACCTGCACCCTCAACACGCAATGAGTTGAGCACAATAAAATCAAAATTCTTTCTGCGAAGTTTATCTTCGGCGTTGGCCTGCTCATTCTGAGTCTCCATAGCAAAACCTACCAATATGCGGTTGCCTTTTCTCTGGCCCAACTCCGCTGCAATATCTCGTGTGCGTTTAAGCGCGATAGCCATATCGCCCTCGCCCTTCTTAATCTTCTCCGATGCAACGCTTTGCGGAGTGTAGTCGGCAACTGCGGCACACATCACTGCACCATCCGTCTGCTCGAATCGCTCTACACAAGCCTGATACATCTCCTCGGCCGACAATACATCAACTCTCTCCACTCCCTTTGGAGTAGTGAGTGCCGTACGGCCACTAATCAGCGTTACTTGTGCCCCACGTTCTGCCAACTCCTCGGCTACGGCATAACCCATCTTGCCCGAAGAGTGGTTCGAGATGTAACGCACAGGGTCTATCGGCTCTATCGTAGCACCTGCAGTTACGAGGAAATGCTTACCCGTTAATGTCGGCTTTTTTTTTTCGGCCAACAACTCCGCTACGGCTGCCACAATATCCTGCGGCTCGGCCATACGACCATTACCTACAAGACCACTTGCCAACTCACCAGCGGCAGGAGCGATAATATGCACGCCATCCTCTCTTAGACGCTCCAGATTGCGCTGTGTTGCCGTGTGTGCATACATATCGAGGTCCATAGCGGGTGCTACGGCTACGGGACAACGTGCCGAAAGATATGTCGTAAGCAAAAGATTGTCGGCTACACCCGTCGCCATCTTTGCCAATGTGTTGGCTGTAGCAGGGGCAATGAGATAACAATCGGCCCACAAGCCCAACTTGACGTGCGAGTTCCACTCTCCATTTTCAGGATTGAAGAAATCGACCAATATGGGATTCTTTGACAAGGTAGCCATCGTGAGCGGTGTTATAAACTGCTTTGCCAGGGGTGTCATCACCACTTTGACCTCGGCTCCCGCTCCGACTAATAAACGGCAAAGCACAGCCGACTTATAAGCGGCTATGCTACCCGTTATTCCTAAAATAATATGTTTACCCTTTAACATATAAGGTATTATTTGAAGTTTGGCTACGAGAACTATTTGCCTCGTGGCTACTCTGCATCGGCCCCTCTTTGGCGGTTTGCCGACTTCAATATGCTATTCGCCCTTGCGGTAGTAAACCTCGTCATCGAGGAACTCCTCGGTAGCGATGATTACGGGTTTGGGCAAACGCTCATAGTAGCGTGAAATCTCAATCTGCTCACGATTCTCGAAAGTCTCCTCCATAGTGTCTGTGGGTGATGAGAAATCGGCCAACTTGCGATTGAGTTCTGTCTTCAACTCTGTCGAAATCTGGTTTGCACGACGAGCGATGATGTTGATACTCTCGTAGATATTACCTGTTTCCTTATCCAAATCGACAAGTTTGCGGGTAACTGTGTTGTTGGGAATGTTCTTCTTAATCTCCATCTTACTGTGTAATTATTTCGTTGTTATTTTTCTCTTATCTGTTTTTCTCTCTACCCAACGTCTGCTGTTGGGATTGGCGCAGGACTATTCTTCCTGCTTGTTCTTTTCGATGTATCGCTTTGTCACTTCGGCCACCTGCTCCATCTCCTTAGAGTACTTCGATTCGGGATACTCCATAACGAATGAGTAATAGGCATCGAGTGTCGACATATAACGGTCCAGACGCTTCTCCTCGACAGAGTTTTCTGCCAACTTGAATGAGGCCATCGTAATGTAATACAACAAATCCTCGCGACGGTGTGTGTCCGAATACATCTTCAGAGCGTTACGGAATGCGATGATGGCGGCATTGTAGCGACCAATCTTATAGTATGTATATGCGTTAACGAAAGCCTTCTCGTGTAGGCGCCACGTCAAATCGGCCGTCATATCCTTAAACAATATCAATTGCTCGCTCTCGGGGTAGTGTGCCATATATTCCGATATGGCGATGATAGCCTGACTTGTTGTCGATTGGTCTCGCTCGGGCGAAGGACACATATTGTAAAGGCAGATGGCATACATAGCCTCGGCATCCTCGATAAATACGCTACGGTTGAATGTACGGCGGAACGCATCGAGCATCTCGGCAGCGGCGTAGTAATCGCCGTCCTTGAAACTGCATCGTGCTTTGTAGAATGTCACACTATCCTCGCGCATTGTACCACGATAGTAGGGTTCACATACCTCCAACAAGGCGTATGCTTTCGACCATTTCTCGTCAGCATAATACTCTTTGGCGCGCTCATAAATAAATTGAGCATCACCCGTATTGATAATCTTCTGGACAGTGGAGCATCCGACTGCAGCCATTGCCAGAACGACCAAAATAACGATATTAAATAACTTTTGTTTCATTACAAACTCATTTGTCACTGCTATGCAGGGTAATAATCGTGCAAAATTACACATTTTTTTTC
This sequence comes from Alistipes sp., assembly GCA_017546725.1. Lineage (GTDB taxonomy): Bacteria > Bacteroidota > Bacteroidia > Bacteroidales > Rikenellaceae > Alistipes. The sequence goes on along the minus strand of JAFYRX010000051.1, from coordinate 16,236 downwards.
TTACAACGATATTTACAACGGAATTATTACACTATAATTTATTAAAAATTATCTTTTTGGGGTGGCAATACAGAAAAAGACGGTCGCAACCCTAAGTTGCAACCGTCTTTTATGCTCTATTTCGTGGGTACTACTTAGCGTCGTTCCAGTTGTCGCTACGGAACGGAACAACGGGCTGTCCCAAGATATTCATAAAGTTGCAGGGTACGTAGTTGCGAAACGCATAACGAACTGCTACGGGCTCCTTCACTGCGTCGCTCCACACCTTCACCTCGTGCTCTACCAAGCGAGCCTCGGCCTTGTGGAATACTTTGTCGGCACCAGCAATCTCGAAGCCCTCGATAGGTTTGCCCGAACCTGGATAGAAACCGCCGCCGATATCCTTCATCTTAACGATAATGCTTGAGCCATCAACGCGGTGCGAAGCGTATGAGGGTGCTACAACCTCTACGCCACCCTGACCATACAGGTCACGCAAGGCGAAGCCTGCCATACGCATTGCCAGCTCGTTCTTTTTGGCGGGGTGGATGCAGTACTCCTCGCCCGCATCGGTGTTGCCAGCCATAGCAGAGTTGGGAATCTTCTCCAAAGCACGCAACTGACACTCCACGAATATGGGGTAGTTTGTACCGCGTGAATTGCCGTAACTGTACGGAGCAATCTGCGCATAGTAGAAAGGCATAGAGTTATCCTCGTCGCCCCAATCCTTACGCCACTGCTCAACCATACGGGCCATCATCACATCGTAGTGGTCGTGGTCACCGAGGTTAGAGCAACCCTGATACCAGAGGAAGCCGCGAGCCTTGAAGTTGCGGATGGGCGCAATCATTGCGCAGTACAACTCTGTGGGCTTGATTGATGTGTTGTGCTTTGCCTCAAGCTGCTCGGAAGTCAAAATCTCCTTCAGAGCCGACATAGGCATCCACGACTCGATGCGTGTGCCGCCCCAGTTGGCTGTAATCACTCCGATGGGGATGTTGATGCAGTCGATAAGGTGGTAGGCAAACAGATAGCTCAAGGCCGACATATTGGCTGCGCTCTGGGGTGATGCACACTCCCACTCGCCGCCTTCGCAGTCCTCCTTATCTACGTTATACGAGCGAGCCTTCTTAACGGTGAAGAGACGAATCTTGTCGGCATACTTACCTGCCGAGAATACATAGTTCTCAGCACCCTCGACGGGCTGACCTCTCCAGCCTCTCAAAGGCATCTCCATATTACTCTGGCCCGATGTAACCCATACGTCACCGATGAGGATATTGTCCAGCGTAACTGCCTCGCCGTCGCTGAATGTGATAGTCTGCTTATCCCACGATGCGGCGGGTGTAGCCACCTTGACAGCCCAGTTACCATCGCCGTCGGCTACGGTCTGAATCTTGCCTTTTTGCCACGAAACGGTGATAGTCACCTTCTTGTTGGCATCGGCTTTACCCCACAGATTTACGTCGCTATTCTGCTGCAGGACCATATTGCTACCCAACACTTTGGGCAACACAATAGCAGCAGATGCTCCCCAAGAGAGGAGCACCGCTACGATAGCAAATATAATTCGCTTCATAATTATCGTTAAATTAGATTTCCAACTTACGAGCACCGTCAGAGATTACAACGTCATATACCTTGGGCTCGTGGCCATAGGCTGCGTTGAACTTCTCCTTTGCAGTAGCGATGAAAGCATCGTACAACTCGGCCTTAACCAAGTTGATTGTACAACCGCCGAAGCCACCACCCATAATGCGTGAGCCTGCTACGCCACACTCCTTAGCGATAGTTGCCAACAGGTCGAGTTCCTCGCAACTAACCTCGTAATCCTTTGACATACCCCAGTGAGTCTCGTACATACGAGCGCCGACAGTCTCCAGGTCGCCAGCCTCCAAAGCAGCACATACGTCCAATACGCGCTTCTCCTCGCCGATAACGTAGCGAGCACGCATATAATCCTCCTCTGAAATCTTATCCTTAACGGCATCCAACTGCTCCATTGTAGCACCACGCAAAGTCTCCTGACCCAAAATGGCGGCTACTCTCTCGCAAGACTCACGACGCTTGTTGTAGGGTGAACCTACCAACTCGTGCTTAACAACTGAATCAATCAATACCAAACGGTAGCCATACTTCTCGGGGTCGAAGGGGAAGTAAGCGAACTCCGATGAGAGGCAGTCCAAACGCATCAAGTTACCCTTCTTGCCGTGTACTGATGCAAACTGGTCCATAATACCGCACTTAACGCCGCAGTAGTTGTGCTCTGTAGACTGACCGATGCGAGCCAACTCAAACTTCTCAATCTTATCCTCGTTGTAGATGTGGTTCAATGCAAAAGCGAATGTTGACTCCAAAGCGGCCGATGATGAGAGACCTGCTCCGAGGGGCACATCACCACCAAATGCGGTATCGAAGCCCTTTACAACGCCACCACGCTTCTGAATCTCACGTGCAACACCAAAGATGTAGCAAGCCCACGATGCAGCGGGTTTATCCTCCTCGTTAAGACCGAACTCTGCATAGTCGTTCAAATCGACAGCGTATGCACGAATCTTGTCTGTGCCGTTGGGCTTAATCTCGGCTACCATAGCCTTGTCGATAGCACCGGGGAATACGAAACCACCGTTGTAGTCAGTGTGCTCACCAATGAGGTTAATACGACCAGGTGATGTGTACAACTCACCCTCTGCGCCGAAATGCTCGGCAAACTTCTCGCGAATCAATTTAATGTCCATAATAGTTTTGTTTTTAGATTGTTATTAAGTTTTGTTTTTATAATTTTACTTTAATCAAAGTTCCTGGCTTGACGTTGTAAGTCTGCACCTTACCACCTTGTTCGCTTACAGTAATCTGCAACTTGCCGTTAGCCATACGCACGGTCTCGATATCGAAGTCTGCGCCAAAGGCGCGGATGTGACGGAGGTTAGCAAACTCCCAATCTGCGGGAATCTCCACCTTCAACTCAAAACTGCGCATACCCGTTGGGCGTATGCCAAACATACCCTCGGTGATGATGCGACAGTAGAGTCCGCTCTCAGCCGAGAGGTGTCGTTGACTGCCTTCGGGCCACGCCTCGATAGGATAGGGAACGTGGTCACCCAACAGACGACGATTTGAGTAGTATGACAGATGCTCCGTGATAAAATCTGCGTAACCAGCCGCATAGGCTCCTCTAAAAGCGTAGAGTGTAGAACGGTCCCAGAATGTAGAACTGCCTTGCGCAGTAAGTAATCCGTCGCGTGTAAAGAGGTCCGACTTGAACATTGCATCCATCGTAGCCTCGGCTCTGTCGTAAATGCCTACGCACAACGGCATACATATCCACGAACGCAGAATATCGTTGCCCTCGTAATAACGATAGGTCTCGTAACCCTTGACGTTGGCTCCGAAGTGCGTTTCGATAGCCTCGCGCATAGCCTTTGCGCGACGCTGGTAATCGGCTACGACTTTCGGACTCTTGCCCAACTCCTTGCCAAGATATGCTGCAGAGAGCAGAGCATCGTAATAGAGTGTCGATGTGCAGAGGTTGGCGTCGCCTGCGGGGAAACGGCCCTCCAACTCATCCTTATCGGATTTTACTACGCCCTTGTCGTTAATCTGACGTTTGCAATACTCCAAGCACCACTCGATAAGTGGCCACAACTCTTCGGCCTCGGCCTTGTCGCTGCGAGTAAGTGCGTAACGTGCTGCGCCATAGGCAATCATTGCACCGTCACCTCTGTCGCCAGCTCCGTTCCAGATGTCATCACCTTCGGCAATGATTGAACTTGGGATAGGTTTCCACTCGTCGTTCATAAAACGAGCAAAGTGACGATATGAGTTTATAGCCGACTCATTGCCTACCTCATAACCCAAGAATGGGAAGAAGGGATTTACATATTCGGCTTGGTCATTTGCCCAAATTGCAGCGTAGTAACTCTCTCCTCCAGGGGCGTGCATATAACCGCCTTTGGTCTTGCAGATGCTCTCCGAAGCGCGAATCTTGGCGTAACGGAACTCTGTGTCTATTACATCGTTGGGGGTGTCGAGAACAAGGTTGTTGTCAATATGAGAGACGTAGGCCTCGCGCTCGACCAAAAGTTGCTTTACATCGAGGTTGGCAACGCTCTGCTGCTCGTTGTTGAGGCCCTCAATTACCAGGTTACACTCAACGCTCTCGCCAGGTTTCAACTCATATACTCCGCCACCCTTTACTTGGCTCAACACCTTGTATGCGCCCTTTACACCACGCTTGGGGTCGGTGGTAATCTCCTGCTTCAAATCGGGAATCTGCAGGGCATAGGGTGTTGTGCCTGTGTTGCGCAGAATGTAGTGCTCGCACATCATCTGCTGCTCCATAGTAGGAAAAATCGTGCGCTCGACTTCAAGTCCAAATATGCCAGACTTGTGCTCCTCAACTACGCGCATCACGCCATCGAGTTCCACATAACGTGTAGTGAATTTCAGGCGGTTATTGTTGTTGATGCGCAGTTGTGCTACCAAGTCGAGATTCTGGCGCAACATAAGGCTTGCGTGGGTGTTGTTGGGTATGGTACGCAACATCGGAAAAACCAACGAACGGTCCAAACCAAAACGCCCCTCGGCATTGATATTCCAATACAATACGACAGCCATCATCTTACCACTCATCTCGACGTGGTCGCTATGGGGCAGTTGTGTAGCCGTAGCATCCAAACGTATGGTCTTACCATTGGGCTGAATAGTCCAGCGGTTTTGTGCCGTACCCATAGCGCAGAGCAACGAGCAAGCGATTATGACCAAAAATCTCTTCATTCTCTATGTCGGTTATTTTGTATAGAACTTATAGATACAAACGTGTGTATATACCTCATCGGGGTTAAGTACGATTGAGGGGAAGTTGTCGTGGTTGATGGCATCGGGGTGTTTTTGAGTCTCCAAAGCAACCGACTCACGGAAACTCAAAGGCTTGCCGTACTTGCCATTTGTTGTACCATCAAAGAAGTTGCCGCTATAGAACTGCAAAGCCACCTGGTCTGTAGCCACATCCATACAACGACCTGTCGTGGGGTCATACAACGTAGCGACAGTCTCCACCTGACCATTATCCTCGCGAGCGAGAACCCAGTTAAGGTCATAACCCTTACCGTTGATGAGTTGCTCGTGCTCAACATCGATGCGCTCGCCAATAACGTGAGGCTCGCGGAAATCGAACGGAGTACCCTCTACGGGCATCAACTCACCTGTAGGAATGAGGTTTGCATCGGTAGGTGTAACATTGTCGGCATTGATAGTCAAGACGTGGTCGGTAATAGTACCGCCAGCCTCACCCTTGAGGTTGAAGAATGAGTGGTGAGAGAGGTTCACGATAGTCTTCTTGTCGGTCTTGGCGTGATAAGTAACCTCAAACTCGTTGTCCTCGGTGAGTGTATAAGTCATCTCGATATCCAGGTTGCCAGGGAAGCCGTCAGAGCCATCCTCCGAGAGAAGATGCAATGTGATGGCGTTATCAGCCACATACTTAACATCCCATACAACCATATCGATACCCTTCAAACCGCCGTGCAGTGTCTGACCATTGTTGTTCAGCGGAGTGTTGTACTCCTTGCCATCGAGTGTAAACTTACCAGCACCGATGCGGTTGGCTACACGTCCTACGGGAGCGCCCAAGAAACGCTCGCCTGCGTTGTTTACATAGCGGTCGAGGCTCTCGTAACCCAACACGATGTCGGCCATATTGCCATCGCGGTCGGGAGTCCACAACGACACCACGCGACCACCGAAGTTAGTCACCTGCATAGTGATAGTTCCGTTGGTGAGAGTGTAAAGACCTACCTTCTTACCATCGACTTCGCCATCAAAATTCTCAGCCTTAATCAAGTTGAGACCCTGCTCCTGCTCGGCTTTGTTGTTACCGCCGCAGCCCACCATCAGGGCTGCAACGGCAAGTATCATCATAATTTTTTTCATTATCGAAATCCTTTACTGTTCAATTACTTATTCTCTTCGGGAAGAGCCATCTGGAAGATAGCCTTCACGCGCTCCATATCGTACTTAGAGCCTCGGTCGAAGTAGTAGATACCGTTCTGCTCCTGCATAACGTCGGTCAACTGTGTGTAGCAGAAGCCCCACATCTTATCGCTCATATCGATAAGTACCTTCACCTGAGCCTCCAAACGCTTGTAGAAGTCCTCCTTGGTCTGTGCTGCGTCACCGTAACCCCAAGCACCATCCTTGGCGGGGTTAGCCTCCATACACTTGATACCTCCAAACTCATCCAAAATATAGGGAATCTCACCATTGTAAACGGGGAATGTGAAGGGGTCATTCAATACGGCACGGTTGAAACCGATGTTACCGCGATGACGAGCCTGAATAGCCGGAGCGCGTGTAAACATCTTACCGTCGTTGAATACTATCTCGCGCAACTTTTCGGGATTCTGCTCGTAGTGGTGCTCTGTCCAGATGTCTGTTACGGTCTGTACACCACCGCTGACAGTGTTGATAGGACGTGAGGGGTCTAACTGCTTTGTGATTGTGTAGATGTCAGCCTGGAAGCGGGGGAACTCGGTCTCATCGGGCCAGAACTGCTCGTTGAACGGAGTCCAAGTTACGATTGAGGGGTGGTTCATATCACGAACAACTACATTGCGCCACTCTGCGATGAAGTTTCGTGCAGACTCTACGTTGTTGGCATCAAAACCCCAACTCGGAGCCTCGCCCCAAGTCAGATAACCCAACTTGTCAGCCCAATAGTGGAAGCGCTCCTCGAATACCTTCTGGTGGAGACGTGCGCCATTGAAACCAGCAGCCATCGAGAGTTCGATATCCTTCTTCAACGCTGCATCCGAAGGTGCTGTCCAAATACCGTCGGGATAGAAACCCTGGTCCAAAACCAAACGCTGGTAGTAGGGCTGATTGTTCAAGAAAATCTTGTTGCCCTCAGTGTGAATCTTACGCATACCGAAGTATGAAGCCACCTTGTCGATAACATTGCCCTCGGCATCCTTCAAGATGTACTCTACGTCGTAGAGGAACGGAGATTCGGGGCTCCACAACTTTGCCTTCTTGATAGGCAATGTTACGATAGAACCCGATGCAACGGGAGCAGTATCGGTAGCGACTACCTTTGCGCCATCCTTTACGTTGATTGTGAGTGTATTGCCTGTAGCGTTGCGGAACATAGTGAACTCCATAGTAACAGTGCTACGGTCGATGTCGGTAGTTGTCTTTACGCGCTTGATGCCTGTAGGAGCAACTGCCTCCATCCATACTGTCTGCCAAATACCTGTTGTACGAGTGTACATACACTCAAAGGGGTCGTTACGCAATGACTGCTTACCAGCCGACTGAAGGCCTGAACGCAAGTCGCTCGATGCAACAACTACCAACGAGTGTGTAGAGCCAGCCTTAACGAACTTGGTGATATTGACAGAGAACGAATCAGAGCCACCAAAGTGACGCTCAACGAACTTGCCATCTACATAAATCTCTGACTCATAATATACTGCACCGAAGTTGAGCATTACATCCTTGCCCTCCCACGCTGCGGGAATTGAAATCTCACGCTGATACCAGATGCAGGGGATAAACTCCTTGTGCTCTACGCCAGAAAGTTTACTCTCGGGTGCGAAGGGTACGATAATCTTATCAGCAAAACCCTTGCTATCCTTCAAGTTACGCTCCCAACCTGTCTTTACAAGGTCGAGTGTATAACTCCACTCTCCATTCAAGTTTACCCACGCCTCACGCTCAAACTGCGGACGAGGATACTCTGCGCGTGGCAACTGCGCCATAACGCTTACCCCAATCATTAGGGCAGCCATCAACATAAAAATCTTCTTCATTGTATTGTCTATTTTTAGTTTTATCAATATATGAGTCCTATTGCTCGTAACCCTCGGCCTTCATCTGGAAGATGGCCTTTACGCGCTCCATATCGAACTTGCTCTTGCGGTCGAAGTAGTAAACACCGTTCTGCTCCTGCTCGACATCGGTAAGTTGAGTGTAGCAGAAACCGCAAATCTTGTCACTGTGGTCTGTGATAGCCTTAACCAATGACTCCAAACGCTTATAGAAGTCCTCTTTTGTCTGTGCTGCATCACCGTAACCCCAAGCATTCTCCTTTGAGGGGTTAGCCTCTGCGCACTTGATACCACCAAACTCATCTACTACGTAAGGCACCTTGCCGTCGTAGTGAAGGATAATCATAGCCGACTTGCCATCGGTAGCACCCTGCGGCTGATAGAACTTACCGTCGCTGTAGAGTTGCTTATAGAGAGCCTCACCGTTTTGATTGTAAGAGTGAGTAGTGCAGAAATCAGAAATAGCATACAGACCGCCACTAACTGTATTCACAGGACGTGAGGGGTCCAACTGACGTGTCATATAGTAAGCGTCTGTCAACAAGCGTCCCATCTCTGCTGTAGGTGTTGCCCACTCCTCATTGAACGGAGTCCATACAACAAGGGCAGGGTGGTTGCGGTCACGCACTACGATATTACTCCACTCCGAAAGGAAGTTGCGACCAGATTCGGGCAAAGAACTATTCTTACCCCAAGAGGCCATCTCGCCCCATACCAGGTATCCGAGTTTGTCGGCCCAATAGTAGAAACGCTCCTCGAATACCTTTTGGTGCAGACGTGCGCCATTGAAACCAGCATCCTTCGACATTGCGATGTCGTGCTTCAAAGCCTCATCCGAAGGTGCTGTCCATACGCCATCTGGGTAGAAGCCCTGGTCCAAAACCAAACGCTGATAGTAGGGCTTGTTGTTGAGCATAATCTTTGTGCCGTCGATATGTACCTTACGCATACCTACATACGAATTTACCTGGTCCATAACCTCGCCTGCGGCATTCTTCACCTCATAAACTACGTCGTATAGGAAAGGATTTTCGGGAGTCCACAACTTTGGTTTCTTAACGGGTACCACAACGGGCAGACCCTGTGATGCGCCAACTTCAGTCTTGGCAACAACCTTCTCGCCATCCTTTACAGTGATAGCGAACTTGTCACCAGCCTTATAGCCATAGAATGTAGGAGTTACAACAATCTGATTCTGGTCGATGTCGGTAAATACTTGAACACGCTCCAATGCGCTCTCATCAACGGCCTCCATCCATACAGTCTGCCATATACCTGTAGTACGAGTATAGAAGCAACCGTAAGAGTTCAAACGTGATGACTGCTTACCTGCGGGCTGCTTTCCGCCACGAACATCGCTCTCGGCGTGCAATACCAAATTGTGCTCCTTACCGTCGGATACCCAAGCAGTAATATCGTACGAGAACGAGTCAGAGCCACCGTAGTGACGACCTACGAATTTGCCGTCGATATACAACTCCGACTTATAGTAAACAGCGCCAAAGTTCAACTTCACGCGCTTGCCAACCCAATCAGCAGGAATCTGAATTGTGCGCTGATACCATACAGCGTTGATAAACTCCGTGTGGCCGATGCCCGAAAGTTTGCTCTCGGGAGCAAAAGGAACAATGATTTTGCTGTCAAAACCCTTGCTGTTGTAGTAGTTACGCTCGGCACCAGTGTTAGCCAAGTCGAGTGTAAAACTCCATTCACCATTCAGATTAATCCAACTCTCACGCTCAAACTGCGGACGTGGATACTCGGCACGCGGCTGCGCAAACGATGCAACAGCAAAAAGCAGTGCTACAAGTGATAAAATTCGTGTTTTCATAGTTTGGGTTAGTTTTATTATTAATATTTTCTTATGCTCTTTTTGTTATAGGTTAACATTCTTACAAATGTATGGATATTTTTACTCTTTTGCAAGATTTGACCGACAAAAACTTGCCACGCAACCCGCAAAAAATGAGGGCTTCAGCCATAAGCCGAAACCCTCGTAAAAAATCCTTGAGCGCGGATGCGCTTTTATGCTAAAATGCGCCTGCCGATACTAAAGGAATATGTATTTCAAGATGAACAATACGGCCAAGACATACATTGTCGGCGTAATCTTCTTGAAGTTGCAGCACAAGATGTTCAAAACCACATAGCTAATCATACCCAACAAGATACCATCCGAGATAGAGTATGCCAACGGCATCATAATGATGGTGATAAATGCGGGGATTGACTCTGCGTAGTCATCGAAGTTGATGTTCTTGATGGGGTTCATCATAAACAGACCTACAATCACCAAGATGGGGGCTGTAGCAGCCGAAGGAATGGCCAAGAACAGAGGCGAGAAGAACAACGCCACAGCAAAGCAGCAACCCACAACGAATGCAGTCAGACCAGTGCGGCCACCAATTGCTACACCCGAAGCACTCTCTACATAGGTGGTTGTTGTAGATGTACCCAAGCAAGCACCCACAGTAGTGGCGATAGCGTCGGCCATAAATGCCTGCTTAACGCGAGGAATAGTTCCGTCGGGATTGAGCATATTGGCCTTTGTACATACGCCCACCAATGTGCCGATAGTGTCGAACATATCGATGAAGAGGAATGTAAATACCACTACCAACATATCGAGTGACCAGATGTTCTGCCACTCAAACTGGCAGAAGATATCCGACATTGAGTGTGGGGTAGAGATGATGCCCTGATAGTTGGTGATACCCATCGGGATGCCGATGAATGTGGTGAGCAGGATACCGATAAGCAGACCGCCACGCACGTTCTTGATAACCAGAATACCGGTGATAATCAAACCGATAATAGCCAACAGCGGGCTGCCCTTTGTAATCTCGCCCAACGATACCAATGTAGCGTCGTTGTTGGCGATGATACCTGCGTTCTGCAAACCGATAAAGGCGATAAAGAGACCGATACCCGCACCTATCGCATTCTTGAGCGAGGCGGGAATGGCATTCACGATGGCTTCTCGTAAGTTGGTTATGGTAAGCAGGATAAATATCAAGCCCTCGATAAGTACGGCTGTCAGTGCAAACTGCCAAGAGTAGCCCATACCCATACATACGGTAAATACAAAGAAGGCGTTCAAGCCCATACCCGGTGCCAATCCAAAGGGCATCTTTGCAAGGAGAGCCATTGCAACGCAACCTACAACTGCAGCCAACGCCGTAGCCGTAAATACTGCACCTGCCGGCATACCCTCCAACTGGCTGAACATACTCGGATTAACGGCCAGAATGTACGACATCGTAAGGAATGTTGTTATACCCGCCAACACCTCTGTGCGAATCGTAGTTTTCGCAGGGTCGTACCCAAACAATTTATTCAACATAATCTGATTTTATTTAAGTTTTACTTTTTCAAATGTTTAATATGCAGATGATTGTTCTAATCGTCAAGCCCTAATTAAAATGTCCACTTTGCGGCCAATGTAGGAATTACATAAAATCCTGTCGCTACGAAGTTATTAGAAAACTCGACCTCGCTACCGACGCTCAAATTGACATTATCCCAACCCTTAATCTTGTTGAGATTGAGCCACAACTGATGCTCCGACAACAGAATGTGCGATGTATTCTGCCAGGGGCGCCACTCGCGCCAGAAATCGATAAAGCCAGAGTATGTGCACCAACTCTTCGCGAAGTTTATACCCCAAACTCCCGTAATCTGGAAGTTGTGAGCCTGACATTCGCCAGCCGTATTTACCGTATTCGGAATATACTTATACATCATAGAAACCGACCACGTCTTAGAAAAATCCTTCGAGTGTCCTGAATATGTAGCACCCGCCAACCAACTATTGTTGAACGAGCCTGCGGCTTTACTCATACCGCCATTGTACTCCAGATGGGCCGATAGCCAACTCATCTTGCTCTCCTGCCAGAAGCATACCTCACGAGCCAACTCCCAATAAGCACCTTTCACGCCCTTCGAATAATCCATATCGATAAAGAAGAATGTGCTACCCCAACCGTCAGGTCGAAACATCTCTACCGTCGTTGTCAAGGCAGGACGGCCATCGGAGGCATCTGTTTTACCTAATTCATCATACAGGCTATGCCCAAAATCATAATGCAGTTGGATGTTTTGTGCCGATGCTGTAGCACAAGCCGTCAGAAGTATGACAGCAAGAATAAGTTTACGCATAATCTTAACGTTTTAGGTTAGTCGGTAACAAATATACAAAATTCAATCGTATAAATGAAACTTTTGGACACAAAATGTGGCTTGTGGTATAATTTACCATATTTTGACTGAATGACCTATGCAGAGAGTAGTGCGTTAGGGCTTTGTTGCGTCTATGTGTATGTGTATAAAAACGGTGTACGCCCCGAACGGGACGTACACCTCTCTCAACTATTACAATTATCTTTATCGCTAAAGATTCTTTTTTCTGATAGCCTCCAGCATATCATCTGTCATCGAAGACAAATCCCACTGTGGCTTCCAACCCCATTCCTCTCTTGCGCAAGAGTCATCCAAACTATTGGGCCAGCTCTCGGCGATGCCTTGTTTTACAGGGTCAATTCGATAGGTCATCTTGAAATCGGGGATACGCTTACGTATCTCGTTGTAGATGATATCGGGTGTAAAACTCATCGATGCAATGTTAAAACTGTTGCGATGGCGAAGTTTATTGGGGTCGGCCTCCATCAACTCAACCATAGCCCTCAATGCATCGGGCATATACATCATATCCATATAAACGTCTCGCACGGGGCATACAAACTTCTCACCCTTGACTGCCGCATAGTAAATCTCGACAGCGTAATCGGTTGTACCTCCACCCGGCAAGGTTACATTCGAGATAATTCCAGGGAAACGTACCGAACGTGTATCTACATCATAACGAGTGTAATAATAATTCGACAACAACTCTCCTGTTACTTTGCACACGCCATACATCGTGTCGGGCTGCATCACCACATCCTGCGGGGTGTTATCGCGCGGGAAATCACCGCCAAAAGCACCGATAGAACTTGGTGTAAACAACGAGCAACCATACTCGCGTGCAATCTCCAATGAATTGTTCAAAGCACCCATATTAATATTCCACGCCAACTGCGGATTCTTCTCTCCCGTTGCTGAGAGCAAAGCCACCAAGTTGTAAATGGCATCTACGCCATTCTTGTGGACTATATAAGCAAACTTGTCGCGATTAAGCGCATCCAACTGAACAAAAGGGCCATCGCTAGCCAACATTTCGTTCTCTCTTAAATCGGCAGCGATAACATTCGAACCGCCGTATATTCCGCGCAAATAACTCGTCAACTCCGAGCCAATCTGACCACCTGCTCCTACTATAAGTATCTTTTTCATTAAGAGTCTCTACAAAACTTGATACAAAGTTAATGCTTAAAATTTAATTAGCAACACTTTTTTGTACTTTTTTGCACATTTTAAACTCAGAAAGGGGATTTTTGTCATATTTTTCATACCTTGCAGTAAATTTACAGACAAAACTTTTAATAAAAATTAATGATTATGAAGTACGCAATTATTTCTACCGAGAAGGGCGATATGAAGGCCGAACTCTATACAGAGGATACTCCTATCGCAGCCGAGAATTTTATAAAGTTGGCCGAGAGCCATTTCTATGATGGACTCTGCTTCCATCGTGTTATTCCTAACTTTGTAATTCAGGGTGGTTGTCCTATTGGTGACGGAACGGGAGGCCCAGGCTATACTATCAAGTGCGAGACTTCGGCTCCACGTCAATATCACGATAGAGGAGTCCTTTCTATGGCTCATCGTGGCAAGGATACGGGTGGCTCACAATTCTTTATCTGCCATAATCGTCAAAATACTCAGCATCTTGACGGTGTTCACACTTGCTTTGGTAAGGTTGTCGAGGGTGAGGATGTTATCGACGATATTCGTCCTGGCGATTTGATTTTCTCTGTCACTATAACAGAAGAGTAGTATGGTGGTGAGACGATTGTTGTTGCTTGTTGCGGCCAGCGTGGTTTGTGTGGCCGCACAGGCACAAAGTGCAGCAGATTCTGTTGCTATTGTTACAGCGAAGTGGAGTACACACTCACCGCAGAAGGGTGTTGTGCATAAGAGCCTGCGTATAGATAATCTCTATAGTGGAGCGCAAAGCATCAACCTTGTAGAGATTTCACGCTCTGCAAAATTGCGTTTGGCTGTGGCGCACGACAATAATATGCGCTGCACAAGCGATATGGCTAAAGAGCACAATGCTGTAGCGGCCGTAAATGGTGCCTTTTATAATATGCGCGCGGGAAACTCGACCTGCTTCTATAAAATCGATAAGGAGTTGATTGATTCAACAACTGCGAGTGAAGCCGCTGCCCGAGTAAATGGTGCTGTGCATTTGCAGGGACGTAAACTGCGTATCCTCGATTGGACTCCAGAAATCGAACGTAATTACAAGGGAAGTAAAGGAACTGTCCTTGCATCGGGTCCGGTAATGTTGCAGGATGGTAGTAAGGCTGATTGGAGTAAGTGTAGCGAGAGTTTTATAGAGACCAAGCACCCTCGTAGTGCCATTTATACCACGCGAGATGGTAAAGTCGTATTCCTAACAGTAGATGGACGCTCGAAGGGAAATGCCGTAGGTATGAGTATTCCCGAACTAATGCACCTGATTCGTGTACTCGGAGGATATGATGCGCTGAATCTCGATGGTGGTGGCTCTACAACTTTGTGGATTGATGGTGCTGACGGTACGGGAGTTGTAAATTACCCCTGCGATAACAGAAAATTCGACCACGAAGGCGAGCGCCGCGTATCAAATTGTATCTATGCTTATTAGGTAGATAAATTTTAGTAACAATATAAATGTTGACCCCAAGGTATAATAGGAAATAGTGATAGACAAAATTAATGCGGGACTTTTGGTCTCGCATTTCTTATTTTGGACACTGCCATTATTATCGGACACCGATAATAATTTAACATTCCAATATCACGATAGTGCTTTGCATAGTCAGGAATTTATAGGTACTGACGTCAGGTCTGTATAATGCTTATAATAGCGGTTTATTTCACTTCTGATAAATTCTTTTTTTTGTCGGATGATGGAATATCATAGCTAATTAGTGCTTAAGCGGGCCTGAAGCACCTAATACGGGCATTTTGTCTTCTGATACCAATCTCATAAGTTGGGACTTGTAGAGTCTCTTCAAATCTGCGCCCTGCAAATTCCACATCGGATTTGGTTGAGTTACTTTCTGAGACTTCTTAAACCTCGGTATTCGCTTTCAATTTGTACCGAGATATACTCCATCAAAAATTACTCCATCTGGAATATCTATATTATGATTGATTATGGTTAGTATCTAATTTACATTGTCTGTGCAACTGTCTGATATACGTTAATTAATTGTGCTAATGCATATGAAGAAACACCTCTTATAGTCACAATGAAGAAATATATCGCATACAACATTTTGATGACGGCAACCTGGTCGAACATAAGATGGTATTTAAGTATCGCTGAAACGATATGAACAATTAGCGTATATATGAAGTTTACCAGGCTCTGGTTTATATATTATATGTATAGAATTACAGTACGGACATACAATGCCGTTAAACCATCTCAAATGATAAAAATTTTGAGAGGTATTCTGATAAATAGTCTTTAAATTGAGTTTAATATTGTAACTGGATGATATATTGACAAATACGCATAAAAATATGCGGCTTTTGATAATATCAGGAAGAGATTGTCTTGTTTATTTTGAATAATTATTTACTAGTTTTGATTAATTTTTTTGTCAAAAGTTTTGGTAAATAAAAAAAATGCTATATCTTTGCACTCGCAATTGAAACAAAACATTGCAAGTTCATAGTATTTTTGCGGAAATAGCTCAGTTGGTAGAGCACAACCTTGCCAAGGTTGGGGTCGCGAGTTCGAGTCTCGTTTTCCGCTCTGGATATTAGGCAGTTACAGAAATGTAACTGCTTATTTTTTTGTCAAAATCGAGGTATAGTGGGCCAAAAATAGTAGTCCTTGCCACCTATATTGCCACCTGCATTGCTAAAATCGGCTTAATGGTCAAAAAGAGACCTGTTAAAGGGGGATAAAATTGTTTAATGGTCAAATATGAGACCTAAATATTCTGTTGGGATCTAATTCCAACTGTTTTTTTTGTGGATATACGAGCCTAAATTGAATATATTTTTTACATTTGTATTACGAGTTGTTCTGCTCAATCGAGAGAACGGTAATAAGATTTGGCAATAATATATAACTTTAACCCAATTATTTGTATGGAGAAATCAGTTTATACGCCTCCCACATTGGAGATATTTGAAGTCGAGATTGAACGAGGATTTGCACAGAGTATGCCTATCAGTGATTGGCGCCCAGACAATTTGTAACTTACTAAATCATTATACTATGAAACTGTTAAAATTGATTATGGCAATCGCCATAGTGGCAGTGTGC
>JAFYRX010000050.1 GCA_017546725.1 Alistipes sp. | reverse complement strand
CAACGGGTGAACGACCGTCGTACTTCTTCAAGTACTCAGTAGGCTCGATGCCAGAGTACTTAACCCAGCACTGATCCAACTCAGTCTGCAAAAGGTCAGCAGCTACGTTAGCGTAGAGGTAATCCAAACCGTACTCACCGCTCTCCAACTTCTTGAACTCGAAGTCGTGGTTGTGGTAGAGCAATGTAAGACCAGCAGCCTTGCACTTCTCACCGATAGCGCGAATCTCGTCAACCATCTGGTAGAACTTCTCACCACCGGGACGACGCTCCTCTGTTACGTAGGGAACTACGATGTACTCGCAACCTACAGCCTTGTAGTCAGCGATAACCTTGTCAACATCAGCCAACATATCAGCCAAAGGCACGTGAGCTGAGATGGGTACCAAGCCGATCTCCTTACACATAGCGTTAACATCAGCGGGAGCGTTGTTGAACAAACCTGCGAACTCAACACCGTCAAAGCCCAAAGCCTTAACCTTCTGGAGAGTACCCTTGAAATCCTGCTCCATATCACCGCGTACAGTGTAGAGCTGAAGAGCGATAGGCAACTTAGACTTGCAACCCTCGCAGCACTGACCGTCCTTCTTTGCGTTGTTACCACCACAAGCAACCATAAGCAATGCTACTGCGGCAAACAAAAGTGTAGAAAACTTTTTCATAATTGATTAAAATTTAGTTATTTGTTGAAATATCGTATCCGTATATTCAATATATCTCTGCAAAGATAGATGTTTTTTGTCGTTTTTTCAAAATCTTTACTCGAAACTTGCTCAAAACTCACTACTTATCGTTGTATCGGGGCCATTGCAGAATGATTGCTATGATGGCGCAACCACCCATAATCATCGGGTAATATAGATATGAAATAATCTCCACGGGCGATATGGCGGCAAGACCTGCGGCCATCAGCAGTTGCGCACCGTAGGGTATTATGCCCTGAATGATGCACGAGAATGTATCAAGTAAGCTGGCTGTGCGGCGTGGTGAGATGCCAAATCGCTCGGCTATCTGGCGTGCAATTGAGCCAACCGAGATTATCGCCACGGTGTTATTTGCTGTGCAGACATCGGCAAACATAACAAGCGATGCTATCGAAGCCTCAGCGCCACGGCGTGAGCGTATGCGTGAGGTGAGGCGCGAGATGATATATTCGATACCGCCATTTATGCGTATCATCTCCAACATACCTCCGGCCATCATCGTGATGATGATAAGTTGACCCATAGAGTCTATGCCTTGGCCCATTGTTGAGAACCAATCCAGCAGCGTAAGTTTTCCGCCCACCAGACCTATGACACCCGACGATACGATGCCGAGCGTCAGAACCTTCAATACATTCATACCCGCTATGGCCGAGATAAGCACCAGCAGATAGGGTAGTATGGTATACCACGGAGCAGTCATCTCGCTGGGCGAGTAGTGCATCTCGTGCTGACCAAAGATGGTGTAGATGCAGAGCGTTACAAGTGCTGCGGGGGCAACAATGAGTACATTGGTACGGAACTTGTCACGCATCGAGCAACCCTGTGTGCGTGTTGCGGCAATGGTCGTGTCGGAGATAAACGAGAGGTTGTCGCCAAAGAGCGCACCTCCCACCACGATTGCCACAATCCACGGCGTGCTACATCCTGTCTGCGTAGCAATGGATGAGGCTATGGGTGTCAGGGCGACGATTGTGCCTACTGATGTTCCTACGGATATTGATGTGAAGCAGGCTGCAATGAATATTCCTGCGGGAAGGAAGGCCTCGGGGACTATTTTCAGCGTGAGCGCTACCGTGGCATCCACCGCGCCCATCGCCTTTGTTGAGGCGGCAAATGCTCCTGCCAGGACAAATATCCATATCATCAGCATAATGTTCACATCGGTTGCTCCGCGTGAGTAGTCGCCTATGCTCTCCGCAATGGGGCGGCGTGTCATAGCGATAGCCACGATAGAGGCGGTCATACCTGCAATGGTGATAGGAATCTTGTAGAAGTCACCCGCCACGAGCGAGCCGATAAGGTATACGCCAAGGAATACTACGAGCGGCAAGAGTGCCAGGATATTTGGTTTTGTGTTGTTTTGCATCTTGTGTAGTTTATGGTGGCAAAAATAACCTTAATTCTGATAATTACCATAAAATTGTTCTGCTGATTATTAAAAAGCGACTGAATTTGAACTATTTGATAAAATTTTCAACTATGAGAATCGAAAAAATCATTGCTCGCGAGATTCTTGACTCGCGCGGATACCCTACAATCGAGGTCGATGTAATGCTCGAATCGGGCATAACGGGGCGTGCCTCTGTGCCTTCGGGAGCCTCCACGGGCGAGAACGAGGCGTTGGAGTTGCGTGATGGCGATGCTGGGCGCTATGGCGGTCGTGGTACGATGCAGGCTGTGGAGAATGTAAATAAAGTTATAGCCCCGGCGTTGGAGGGTTTCTCGGCTTTCGAGCAGCGCCGAATAGACTTCCGTATGATAGAGTTGGACGGCACGAAGACAAAGTCGAAACTTGGCGCAAATGCTATCCTCGGTGTCTCGCTTGCCGTTGCCAAGGCTGCGGCGGCGTATCTAAATATTCCGTTCTACCGATATGTCGGTGGCGTGAATACATACGTTATGCCCGTGCCGATGATGAATATCATCAACGGTGGCTCGCATAGCGATGCTCCCATCGCTTTTCAGGAGTTTATGATTCGCCCCGTGGGTGCGGGTAGTTTCAGCCGTGCGTTGCGTATGGGTGCCGAGGTGTTTCACGCCCTGCAAAGTGTGCTGCATAAGCGAGGTCTTGGTACGGCGGTGGGCGATGAGGGTGGTTTTGCCCCTATGCTGAATAGTGCCGAGGAGGCTATCGAACTTATAATGGCTGCCATCTCAGCTGCGGGATATAAGGCGGGCGAGGAGATAACTATTGGCCTGGATTGCGCCTCATCGGAGTTCTATTCGGATGGCACATACGACTACTCGAAGTTTGAGGGTGCGCACGGCAAGCAGCGTTCGAGCGATGAGCAGGTGGCATATCTTGAAGGACTGGTCACAAAGTATCCTATCGACTCCATCGAGGACGGTATGGCCGAGGGCGATTGGGATGGCTGGCACAAGCTTACGGCCTGCATCGGCGAGCGTTGTCAGTTGGTTGGCGACGATCTGTTTGTTACCAATGTGGAGTTTTTGGAGCGAGGTATCAGGGAGGTGTGCGCAAATGCTGTGCTGGTGAAGCTGAACCAGATAGGTACGCTCTCGGAGACTCTCGATACCATCGATATGGCGCATCGTAATGGCTATAAGACAATTATCTCACACCGCTCGGGCGAGACGGAGGATACCACCATCGCCGATATTGCCGTGGCGGTAGGTAGTGGACAGATAAAGACGGGTTCGCTGAGCCGCTCGGAGCGTATGGCCAAGTATAACCAACTGTTGCGCATCGAGGAGGAGATTGGCAAACTTGCGGTTTACGGCTATCGCCTTATAAAGTAGTGTCGAGGGGTTTGGTGGTGTGATGTGTAGGGTAGAATTTTAGATGGTCACGGCTATATATTTAGCACAAAAAATGCAAAAAGAGGGCGTATTTTTTGGTCGATTCAATTTTGTTTTCTACTTTTGCACCGCTCAAAAGAGTTAGAGGCTGTTGTAGCTCAGTGGTAGAGCACTTCCTTGGTAAGGAAGAGGTCGTCAGTTCAAGCCTGATCAACAGCTCAAAGAGGAGTAACCGAATGGTTGCTCCTTTTTTTTATATGTGGTTGTAAATCACGGGTTTCGTAAGTTTTTCTGGATAGAGTTTATTGCAATTTGGCAGTAAATCAACAATTCATATTTGCATAAAAATTCTCGATTTTCGCTCTTTCGCGAGTAAAACAGAGTAAAAATAGAGTAAATGGGCGTGGTCGGATTGCTCGAATGCTATATTTTCTTGATTAAAATCAATGCTGCACAGCTGACAATAAGGTCTACTTCGAGCCGCGACTCAATGGTAGTTATAACATTAGTTGTTCGTTCACGCTGAATGTCGCTACGGGCCTTTTTGACCAGTTTGCCAACCGCATTGTGCGCGAGGATATTATGGCGGGTAACACCTCGTCAATTCGAGATATTGATGAGGATGACCAGATGCCCGCACAGAGTTTTAAGCTCAACTACACGCAAGGTAATAGCGCGACGCTATCATCAATGGACTTCAATTATTACGGCTCTTATGAGATTTCTGTGATTCACATCCAGCCTGAATATGCCGTTATGAGCCAGGGCGGCTCAACCACATCTGCAACATTGGTCGATGTCAGAGGAAATATCGACGGAGGTTATGGAATCTTCACTGGCATCAGCAGTGTGAAAAAGACAATATCCGTCACTAAGCAGTCGTCGCCGTTCTAAAAGCAACAACCTAATTTACTATATATAGACAAATAAGGGTATCCCTATCTATGGGTACCCTTATTTGTTACTCCTGTTTTAGATATAATTTCGATTCACGGCCCTTCTGTGGATGGAGAACCATCATTGGGCGGCTCTCGGTGTTGCTGTCAACCTGCTTTGTGAGTGTGGCCGTGATGCTGAAACTATATTCGCGGCGCAAAGGTTGCGAGGCTTCATCTTTTTTGCCCTTCTCGCTCTTTTTTATCTCGGAGGGCAATGACATTATACCATATATAATAATCTCATCCTTCTTGCCCGACAACTGCCACGATTTAAAGCGCAGAGCCTGTTCGGGCTGATGTTGTAGTATGTGGCCTCGTGGTTGAAGCTCTATATCTACCGCCAGCGCAGCCTTTGGCTCCGTTGTCCAGCGTCCTAACGCCTTGGCGTAGGTCTCATCGGTGGAGATTGTAAGGGCTTGGGGCGTCTTACCCTCCTCGGCGGGCATATATATAATCTCCGCGATGTTACCCTCTGTCATATCGCCGCCCTCGATTAGTGTCTGCTCATCAATTACGAAGTGGCGTACGCCTATGGTGTCACCCTTTATGATGATACTCTCGTTGGTCGCGGCGTCGATATACCCCGCAACAATCATCGGCTCAACCTCCGAGTGTCGGCACGAGGCGAGGAGCGTTGCCAGCGAGGCAAATATTATGGTTATATATCTTCTCATTAAACACTATTTTTGCAGGCCAAAGTTACGAAAATATCATCGCATAGGTCAAAATTCAGTTAAAGTTACAAATAATTTTTCGCATATTCTCTATTTTTTGGCGCAAATAGTTGCCGAATAAGAGTAGTTTTTCCAATAAGTTTTGTAATTTTGGCCGCAATTAGCTTTATAAACTACAACCATTATGCTTAATATTATATTATTTGGAGCGCCGGGCTGCGGCAAGGGTACGCAGGCTGCTCGTATTAAGGAGAAGTACAACATCAACCACATCTCAACAGGTGAGGTTATTCGCGGTGAGATTTCGCGTGGAACAGAGTTGGGTAAGAGTATGCAGGAGTATATCGAGGCTGGTAAGTTGGCTCCCGATTCAATCGTTATCGGTATGATCCGCAACTATATGACTGAGCATAAGGATGCCGTAGGTAACATCTTCGACGGCTTTCCCCGCACAACAGCTCAGGCTGAGGAGTTTGACCGCATCTTGGCTGAGGATGGTTTGAGCGTTAATGTTATGGTCTATATGGATGTTCCCGAGGAGGAGCTCGTGAAGCGTATTCTTCTTCGTGGTAAGGATTCTGGCCGTGCCGACGATGCTTCGGAGGATGTTATCCGCAACCGAATCTCTGTTTATCGTGAGCAGACAGAGATCGTAGCTGAGCACTACTCAAAGCAGGGTAAGTATGTAGCCGTTGACGGTGTAGGTACTATGGACGAGGTGTTTGACCGCATCTGCGCTGCTATCGACGCAAACAAGTAATAATCTGTTTACAATTATAAGATAGGTTGTTGGACTCTTGTTCGACAACCTATTTTGTTTTATGGTTGCTCTTTTGGCGGTATTTTGCTATCTTTGTAGAAATAGTTTTTTTATGAAGCGTATCTGTATATTACTCTCCCTGCTCCTGCTCTTTTGTGGCGTAGCATCAGCACAATATAAGGGCATACTTATAAGCGATAGCCTGACCTGCTCGAAGATATACCCCGACACCAAACATCGCTATTGGGTCTATGTTCCACAAGAGTACGATGGAGAGCAGCCTGCTTGCCTATATGTCGGATTGGATGGGGTGGGTTATAATGCCCCTTCGGTGATGGATGAGTTGATTGCCTCAGCCGAGATGCCTGTAACAATCGGAGTATTTGTTCAAGCGGGTAAGGTGTACAATGAGGCGGGAGATGTTGTGCGATATAACCGCAGTAACGAGTTTGACCGTACGGACGATAAGTTTGCAAGATTTCTAACCGAGGAGCTACTTCCGCACGCTGTGGCTCATACCACACCCGATGGGCGAAAGATTCATATCTCACCCGATGCCAACGATCACGCCATTGCCGGTTCGAGCAGTGGTGGCATTGCGGCATTCTCGGCGGCGTGGTTTCGACCCGACCTCTTTCGCAGAGTCTTTACTACGATAGGAACATTTGTGTCTATGCGAGGTGGTAACGAGTTGCCTGCGCTTGTGCGCAAGACCGAGCCTCTGCCTCTGCGCATCTATATACACGATGGCAGTAACGATGTATGGAATCCTATCTTTGGCCATTGGTATGAGTACAACCAGCTTATGGGCTCAGCCTTGGAGTTTGCGGGTTACGACTTCAAGTCGTATTGGGATGACTGCAAGCATAGCAATCAGACTGCCAAAGCTATCTTCCCCGAGGTTATGCGTTTTCTCTGGAACGATTACCCTGCACCGATAAAGGCAGGTGAGAGTAAGAATAATATGCTCTCTACAATTTTGATTGAGGGTGAAGGGTGGCAACCTTATGATGGCGATTTTCCTCGTAAAGCACCTAAAAGTGCACTCTCGCCCGATGGCAAGATATTTACAAAGTCGGAGCGCAGATCCGATTGGCTCGTAAGCTATGTTGTCGATGAGCGTGGGCACAAGAGTGGAGGACAGCAGTTCTATTGGTTGCACAATCCTCTGCATCAGTACAACGATATTATCGGAATGATTTACGCTACGGATGGTTGTTTGTATGTGGCAACCCAGTCGGGTATTCAAGTCTGTGACCATAACGGCCGCGTAAGAGCTATTCTGCGCTCGCCATCTACGGCAATCGAGGAGTTTGCTTTTGTTGGCAATACAATATATATAAAGGTTGCTGGTAAGAGCTACTCTCGCAGGGTGCAGACCACGGCACATCCTAACTCGGCTGAGCGAATTGAGTATCGTTCACAGGGCGAAGGTTGATTCAAAAAGGTTGATTCAAATAGGCAAGGCCATCAGATAATAGACTTCTGATGGCTTTTATTCAGTTAATCAAGCACTTTTTTCTAACTATTTATTGCGGATTATAATTTTTTTCTTACCTTTGCACCGCAAAAGTTTCTGCTTATGGTAGAAATGATTGCGGTAAGGTCCATTCGTCTATCGGTTAGGACGCAAGATTTTCATTCTTGAAAGAGGAGTTCGACTCTCCTATGGACTACAATGACTTACATCCGAAAGGGTGTTTGACAGGGTGAAACAGTTTTTGAATGCCTACGCGGTGTTCGTAGAGGTGCAAGCCTCACGGGTGTGGACGGACGCACATAACGGTCCGAAGAATAAGAATACATAAAAAGTAAAAATAAAAACTAAACAAAACTATGGCAAATCACAAGTCATCAAAGAAGAGAATCCGCCAGACTGTTACAAAGCGTGCACACAACCGCTTGTATCACAAGACAACTCGTAACGCTGTTAAGGCTTTGCGTAACACAACTGAGAAGAGCGCAGCAGAGGCATTGCTTCCCAAGGTATCATCAATGCTCGATAAGTTGGCTAAGCACAACATTATCCACAAGAACAAGGCTGCTAACTTGAAGAGCTCTTTGGCACTCCACGTTAACGCATTGGCATAATTTAGCGGATTTAACGCAAGATAGAAGGCTGTCCATTTTGGATAGCCTTTTTTTGTACCCATAGCCTTTTGAATCATGGCCGATTTATCTTAAATTTGTATGTACCTTAATCGACACAAACCAAAAACTATTTGATATGAAGAGATTTTCTATTATTCTTACGGCCATCCTCGCTATGGCGTTGGCCGTTAGCTGCACAAATGAGTGTGGTGGCGTGAAGGGCGTCAAGCACGTTGTGATGATTGGCCTCGATGGCCTTGCTGGTAACACCGTTGAGGCGGCCGATATGCCCACCGTAAAGAGTATGATGGCGGAGGGCGCGTGGACCCTGCAAGCACGCAGTATCCTCCCCTCGTCGAGCGCCTGCAACTGGGCATCTATATATATGGGTGTTGGTCCAGAGATGCACGGATACAACACTTGGGGTAGCCGCAAGCCCGATTTCCCATCTATCGCTTTGGGCGAGAATGGTATCTTCCCGACAATCTTTACCGTGCTTCGTCAGCACAACCCCGAGGCAAACACCTGCGCCCTCTATGAGTGGGATGTTCATGGTGATTTGATTGACAACAAGGCTGTCAGCTACCACAAGCATATCCCTATGGGCGAGAATCGCAGCGCCGACATCACCAATGCCTATATCGAATATTTGAAGCAGAATAAGCCGCTCTTCTCGGAGTGTATCTTCGATTCTCCCGATGTTGAGGGTCACGGTTACGGCTGGGGCTCGGAGGAGTATATGAAGCGTCTGCCCGAGGTTGACGCCTTCATCGCTCAGATTGTTGAGGCGACAAAGGAGGCTGGTATGTACGACGAGACTATCTTTATAATCGTTTCTGATCACGGTGGCATCAATCGTGGCCACGGCTCAATCACTATGTCTGAGATGGAGGCACCGCTGGTATTCTTCGGTCCTGGCATCAAGAAGGGTCACAAGATTGAGGTTCCAGTTGTTCGCTACGACACAGCTCCCACCATTGCCTATATCCTCGGCGCAAAGACTCCCGATGTATGGCGTGGACGACCGATTCTTGATATTTTTGAATAGTAATTAGAAATTGCCTAACAAGGCTGCTTCTGCGTTATGCTCACCCTCGAAATCCTCATTTACACATTGGTAAACTGCGGTTTCTCGGGTTTCGCAAGCCTAAAATCAGCTCTTGTTATACAATTTCTTAGTGCCTTAAATAGATAAATAAAAAAATCCCGAGCCGTGTGGCCCGGGATTCTTTTTTATAGATTAGAACAACTTGATTAGTTCTTCTTCTCCAGTGCAGCCTTCAACTCTGCCAAGCCTGCGATGTCACCCAAAGTTGTCTTCTCGATAGATGCGTTGATCTTCTTAACAGATGACTTTGTTGCATCAGCAGCAGCACGCTTCTCAGCCTTCTCAGCAGCGATCTGCTCGCGCTTTGCCTCCTCGAAAATACGAGTGTGTGAGAGTGTGATGCGCTTTGTAGCCTTAGAGAACTCGATAACCTTGAAGTCAGCAGTCTCGCCAGCCTTCAATGTAGTACCATCCTCCTTAACCAACTGCTTAGCGGGAACGAAGCCAGTGATGTTCTCACCCAAAACTACAACTGCACCCTTGTCGTTAACCTCAGAGATAGTTGCGTTGTGGAGTGTGTCAACAGCGTACTTAGACTCGATCTCGTTCCAGGGGTTCTCCTCCAACTGCTTGTGGCCAAGGCTCAAGCGGCGGTTCTCCTTGTCGATCTCAAGAACTACAACCTCGATCTCAGCACCGATCTGAGTGAACTCGCTGGGGTGCTTAACCTTCTTAGTCCAAGAGAGGTCAGAGATGTGGATCAAACCATCGATACCCTCCTCGATCTCTACGAAT
>JAFYRX010000049.1 GCA_017546725.1 Alistipes sp. | reverse complement strand
CGCACATCTCGCAGGATGTGTAACGACTCCTTCTTTACAAACGACAGAAAATTATTTCTCATAATGCCTACTCTCCTCGCTTTGCGCCACGAGCCAAGATGCGAAAAACCTCATCCATCGACTCTGCGGCAAATTGTTCTTTAAGGCGTGCAGGGGTGTCAAGTGCACGCACCTCGCCATCAACCATAATGGATACTAGTGAGCAGTACTCCGCCTCATCCATATAGTGCGTGGTAACAAATATAGTCGTGCCACCATCGGCAGCCTCGTAAATCATCTCCCAAAACTGACGGCGTGTGATTGGGTCTACTCCACCCGTAGGTTCATCCAAAAAGACCACCTCGGGACGATGAATGGTCGCTACGGCAAACGACAACTTCTGCTTCCAGCCGAGCGGCAACGAGCCTACAAGGGTATTACGTTCCGAAGTGAAGTTGAGCCTTTCGAGGGCTTCGGCAGCACGCCTCTCCGTCTCGGCTTTTGACAGTCCGTAGATACCCGCAAAGAGTCTTATATTCTCCCATACTGTTAGGTCGTTATACAGCGAAAACTTCTGGCTCATATAGCCGATATGTCGTTTTATCTGCTCACCCTCACGCATAACATCCCAACCTGCAACTGTACCACTGCCCGAAGTTGGATAACTCAAACCGCAGAGCATACGCATCGCCGTAGTTTTTCCTGCACCATTAGCACCCAAGAAACCGAAAATCTCACCTCGCCGAACATCAAACGATATGCGATTGACAGCAGTAAAGTTTCCAAAGCATTTTGTTAGTTCTCTGACAGATATAATATAGTCGTTCATTGCTTCATAAGTTTTATAAACATATCCTCAATCGTAGGCTCAGCAGGCTTTATACGTAAGCCCTGAACATCAGCAAGTTCCACCTCGAACTGCTTAATATCGAACACAGCATCGGCGACAAGATGGTGTGTCTCGCCAAATGGATAGCACTCCACAACACCTGTTGCTTTACGAACCGCAAGGAGTAGTTTGTACATATTATCTGCTTGCACGGAATATAGTGGATTATCAAAGCCTGCAACAATATCGGTTGGGGCATCTATACCCAAGATGCGACCCTCGTTGCACAAAGCCACTCTATCACATCGTGAAGCCTCATCCATATATGGCGTAGATACAAGGATGGTTATTCCCCTCTGTTTAAGGTCGGAAAGCATATCCCAAAACTCACTTCTTGATACGGCATCAACACCCGTTGTCGGCTCATCCAAGAATAGTACGCTTGGACGATGTATCAAGGCACACGATAGGGCGAGTTTCTGTTTCATACCCCCCGAGAGTTTACCTGCTCTACGATTTTTGAACGGCTCAATTTGGCGATAGATAGGCGCAACAAGGTCGTAAGAGTCCTTCATCTTCACACCAAACAACGCAGCAAAGAAGTTCAAATTCTCCTCTACTGTCAGGTCTTGATATAGCGAGAAACGCCCAGGCATATATCCCACACGCTCACGAATGGCGTGATAATCTTTGACAATATCATAGCCATCGACCTCAGCCCGTCCCTCATCGGGATTAAGCAGTGTAGTGAGCAGTCTAAACAGTGTGGTTTTGCCTGCTCCATCGGGACCGATAAGACCAAACAGTTCGCCTCGTTCAACCTCAAAAGAGACGTGGTCGAGTGCCTTTACCTTTCCGAAACACTTCGATATATTTTCAACTTTTATGGCAGACATAATGTAGCAGGATTATAGCCTTACCTCTCCCGCAAGACCGATTTTTAGGCGACCATCATTCTCTACGGCAATCTTAACGGCATAAACGAGGTTTGCCCTTGTTTCTTTAGTCTGAATGCTCTTTGGTGTAAACTCGCTCTCGGCAGAAATCCACGCCACACGACCCTTATAGTCATATCGCTCATCACCGCCGAAGTCAGCCGTAACTATTACTTCATCGCCCAAATTCACATTTGCCAATTGGTCGGATGTGAAGTATGCCCGCAGATAGATATTTTTGAGGTTTGCCACCTTCATAAGAGGCTTTCCAACAGCGGTCAACTCTCCTTCCTCGGCATACTTAACCAATACCGTTCCGCCCACTGCCGATGAGATGCGACACTTCGCAATGCGGTCATCAAGGGCTACAATCTGCGCTTCAAGTGCTGCGGCATTCTCGTTTATAGTCGATGTATTGTTGTCGATTGTAGAGAGGGCTGCCGATAACTGACCTTCGAGAATGGCAATTTGCGCCTCGATGTCATCGCGCTGCTTCGTTGTCGCAGCACCATCACTGAGCATATTCTCAATACGCTGTAACTCAGTGTGTTGCTTTGTTATCTGACTGCGCAGTGATGCCACCTGCTTCTCCTTGTCGGGACGACTGCTCAATAGAGCAGACTGCTGAGCCTTTAACTGCTCTCGTTGCAGATGTAGTTGGAGGCTATCAATAGCACCAACCACACTATTTGCTTCAATCGCTTCTCCCTCTCGAATATCAAAATTTAGGATTTTACCCGTAGCCTCGGCTGATATTACTACCTCGGTAGCCTCAAATGTACCTTGTGCATCGTACTCCACCTCATTGCTGCACGATACAGCTACTATCGCTACAAGAATGTATATAACTCTTTTCATAATAGACCTTATTGATTTAATGTTGTTTTTAATCTGTATGTGGCTTGTAATAACTCTATCTCGTGGGTGCTACGACTGAGCGTAGCGGTTGTTTCATCTGCTATTTTACGAAGCAAGTCTGTGGCATCTATAACGCCATTCTCCAATCTCGACTCAGCAGCCATACGTACCGAGCGGCGCAACTCGACAATGCGATTATCATCCTCCAACACACTACGCAGACGAACAATCTCGTCTGCGTCCTGTGTGGCCTGCATTTCGGTATTGAACAGAAAGACATCACGCTGAATGGCAATCTGTCTCTCAGCGGCATCCAACTTACTGAGGTTGTTCTTCTGGGTATAGAATGCCCCGATATTCCACGACATACGCACGCCAACAATAGCATTGAGTGTCCACTCCGAAGAAACCATACTCTTGAACATATCCAACCCTGGGTATCCATAATAGCCCTGTGCAAAAGCACTGAACCGAGGCATTACGGATGTTGTTATCGCCTTACGGTGTGCTACGAGTTTATTGCTTTGGGCATCGAACATTGCAAGTTCGGGGCGTAAAGATGTGCGACTCGCAACCTCTACCATTGCTGGGCGTGTGAGTGTTTCATCTGTGAGAGGTTGTCCGATAAATACCTCCAACATTCGGCGAAAACTTGCCCGTGATGCCTCCACCTGACCGAGCGTCTGACGAGCAGTGAGTAACTCAGCCTCAATAGCATCGACATCAGATTGCATCGCTACACCATTTTTATAATAGGTACGCATACGATTGAGGTTGGCATCTAAAACCTCTATGAGCGTCTCGGTCTGTGCAACACGCTCGTCAAGTAGGAGAATGCCAAAGTAGAGATTCTGAATGCGAGATTGCAGGTCATAGAGTGATACATCTACTCGACTGCGCTGTTCGGTAGCCTCTGCCTCGGCAATCTCACGATTAGCCCTTGACTGACCACCATCCCAAATGTTCTGTGATACATCAATCGCCACCTTGTATTGGTCTTTGCGAATGCCCGACATATCCAAGCCATTTGCGGCAATCATAGCATTGAAGGCTTCGGGATAGGTAGGTGTCGCCGATTGATAGGTGGCTTGTCCCGAGAGTACCACCTGTGGAATCCACGCACGAGCAGCATTCGATATGTTGTACTGCTCGGTCTCCGCTATTAGGTCGTATTGCCTAATCTCGGGATAATGTTCTCGTGCCAATCTACAACACTCGTCAAGCGTTTGTGCCTGAGATGTGAGTGCCGTTAGCACCATTAACGATAATAAAATAGTCCGTTTCATACTATATTTTTTTGATTCTTCGCATAATAAGTTCTATGTTTTCAGCCTTGCGTTGTGCCAAAAAGGTTTCAACAGTCTGCCTATTACCTCCTACCAAGTTCTCTACCATATTTGCCATTACCGATGGGAATATATTAAGCGATAGAATAGACTGAAAAAGCATTAGCACATTGAATGGCTTGACCTCATCTCTTATTGCAGCCTCATCAACCTCACTCTGTAAATCTCCGATGATTTGGAAGAATCCTTCAATTTTTGACCTAAATAGAGCACACCTCTCTTTGTTGGGCAATACCTCGTTTATCAGAAATTTCGGGAGGTCAGGGTTAGCCATAACAAAATCGAAATGAATTGATACAGCCTCTTCGATACGCTTAACCAAAGGAAGGGTGCTATTACCAAAAAGATGAGTCATCAAAGGAACTATCTCCGACATCTTTTTGTCAATGATACGCTCAAAGAGTTGTTTTTTGGTTCGGAAATAGTAGTGTAGCATTGCGTGCGTTACGTCTGCTGCTTTGGCTATTGATGTTGTTCTTGCACCGTCATAACCCTTCTCTAAAAACTCTCGCTCTGCCGCTTCAAGTATCTGCTGCTCTTTGTTT
>JAFYRX010000048.1 GCA_017546725.1 Alistipes sp. | reverse complement strand
TCTGCCGAGAGTTTCAATGCAAAAGTAAAGGCTTTCAGAAATCAGTTTCGAGGTGTCAGTGATATACCATTCTTCATATACAGACTCAAAACTTTATTTGCCTAATTTTTTATCTCCCCACCGGAAATTGCAGGTGATCCAATACATCAATTGCAGTAGCCACTTGGCAAATGAGGTTTTGAAAAAAAACTTGCTTTTTTATTGTAAAAAAGGTATCTTTGTAAAAGGAGATGATTTTTTAGAGAATTATCTGTATTACCAACCACAAACTTCATAACTTACTCATTATGGTTAAAACTGCCAACTCTGCACCAAACTATTGGAAGGCGCTACTTATGACAGGTTGCCTGTTTTTTATCTTTGGTTTCGTTTCTTGGGTTAATTCAATTTTAATTCCCTATTTTCGCATTGCGTGCGATTTAAAGAACGAGTTCCAGAGTTATTTGGTGGCTTTTGCGTTCTACATCGCTTACTTTGTGATGACGATTCCTGCATCTATTATGCTTAATCGCATAGGTTTCAAGCGAGGAGTGAAATATGGTTTGTGGATTATGGCCGTAGGCGCATTCCTCTTTACTCCTGCTGCGTTAACCCGTACATACGGGCTATTCCTTTTGGCTCTGTTTACGCTGGGTACAGGACTTGCTATTCTGCAGACTGCAGCCAATCCGTTCGTAACCATTATTGGCCCTATTGAGAGCGCAGCGCGCCGAATTAGTATAATGGGTATATGTAACAAGTTTGCAGGCATTGTATCTCCTCTCATATTCTCGGCTTTAGTGATTCGCCAGAGCGACAAAGTCATTATGGAGCAGGTGGGCAACGGAACGCTTGTAGGAGCAGCCAAAGAGGCGGCCTTGGACCAATTGATTTCGGGCGTGATTCTACCATATATTTGTTTGGGCGTATTGCTTTTTGCATTTGGAATAGTGTTCTATAAATCAGCAATTCCTGATATCAATCCTACGAAAGATAATGCTTCGATAGATGATGATGGCGAGAGCCGTAAGAGCGTGCTGTCGTATCCCTATCTTATCTTGGGTGCGTTGGCTATGTTCTGCCATACAGGCTCGCAGGTGATTTCGATTGATACAAGCATACGCTATGCGGCAACTATGGGAGTTACGCTCGATGAAGCAAAGATTCTGCCTTCGCTCACGTTGGCTTGTATCCTTATTGGCTATGTCTGTGGTATTGCTCTTATCCCCAAATACTTGAGCCAGCAAAAGGCTTTGTTGGGATGTACAACGCTGGGATTAATTCTTTCGTTGGGCGTCATATTTGTTTCAGGCGATGTGACTGTTTTTGGACTTCATACCGATTTGTCGCTTTGGTGTTTAGTCCTGTTGGGCATACCTAATTCGTTAATTTATGCAGGTATTTGGCCTCTCGCTATACGCAATTTGGGACGTTTTACCAATATTGGTTCATCGCTTTTGGTTATGGGATTGTGTGGTAATGCTATACTCCCGCTAATATATGGCGCAATTGCAGATAGCATAAGTTTCCGCACTGGTTATTGGGTGCTTGTTCCCTGTTTCCTCTATATGATTTTCTATGCCACTTATGGCCACAAAATCGAACATTGGAAAAGGGTGAGCAAATAGAAATTGAGTTATTATGGGTGTTATCAAGATAATAGGAGGAAAGGTAATAAATCGAGGAGTGTACACCTGTGCCGATGTTATAATCAAGGATGGCAAGATTATCAGTGTAGGCTCGCAGAATGTACATATCCCCGATGACGCGACTATAATTGATGCCAGCGGTAAATGGGTTTCTGCGGGATTTATTGACCTGCATACTCACGGTGCAGGCGGTGGTGACTTTATGGATGGTACGCTAGATGCCTATGAGAAGGCTTTGACAATGCACGCCAAGCACGGCACGACTTTGCTCTATCCTACCACGTTGTCAAGTACGACCGAATCTCTGCATCAGAGTGTCGAACAATATAAAAAGGCCAAATCGGCCAATATCGTAGGTGCCGCTATGGGTGGATTGCATCTCGAGGGCCCATACTTTGCTTATGATTATCGTGGTGCGCAAGATGAGCGTTATTTGCGAAATCCCCTGCGTGAGGAGTATGATGCTATAATTAAAGCAAGTAAGGGAGATATTGCTCGTTGGAGCCTCGCCCCCGAGTTGGATGGTGCCGCAGAGATGGCTACTACGTTGAGAAACGAGGGAATACTTATGGCTATGGGGCATACGGGTGCAACCTTTGAGGAGTGTCAGCGTGCCTTTGATGCGGGATTTACTCATTTGACACACTTTTACTCTTGTATGAGTACCATAACTCGCCGCAATGCATATCGTTACGCTGGCGTAATCGAGTATGGGTATTTCAACGACGACGTTACAATCGAGATTATAGGCGATGGAATACACGTTCCTCAGTCGTTGCTCAATCTTGTGTATAAAATCAAGGGTGCCGAACGAATCGCTCTTATTACAGATTCAATGCGTGCGGCGGGAATGCCCGATGGGAACTATATGCTTGGCAGTCTAGAGCAAGGTCAAGAGGTTGTGGTAGAAGATGGCGTCGCAAAGTTACTTGACCGCTCGGCATTTGCTGGTAGCGTGGCTACTATGGATAGGGTGGTGCGTACCGTGCAGCAATTAACCGAGCGCCCTATGCCCGAGATTGTGCGCTCGGCAACTGAGACACCTGCGAGGATTATGGGCATTGCAGATAAGAAGGGCGCCGTAGAGGTAGGCTATGATGCAGATATCGTAGTATTCGACGATGAGGTTAATATACAGTCGACAATCGTTAATGGTCAAATAGTTTATAACATATAAAAGTACGAAACAATGACATCTAAAGAGTTTTTTGCAGACAATCTGCAAGTGAAAATATATCCTACGCGAGAGTCAATGGGCCAGGCAGCGGCAATTGACGCCGCAGAGTGCCTGCGTGAGATGCTCGAGAAGAAACCGACGATTAATGCTATTTTTGCGGCGGCTCCTTCGCAGAATGAGTTTTTGGCGTCGTTGGCAGAGCAGGATGTTGAGTGGGCGAGGATTAATGCCTTCCATATGGATGAGTATATAGGCATTAATTCTGATGCTCCGCAAGCCTTTGGTAATTTTTTGCGTCGAGCGATTTTCGATAAAGTGCCATTCCGCTCGGTCCACTATCTAAACGGTTCAATTGCCCCCGAGGAGGCCTGCGAAAACTATACACAACTGCTCAAGGAGTATCCTACCGATGTGGTGTTTATGGGAATTGGCGAGAATGGCCACATAGCCTTTAATGACCCTCACGTTGCTGACTTCAACGATGCGGCTTGGGTTAAGGTTGTCGATTTGGATAACAAATGCCGAATGCAACAAGTCAATGATGGCTGTTTTGCTTCGCTTGATGATGTGCCTACTCACGCAATGACGCTGACTATTCCTGCTCTTATGGCTGCATCGCGTCATTTCTGCATCGTGCCAGCCGCTACGAAGGCCGAGGCTGTGAAGGCGACAATCGAGGGCGACGTTAGCGAGATTTGTCCCGCCAGCATATTACGTCGCAAGCCGGGTGCAATTCTCTATCTTGATAACGATAGTTCAAAACTTTTGTAGGCTTGCCAGCATAAGTGAATTCCAGACAAAAAAATATGCTCGGTCATTCGACCGAGCATATTTCGTAAGTAAATCCGCTTAGGATTACTTGTTCTTCTTATCGTAGCGCTTTGCGTAGCGGCTCATAAACTTATCCACACGACCTGCGGTATCAACCAACTTCATCTTACCTGTGTAGAAGGGGTGAGATGTGTTAGAGATTTCCATCTTGTATACAGGATAGGTTTCGCCGTTCACTTCGATGGTCTCTTTTGTCGAAACGGCGGACCGACACAAAAACACGTGGTCGTTCGACATATCCTTGAACGCCACCAAACGATAACTTTCGGGGTGAATACCTTTCTTCATTGTTTGTAATGTTTTTGAATTAAATACTTTTTAGCGACTGCAAAGGTAAGCAATTTATTTTCACTAACAAACTTTTGCGCCTAAAAATCACTAATTAATCAGTTTTTTATCGTCGGGGTTACTCCATTGGGAAGTCTCCAACCTTCTGTATTCTGTGAACTATGAACATACAATGTTTGAAGCGATTGTTCGCCTGATATGCTGACACTACTCAACGACAAGTTGTTAGACACATCTAAAACTTCTATCGCATTGCCACTACACATTAGGTCCTCTAACGATGTTGCCCCTGATATATCCAATGTTTTTAGATTACTATTACTTCCACATCCAATGCGTTTTAGGTTCGGATTATTTGAAAGTTTTAATGATGTAGTCCCGCTATTACTGTGAAAATCGAATTGGATTAGAGAAGTACAACTTGACAAATCAATAGATGCCATAGCAGACCCTGTAATGACGAGATAATCAAGATTAGTAAAATATTCAAGTCCTGATAAATTTGATATAGAACTTGATTGTAGAACTAAAACATATACAGCTTTTGCTTCATCATAAGAAATCTCGCCGTCACCATTTGCATCAATTAGTGTTTCGGTTTGTTCACCTACGGCACCGTTTTCGTGTCGTGTGTACAAGTATGAGTTCAAAATTACTGATTTTAGTGTAGCATCGGGGAATGAGATAGTATTAGACATTGTTCCCGAATGGTCATCTCCATCATCCCAAGAGTCGATAGATGTAGTGGTTAATGTCATCTCGGGAGAGTTCCAAGTGTTGATAGTCAGATTAAATTTATACTGATAACCAGCCTCAAAATCTATATTAGTTGTGTAAGAGAATACCTCGCCGTCTAACTCTAAATTAAATGAAACAGCACCATCTTGAGGATAGATAATGGCGGCATAGTCAGTTCCGTTGCTTTCAAGCGGAGTAATAGTAGCTGTTGTTGTTCCAGCAGTTGCTACGCCTGTTGCAAGATTAATAGTTCCACTTGTTGCTAACCCTCCTATGGTAAAGGTCTTTTCTGCTGCGGCCAACTCGCTCGCAGTAATGCCTTCGCCTGCTACGAACGACACCAAGACTTTGCTCAATGAGTGAGTGAAAGTAAGTGAAACGGGAGTCTCTTGCGGTGCAAGATTTACTGCTTGTGCTGTGATAAAATCGCTATTGTAGAAATTAACATCAGTTGATTGATTAGTCTCTACCGAGAATTCGTATGCAGAGTTGTTCGCAACATTTGCGACATACGGATAATAGGCATAAACAGATAAAAGGGCATCCTTTGAATCCCAATAAACCTCGCTACCCTCTGATGCGTTAAGATTACCGTTTGAGTAGGTGTAGGCTGCATTGTCGAGTGTGTTGCCTTGTGATGCGAGTGAGCCTGTAGATGATACATAGACTCCTACTTTGTCGTTGGCCTCAAAGCCGTTTGCATTTACACGAGTTCCCGATGTGGGAGCCTTGATGTCTCCTCGGAGTTTCAACTCGTAATTTGTAGAACTAATCTGCCCTTCTGATGAATCTTTAGAGCAACCAATCATCAACACACCAAGTGTTGATACCGCCAAAATTTTAATTAAGCGTTTCATTTTGTTAGTGTTTTATGCGACTGCTACCCACTCCACCTACGAACACAAAGTGTGAACAAACTTGCCCAACTCTGCGGTCGTAGGAAAACCGGTACAAACAGACAAGAATGCCCACACAAGCGGGCATTCGCATAATCTGTTCCGATTTGCACTTTTGAAATTTCCTACGTTTCAGAGTTCTTGGAACAAATAGCAAACGCTAATTAATAATATGTTACATTACAACGGATTTTTGCCAGTTGCAAGACAAAGTTAAGCAAAAAAAATCGTTCGACAAAAAGCCAAACGATTTTTCTGCCTATTTGCTATCGGGCAAAGGTCAATAACGTTCCGTTTTGCGGTTTGCAAAGAGTGATGCGATGCAGAGAAATACGACTGCACCGATGACCGATGCGACCAATGCCCCAAAGGTGGTGAGGGGTATCCAGCCCACCAAGCCGACAAGCCAGCCACCCAAGAATCCACCAATGATACCGACGATAATATTCAACAGAAGCCCCGCGCCACTACCGCGCACGATAAGGTTGGCGAGCCATCCCGCCACCAAGCCTATAAGCAGATACCATAACCAAAACATAACGATACAATTTAACGGTGTTCGTTTTGGTGTGGTGCAAAATTCGTACCCAAACGGGTGGGGATTACTCCTGCATCTTGAATTTCAGGTCGATACCCTTATCCTCTTTGGCGAATTGGGCGATGTCGTAGGAGTTGAGTTCCACCTCGCCCGTGATAAATTCGGGTATGTTGTACGATTTCATAAAGCGGTCATAGAAGTCGGGGTCGCGCTGTGGCAATAGGAACGGCTTATGCACCTTGCCTTGCTCGTCGACATAGGCTATGTAGGCGTGGGTGTAGAGTCCGTTTACGCGACGGCTGTTGAAGAGTATCCAGCGCGAGTTGCTGCTCCACGAGTGGTAACTCTCGGCGGCGTCGCTGTTGGCTGCGGTCATATCGACCTCGTTGCCTGTAGTGAGGTCAATCATCTTGAGGTCGGCATCGCGGTGCCAAATCGAGAAGTTGCCGTAGTCGGCCAAAGCGTAAAGCATATAGCGACCATCGGGCGATACGCGCGGGAACGAGACGCTGCGACCACCCGTATGAGCGTTGTAAAGCGTATCGACACGCTCGCCAAAGCGACGAGTCTCCTCGTCAAAGTCTATCGCGCAGAGGCTATATTTCGCACTCTTGAACTCGTCGGGCATAGCCACCGAATCGGCCGTGCAGAAGTAGAGTTTGCCTCCGTCGGGCGAGAATGTGGGAAAGGTCTCGAAATATTTGGTCGAGAATAGGTTGCGTGAGGTAATGATTTCGTGGCGCTCCACATCATATACAACCACGTCCGATGCGCCATCATAGACCTCTACGCGGTTGTGGTCGTTCGGTAGATTGATTAATCGTGTGAGGTTGTTGGTGAAGGCAACATACTTACCCGAAGGATGCCACGAGGGATAGACCAGCGGAGAACGAGTCTCGGGGGTTGTGGTGTTGAGTTTCTCGATTTTCGTGCCGTCGGTAATTATAGTTCCCGTGTGCATCTGGCGCATATGGAACAGCATCTTGTCGGGGTTTTGCTGGCAGAATGAGTGGCAGTTTATACAACCGTAGTCCGCAGCCGAGTTCTCGATGATAGGTTTCTGCTCAAATGTCTCGATGTTACGCTGATAGATGCCCATCTCGCACCACGACTCGTAGCCAGGCTCGATGAGTCGGTAGGCTATGTGTGAGTCGATAGGGTGGGGCGCGACGTTAATCGTGAAGGGTTTGTATGTCACCCAGCCGTCAGCCTCCTTTGCCGAAACTATTACCTCTATCGTGCCGTCACCAGCTGTGGCGGCATCGACAATCTTACGCCATTTACGCTCCGCAATGATGATTCGCGAGTCGCTGCTGCTCACTACAACAGAACTCTCGCCCGAAACGAAGCGCGCCTGCGCCTTTGCGTTAGAGCCCTCGATGCGGAAGTTAAGCGGTGCTATGTTGGCGGGGATGGTCACGTCGGCATAGTCGGGGAATATGGCCAGCGGTTTGTCGCTCATTCGACCTTCCTGCTCGTTGTAGGTGCAACCGCACAGCATTGCGGCGAGTGCGACAAGGGCGGTTGATATAATAAATAACTTTCTCATACTCTGCTATTTTGTAAACATATAATAGTACCAATAGGTCTCGCCGTAGGATTTGCGCATAATTGCAGCGAGATTCTTATTGTTGTAGTTCTGAGCCGCAAAATTTTGGAACTCCAGGAAACGTTTTTGTGTAGTTTCGTCTATGGCGTAATTGCCCTGAATAGATTTGTTGAGTGTTGTGTATATCAACAACGCCTCGGCAAATGTTTGCGGCAATGTGGGCATAGTGGCGGTGCCATATACGCGCGATACGATTTGATAGAAATTCTCAAGGTCCATATTCAGCAAGTAACCCATACACTGATGCTCGAATGTTCGGCGCGAGAGATTGCAATGGCTGATGTCGTTCAATACATCGAAATTATCGGCCATACGATAACTCAAATCGATGTTGTGCATATTCTGTCGCTGCTCCTGCATCATTGGCGTTAGAGGAGTCTTGTCGTAGAGGTATGCGCGTTGTTCTGTTGCCCAATCGCGGTAGAAGAGACTCTTTTCGAGTATTGCTATGTACTTCTCGGCAACATCGTAGCCA
Organism: Alistipes sp.; assembly: GCA_017546725.1. Classification (GTDB taxonomy): domain Bacteria; phylum Bacteroidota; class Bacteroidia; order Bacteroidales; family Rikenellaceae; genus Alistipes. Next base: position 36,748 of record JAFYRX010000048.1, on the reverse strand, counting down.
CTTTCTCCGCCATAAATTATGTTGGTCAGCACCAATCGCTTCAACATACGAGAGTTGTAACTGTGATTAACGGCTATGCTCTCGCTGTTTTTCTTAAATGCTACCTCCTGTGCAATTGACGTATTACCTAGAGCGAAATGCAGGTCGCTCAATATGCTGAATATAAACGGATTGTTGTCGCTCCAGTCCATAGTGATGCCATCGGGTCCCAACTGCGTATAAGCAAATGCTTTGTCGCCCAGGGCATCGGTCTGGATAAGGGCAATATTCTGCATCAATATGTGTAAAGTATTATCTGCTCCCTGCTCTTTTGCGAGTTTCAGAGCATCGTCCCACTGCTCATATCGCAGATAGTAATCCAACTCTTTGAACTTCGTTACCATAGGTTGCAGATATTCTTTGTCTTTGAATGTGAAACTTACAACCAATGCCACCACAGCCAACTGCGCAGCCACTTCCGCCCATTTGCGAGCAGACGAAATCTCACCTCTGCGACGTAGTAAGGTGGCAATAAAGCAGATGATGGGCATTGCCACCCACGCATAATAGAACGCCTTGTCGGGCTGTAGCATAGGCTTATAATAGAGGTCGGGAGAGAATGCGTATCTCACTTCGCCAAGCAGATGCAGGTAGTATATGGCTATCCAACCTGCGGCGGCAATTATTGCCATAGGCAATAACGTAAAATAGGCCTTGCTGGGGGCTATAAATAGTTCGTATATAGCAATTGCCGCAACAAACATAATCGCGGCAGGACCTGCTGCCCAATATAGCAAAAGCGCCAGTAACGACGATGCAATGACTTTTGTGGTCTGCCTTTCAAATTGCAGGTAAAGGCGTATGGCGGCTACTGCTATTATGTACGATATTATTCCGCTATATTGATAGTCGTAATCGACCATTGTCGTAAGTTGCAGTGCGACGGGCATTAGTGCCAATAATGGAGCATTTGCATTTGGAGCAATCTTCTTGACGATGCTTTGCGTGATTAGTCCTACACCAACGAGAGCCGATGCAACAAAGATAGGTCCTACGTAAGGTATGCAGAAGAATTGTGTAATAAACTCCTCAATAAGAATTGCTACGCCAGCCACCTGCCATAATTTCTCGCTCAAATATGCCCCATCAAACAGGAATATCTGTGATTGCTCAATATACGGGAAGTGGAATGAGTGCTTGATTTGCATATATATCATTATTGCAGCCCATAGCACCGCCCAAAATCCTGTAACTATATATTTTTCAATTTTCGGGTTCTTCATAACTTAAGTTTATGAGTTTGTCTTATAATTAAGAGATAAAGATAGTAATAATTTTTGATATGACGCTCTTTTCGCTCTTTTTTCGAATCGTTGCCTAAATGTTTGAATGCGAAATGAAATAAAAAACGGTGATAATTAATAATGTATTCTAATAAATTATATCTTTGTACAAATTAACGCATAAGAATCAAAAAATAATTTAAAGAATAATATTTATGAAGAAGATTTTATTGTTTTGCGGAGTCTCTCTTTTGTCGCTCTTTTCGTTTGTGGGTTGTGCAAAAGTTGTTATGGATGACACTTATGTAGTATTGGCAAGTGAGGCTGTACAGCAGGATGCCGAGTGGTTGAAGGTTGCCGAGGCGTTGCAGCAAAAGCACTCAGCAGAGTTGATTATCTACAAGGAGTCGCCTTGTGAATTGTTGGATGCATTGCGCGAGATTAAGCCTCGCTATGTGGCTATTGTTGAGAAGCCTGAAAACCTCGGACGTGACTATGTTATCGATATGCATTTGGCCAGCCGTGAAGTGGATGACGATATCTATGCCGATTTTGTTTGGGGTATGATTACAGGCTACGATGCTGCGGCTGCTATGCGTATGGTAGATAACAGCACCGAGCCGTTGCTCGTCAAGGATGCTGTAGCAACTATCACAGAACTTAACAGTGCAAAGTGGTTTGACAATTACGGCTGGGTTGATGACCACCACAAGGGCCACTGGGGCGAGAAACAAGGCCGTCACAGCGAGGTTAAACGTGATAGTATCGCACCAACCGAGATTTTGCGCAAATTTTCTGATATATACGTTAAGTACAATCCCGATTTGGTTGTAACAGCCGCACACGCTACGGAACGTAATCTCGAGATGCCTTTCTCGTTGGGTAATTTCAAGCCAAAGGATGGTGGTCTTTATGCTGAGGACCGCTTTACAAAAGAGACGTGGGATATCGAGCAGAGCGGTAAGCGTAAGGTTTATTTTGCTGTAGGTAACTGCTTGATTGGAAACGTGAATAACACTAAGGAGAGTATGGCTATCGCGTGGATGAACGATGCCAATGCTGCGACAATGATTGGTTACGTTGTAACTACCTGGCACGGCCGTAACGGTTGGGGTGGCTTGAAATATTGGGTTACCAATCCTGGCCGATACACTCTCTCGGAGGCTATCTTTGTCAATCAGCAGGATTTCTTGCATCAGCAGCACCAGTGGTACCCCTCGCTTTTGCGTGAGCGTTACCCCGATTTTGGTAAGGATGAGTTCCGCTTGGCTCGCCAGCGTTTGCAGGAGGTTTTGGGGGATAGGCCCGATATGGACCAGATAGGTTTCTGGCACGATAGAGATGTGTTGGCATATTATGGAGACCCGAAGTGGGAGGTACGTCTTCAGGAGGTTGATGGCGAGACCGATTTTGAGGTTACATCGGAGATTCGTGGTAAGAAATGCTACGTTACGATTAAGACCAAAGAGAATTTCAGCCTCGAGAGAATGAAGGGTGATAAGTTCAAGCAGGAGCACGTTCTTGATTTGCCTTTCAGTTACTTCTTCCCGCAGCGTCTTTGCAATCCTTCGCTTGCCGAAGGCCAGGCGTGGAATGTGGCTTTGGATGAGAACTTCCTGTTGATTTACAATGCTGACTTCGAGCCTAATTCAACTTACGAGGTAGTACTCGATTTGAATAATTAAGGAGTAGCGACCGTTTAATCATTAGAGCGTAATGAAATTTAAGATTATATTATTGTTCGCTGCAGTGTTTTTTGTTGCTTGTAATAGCAATCATTGTCCGACTACACCCTCGGCAAGTGATTTGGTATTCCCGGAAATCGCCACAAGTTGGGATGAGGGTATGCCTCTCGGAAATGCGACTGTAGGCGCGTTGGTGTGGGCGAATGAGGGCAAATTGCGTCTTTCGTTGGACCGCGTAGATTTATGGGATTTACGTCCGTCGGATAGTCTTGCTGGTGATAATTACAAATTCTCGTGGGTTAAAGAGCAGATTCGCAAGAATAACTATGAGGCCGTACAACGTAAGATAGATGTTCCATATGAGCAGATACCTGCCCCTTCGAAGATTCCTGGTGCAGCACTTGAATTTCCGCTTGAGCAATTTGGAGAACCTCAGTCGGTAAGATTGTTCATCGATAATGCACTTTGCGAGATTGATTGGGCTGACGGAATGCAGATGCAGACCTTTGTTCACGCAACGAAGCCTATAGGATGGTTTGCCTTCAAGAATCTGAAGGAGGAACTGATTCCAGAATTGATTGCCCCCAAATATAAGAAAACCTCGAAGAGCGCAGCGGTAAACTCGGTTGAGGGCCAGGATTTGCAGCGTTTGGGATATGAGCAAGGCGATGTTGTTGTCGAGGATAATCAAATCACATATCATCAGAAGGGCTATGGTGATTTCTACTACGATGTAGTTGTGAGTTGGGAGCAAAAAGGTAAGGACCTCTACGGAGTATGGAGTATATCTTCATCTTTGGCAGATGACGTAGCAGCGACGCAGGCCGCAGAGGCTATGGCTCGAGGTATCAAGAGTGATTACAGGTCGCATCTTGATTATTGGAATAAGTATTGGGCGCAGTCATCGGTTACGTTGCCCGACAGCATTTTGCAGAAGCAGTATTACAATGAGATGTATAAGTTCGGTTCTGCTACTCGTAAGGACTCTTATCCCATATCATTGCAGGCTGTATGGACCGCCGATAATGGTAAGTTGCCGCCCTGGAAGGGTGATTACCACCACGACTTGAATACTCAATTGAGTTATTGGCCCGCATACGCAGGTAACCGACTTGAAGAGGGGCTGGGTTATCTCAATACGTTGTGGAATCAGCGTGATACCTACCGTAAATATACTCGCGAGTTTTTCGAAACCGATGGAATCAATGTCCCCGGAGTTTGTACTCTGGTGGGTGAGCAGATGGGGGGCTGGACACAATACTCAATGTCGCAGACCATAAGCGCGTGGTTGGCACAACACTTCTATCTGCATTGGAAGTATTCGGCTGACAAGGATTTTCTCGAGCAGAGAGCATATCCTTTCGTAAAAGATGTTGCTATCTATTTGGAGCAGAGTTCTTTTGTCGATGATAAGGGCGTTCGTCGTTTGGAGTTTACATCGAGCCCCGAGTTTTTCGATAACTCAATCCGAGCGTGGTTTACCGATATGACCAATTACGACTTGGCATTGACGATATTTGCTTTTGAGGCAGCCGAGGAGATGGCCGCCGCTTTGAATCTTACAGACGAGAGTAAGCATTGGGGCGAAATAAAGAGCCAATTACCTGCGCTGAGCGTCTATGCCGATGGCAGTTTGACTGTTGCTGACGGTGTGCCTTACAATATGTCGCACCGCCATTTCTCACACGCTATGGCTATACATCCATTGGGAATATTGGATTGGAGCGATGGCGAGCAGGCACAGCAAATCATCAAGGCTACATTGAAGAGAATGTCGGATATTGGTCCTGATTATTGGACGGGATACTCATATAGTTGGTTCGGTAATCTGCAGGCGCGTGCGATGAATGGAGAGGAGGCCGCGAAGGCTTTGCGTATCTTTGCCGAGTGTTTCTGCCTGAAGAATACGTTCCACGCCAATGGAGACCAGTCGCGTACGGGTAAATCACAATTCTTGTACAGACCATTTACTTTGGAGGGTAACTTTGCCTTTGCCGCAGGAATCCACGAGATGTTGATGCAGAGTCATTCGGGTACAATCCGTATCTTCCCTGCTATTCCAGCCGATTGGGCAGATGTTTCGTTTGAGAATCTTAGAGCCGTAGGTGGTTATCTTGTTTCAGCCGAGAAGAGAGGTGGTGAGGTAACCAAGTTTACTATTTATGCCGAAAACGATGGTGAAGTCTCTTTTGTAAATCCCATCAGCGGAGAGCAGACTAAGCAGATGATGAAAGCGGGAGAGCAATTATCGGTCATTCGTTAAGTAGTTATAGGTCTTAAATAACAAACCCCCAAAAGTTAGCACAAACTTTTGGGGGTTTGTTATTTTGTGGATTGACTCTACTCCTTTATCAGTTCAAACTCTGCTCCAGAGCCGAAATCCTGGCCATTCTGTGAACTCAATCCTGTGAATCTCACATAACGGGCCTTAACCGGAGCGGCAAACATTACGGTCTGCAACTTTGAGCCGTTAGCAAACTCTCCTTGTGTTATAGGCTCCGACCAATTCTTGCCATCGTTGCTGACCTGAATCTTGTAGGCCTTGATATTACCGTTGGGACTACCGTCCTGACGAGGCAAATACTTAAATCCCTTGATGTTTACTTCGGTGTTGGCATCGAAGTCGATGTAGTGCGGGAAGTTAGCAACTGTTACCGAATACATCGTGTGCCAGAACGTAGTCGGGTCTCCATCGATGATATTCGTAGCCTCGTTGCCTGTCTCCTGGCTTGATGCAAATGCTATGCTTACGGGGATAGATGTAACCTCTGCATAAGAGTATGTTGCGGTCAATGTAGGCATACTCTTCTCCCATACGATAAGTTCGCCACCCTTGCTCATATCTATCGGCTCGGTGTAGAGCGTAGGCTTTCCCTTTTCGCCCACCTTATAATATATCTCGGCACCAGCCTTTGCGCAACTCATCGTAACTACACCACGTACGTTGCGTGACAACATAATAGGTGTTGCGCCTGATGATAATACGTTTGCCTTCTCTGTATAGTCATCTCCGCTCTTTACAGGACGCAAAATGAATCCAACAGAGTTCTCGCCCGACTTAACAACATCTGGAGCAAGAGGGCCACCCTGACCGCAACTGTTACCGCCGAGGCCGTTTACCTTCTTGTCGATATTGAGCCAAGTACCCTTCGATGCAGGCAACTGATAGGGGTGTGCAGCCTCGGTGAGTTCTACCGAGTTCCACTCCAGTGCAGAAGTCGACATACCCTCTGTCGAAACGACCATAATGCCGTTACCCTTGTCGTTGGTGAGTGTAGCCCAGCGTACATCCTCGCGGTTGGCCATATCCTGTGGCTTGGGGAAGTGTACAAACTGCTCCTTGACTGTGCTGTTGTGCTGCTCGATAAAGGCACCCGTTGAGCGGTCGTTGTAGTTGTTCTGCGGGCCACGGCCATAGTAGGTGTAGTTGGTCAAATCCTTCGACAAAAGCACCTCATAACCCATTCTCGCAAGGTTTATCGAGCCCTCACTGCCTGTTACAACGCTGTTGAGTTCGATAGAGCCATCGGGGTAGATAGTCCAAATGCGGTTTGAGATAAAGTGGAAATCATCTTCCGTCATCTCCTTCTCCTCATTTGTAAGAGAGAAACTATTATCCTCGTTCTTTACTCGCTTGCCGTAGAATTTAGCCTGCGTGCGTACGACGTATTGCATTACGATTGTACCATCCTCGTTGATGCCTGTTGTTTTGCTTGAGAGCACCTTGTCCTCGGTGTCGAACAATCCCAATGCAAACCAACGGCTGAATGCCCAGTTGTCGTTATCTACAGGCGCACGATATGTGTAGAGTCGCATAGGGTTACCTTCCTCGATGACGGGTGTAGAGTTATAGGTCAGGCTATGCAGAGCACCACTCTCGTTGTTGAAGGCAATGGTGAATGGCTCCTTGCCTCCTGTGATGGTTGTAATCGAGCCATTTGTTGCAACCTTTAACTCTGTGTCGCACTTCGCAGCATCGGCAATGTATTGGGTTTTTACGGCAGCCTTTAACGGCAACTGCTCCTCCATCTGTATATAACCCTTCTTGGCCCAAGGCATATCCTCGTTGAGGAGGAGTTGCACCTTGATGAAGTACTCCTTCTCGGCCTTGAGTGCCGAGAGGTCTAACTGAGGCTTGAAACTCTTGCTCTGGCGGGCTGCAATATCCATCTTGGGGTGGATATACTCCTTAATCTGCTTACCGTCCTCCCATAATGAAACTCTTATCTGCAAGTCGTTAAGCGGCAGGAAGTAACGCTTGTTGAAAATCTTAATCTCTCCATTGTCAGTAAGTGTGATACCTGCGTTCTGATAGACCTTCTTGACCTCGTAGTATTGCGGTTTTGGGGTGTGATTGGGGAATACTATACCATTCATACAGAATGTGTGGTCGTTAGGGCGGTCTCCGAAGTCGCCTCCATAACCCATATATCTCTCGCCTGTCTGCTTGTCGTAGTTCCAAAATGCTTGGTCAGCCCAATCCCATATAGCACCACCCATAAAGAAGTTTGTGCTCTCGATGGCATCCCAATAATCCTGCAGATTACCTACGGCATTACCCATCGAGTGGGCATACTCCGAGATGTGGAACGGATATTTAATCGGGGCCTTACCCGTAACGGCATATTGAGTCCAGCCGATAGATGGGTATTGGTTAGAACCCATATCGACGATGTTGTTGTTGCGCTCATACTGTACAGGACGTGTTGCATCAAAAGCCTTCAATCGCTTGTAAGCCTTTACGAAGTTTTCACCAGGACCAGCCTCATTTCCGAGTGACCAGATGACCACCGAGGGGTGATTAATGGTAGCGTGCGCCATCTCCATTACACGGGCAATGTGAGCATCCAAAAATTCGGGAACGTGTGAGAGCGAAGCGTCTCCATAGTAGTATTGGTGACTCTCGAGGTTAGCCTCATTCTCCAGCATAATGCCGTACTTGTCGCACAAGTAGTACCAATATGGAGCATCGGGGTAGTGGGCACAGCGGACGTGGTTGATGTTACCGCGCAACATAAGCATTACCTCATCGTGCATCTGCTCGCGAGTGATGGCGTGACCGCGCTCAAGGTTGTTTTCGTGGCGGTTTACACCCTTCATCTTAATGGGCTTACCGTTGAGATAGTAGTAGCGACCAGCCAATCCGAACTCATCATCCTCGGCTTTGGTGTCGCGGATTTCAATCTCACGGAAACCGAAGTGGGTAGATGCTCGCTCCACTACATTGCCCTTCTTGTTCACAAGGCTAACGACAAGCGTATAGCGGTTGGGCTCTTCGGCACTCCATTTGTCGGGATTCTTGACATTTATAGCCAAAGATGTAGTAGTCATAGCCGCAGGCTCGATGATATTGACTAGTGTTATCGCTCTTGCCTCATCCAACGGAGTGTTCTCGTCGCTATAGAGTTCGTTCTTGTAGATTGCAGCCCGCAGTCTGTAACCTTTTGCTGCCTTTTTTGTGAGGTTGCGTATATCGACGCTGATATTGGCTGTTGCGTCCTTGTAATTGTTGTCGAGGTCGGTTGTAACTCGTAAATCGCGTATCTCGACGGGGTTGGTAGCGGTCAATGATACCGTGCGGAATATACCCGGCAGGCGGAACATATCCTGTGATTCGAGGAACGAAGCGTCAGAACTACGATATACCTCAACGGCTACCATATTTTCGCCCTTAACCAAATACTTTGTAATGTTAAATGCAGCCAAGTTGCGTGAGTTCTTCGAGAAACCTACATATTGGCCGTTAATCCAAAGATAGAAGAACGAATCAACACCGTCGAAGTTGATGTAAATCTGTCGGCCATCCCACTCTTCGGGAATGGTGAATTGGCGGCGGTATGAACCAACCTCGTTGCGGTGCTTATAGGTTGTGTGGTGCGGAGCAGGCTCACGCATTACGCCACCCTTCCAGTCGCCTACGGCTACCGAGTGCTTGAAAATTACGGGTTGATTGACATAAATGGGTGTACCATACTTCTGGCTACCATCTTTCTGCAGACCATAGACGTTCCAGTTCATTGGTACCTCTACATCATCCCAAGCCGAAACGTCAAACGAAGGTTTGTAGAAATCCTGCGGGCGCTCTTTGGGGTGGCTTACCCAATTAAATTTCCAGGTGCCGTCGAGCGACTTGTAGTATGCACTATTCTCGGGCAATACCTTTCTTGCGCTCTCTTCGCTGTTGAAGGTAAAGAACCACGCTTTGGGTTGCTCCTTGTTGAGCGACAACTCCTCGGGTGACTCCCATTCGGGTTTTTCAGACTCATAACCTCTCGGTGCATCCTGCTCGCCATAAGCAAAGCCCTTCAACGGTGAAAAGTTTTGTGCTGTTGCGGCTATTGCACCTAATGCCGCCATTGCAAAAATGATTAATCTTCTCATATTGTATCTGTTATAATTTTATTCGTTATATGTATTAATTTACGAAAATACGCTCTTTTCGTCAAAAAAACAAATTTGAGACTGTGATTTGTGATAATTATAAGGTATAGAGTGAATTTTTAGGGTTGCATCTTGCAATTCCACTTAATATTTTTTATCTTCGTTTCTATAATAATTCATTGCGAGATTAAATTGAAAATATATGAAACGTTTAACTTCTATTTTATTATTTACTTTTTGCGTCGTTTCGGCTTTCGCACAAGGACAAGTGGCCCTGCCTGGTGAGGAGGGACGCAAAGCCGCATTGGAACTCGATTATTTTCCCCATCGCCAGTATGCTTTTGTGTGGCGAAATTGGAGTGTTGTTGATAAGTCGCGATTGGCCGAAGTGTTATCTACCTCAGTAGAGAATGTCGAACAGTTGGCTGTGTCGATGGGTCTGCCCCGCAAGCAGACCATTGAGCCCGAATGGGCTACAACGCGCGGTTATATGACTATTACGCGACGTAATTGGCATCTTTTGCCATACGAACAATTGACTCAATTGTTGGGTATGAGTCGCGAGGAGTTGCGTTTTCGTCTAATAGAGGATGATTTCCTATATGTGAAATTGGGTAATCTAAAACCTTGGTGTGAGCCTTTGCGTTATGTGGAGCCAACCTTGGAGATGCGTCAGCGTGCGGCCCAGATTGCGGCTGATGTGCGCACATTGGGCAAGAAGGCTTTACGTGTTGAGGAGCCTCGTTTCGGGTTTATGCGCGAGTTCGATAAGGTGCAGACTATAAAATCTGACCAACCCGCAAATTCAGATTCCAACGGTTTTGAGTTAAGAATGATATTCCCCTATTTTGCAGATTTCGGTGACCCTCTTTTGGACAAGGAGTTGAGTTCATATCCCGAGGAGTTGTTCCGCAGATTGCAGGAGGTAGGTGTAAACGGAATATGGTTACACTCTGTGTTGAGAACTTTGGTTGAGCCCGACGAAAAGGGTTTTCCGGGTGATGAACGTGCCGCAGAACGTATTGCGGGAATGAATCGTTTGGTAGAGCGTGCTGCCAAATATGGAATCAAGATATATCTCTATCTCAACGAGCCGCGTGCTATGGGTGAAGAGTATTTCGATGGCTCGCCCCAGCGTATGTCATACGCGGGCTCAAAATTGGGCGATTTATATTCGTTCTGCTCGTCAAATCCTGAAGTGTTGGCGTGGCTGAGCCGCTCGATGGAGAGCCTCTTTAGTCAGGTCGATGGTTTGGGCGGAGTCTTTACCATCACTGCATCGGAGAATCACACCACTTGTGTGTCGCGTAACTATCACGAATGTCCACTATGTAAAGAGCGTGATTATGCCGATATGATAGCCGAGATTAATACTGCAATCGAGCAGGGCGTTCATAAGGCGGCACCCGATGCAAAAGTTCTTGTGTGGGATTGGGGATGGCCCGATGATAAGTGTGAAAAGATTATCAATCAACTACCCAAGGAGTGTTGGTTTATGTCGGTTAGTGAATGGTCGAAGCCTATTGAGCGAGGCGGTGTAGCCTCATCTGTAGGCGAATACTCTCTGTCAGCGGTAGGTCCTGGCCCTCGTGCACAGCGTAATTGGGAGATGGCGCGTCGTGCAGGACTTAAAACCGTAGCCAAGGTGCAGGTTAATGCGACTTGGGAGATGGCTATCGTTCCGTCAGTTCCCGTGTTGGATTTGGTTGCCCGTCACGCAACAAATCTATCGCAACAGAATGTAAATGGTGTGATGTTGAGTTGGAGTTTGGGTGGTTATCCATCGGAAAACCTTAAATTGTTCCAATCAATCAAACCAGGAGATGCGGCTGAATATGTCGTTTCGGAGTTCGCCCGCAGTGAATATGGTGATAAGGTAGGAGAGTTGGTCCGCGAGGCTTGGCGTAAATGTTCTGAAGGATTTGAGAATTATCCGTATCATATTAGTACTGTATATACAGGTCCGCAGCACGCTGGTCCATCCAATCCATTCTATATGAATGTTACGCAGTATGCGGCTACTATGGTGGGTATACCGTACGATAATTACGATGCTTGGCGCTCGGTTTATCCGTTGGATGTATGGATTGCTTTGCACGAGAAGTGCGCCGACGGCTTCGAGCAGGGTGTAAATCTGCTCCGTCAGGCTCATAAAGTAGCCAAAGGCGATGTTCGAGACAAGGTCTTGACGCAGTTGCATCGTGCCGAGGCGGTGCGTATTCATCATAAGTCATCGGCTGTTCAGGCCCGTTTCTTTGAGGCCCGTAATAAATTTAGGAAGAGCGAAAGCGCCGAGGAGCGTGAGCAGTATAAGAAAATAATGCGCGAGCAATGTTTGCAGGAGCAGGAATTGATACGCCAGATGTTGCCTATTCTGTCTGCCGATTCTTCTGTCGCTTTCGAGTCATCGAATCAATATTTTTATTTGCCCGCCGACTTGGTTGAGGCTTATATAAGCATCTGTTCTGCGCTTCGCCAAATTGAGAGTATGTAGCGATAGTGGCAATGATGTAAAAATCAAGAGGCTACAGCCGTAATGGTTGTAGCCTCTTGATTTAATATATACTGCTGATTATCCGCAGTGGAAATAGCGGTTTACCAATTTGAGCATCTCCTCCTGATTGCCGTCAATCTCCTGTCGCAAAGTCTTGTCGCCGTAAGAGCGCAGACGTTTGATGATGCCGTCAATCATTGCAGGGCTAAAGACATTGTGCTGCTCAAATACCTCACGCTGACGCTCCAAGCAGTCGGCTGAAGCCTCGCAACTGTCGGGCAACTGAGCCAAATTCTTCAACTTATCCTCGTTCTCCTTTTGGTGGATGTTTACATTGACATAAGTCTTCTCGGCTACCTCCAACGCATTCTCCATCTCAAAACCGTGACGACACGCTACAGCCAAGCCTGCAATCAACTGATATACATCAGCCGAACCGTCGGGTGAACGCATCTCGACAGTCTGCTTCTGCGATGTGTCGTAGTTGCTTTCTGCCTCCAAGGGATTTGCAATCTTACACATATCGCTCTTTGCAGCCCAGCCCAGCGGAACACGTACCAGAACTGAACGGTTTCTGTCACCCCAGCAGATGTTGGTGGGAGCCTCCTGGTGTGGAACAAGACGGAAATATGATGTAGGATTGGTGTTGCCGAATGCTGTGATAGAAGGAGCCAACTCCATCATACCTGCAATAGCCTTGCGAGCCGTTGCTGACAATACGCCACCATCGAGCATCTGGTTTTGACCATCCTTTACGATGCGCATATGAACGTGCAATCCCGAGCCAGCCTTGCCTGTGGTAATCTTAGGCGCAAATGTAATGTCGTAACCATACTGATATGCGAGGTTGCGGATAATCCACTTTGCAATCATCAATTGGTCAGCAGCATCCTCGGCCTTGACGGGCAGGAACTCAATCTCGTTCTGCTCGTATGTAACGTCGTTGATTGTAAAGTTACCTACTTCCGAGTGACCGTACTTGATTTGACCTCCAGCCTGTGCTATGTAGGCCATACATTGCTGACGGAATTCGTTGAATTTGGCGTATGGAGCCGATTCGTGATAGCCCTTCTGGTCAGTTGCGGGGAACAATCTGCATTCGGGAGCGATTACATAATACTCCAACTCGCCCATTGCCTGGAACTCCATACCTGTAACGTCGTTGAATGCTTTGCAAGCCTTGCGAAGTGTGTTCTCGGGAGAACTCTCCAATGGCTCACCATCCTTGTTAAAGTATGAGCAGAGCATTGCTAGCGTAGGAATCTCTGCAAACGGGTCCAGGAATGCAGTCGAGAATCGTGGCAATACATAGAGGTCACTGCTGCCAGCCTCGATGAAGGGGAATAGACTTGAGCCGTCTACACGCTCGCCACAAGTGAGTATGGCATCCAGATATGCGGCGTTGTTGATTACAAAATTCAGTGTCTTCAATCTGCCATCACCTGCAGGATACATAAAGTTGACCATCTGTATCTCGTTCTCGGTGATGAAGCGAATGATGTCGGCTTTTGTAAACTCCTTGTTCGATTTGCCGAGATATCCCACAAGCCTGTTGGGGCATAATGCTAATTCTTTGCTCATAATATTCTGTGTATTATAAATTTTTATTCGTTCCTTACCCTGAATATGATTCTTGACGGTTGCTATAATAGTGCCACGCCCGAAATAATCTATCTACAAAGATATGCATTTTCTTCATCAATATGTTTGAAATTTTACTAAATATTCTGCCAAAGGTGGGAAAATATGCAGTTTTTTTACTTCGTAACCCATAATTTTGTATCTTTGTGTTGTTAAGCGTAGGTAAAATGAGAATAACAATACTTCAACGAGATATTGAGTGGGCTGCGCCTGAGGTCAATCGGCAACGTGCCGATGAGGCTATCGCCCGTAATCCCCATTCCGATTTGTATGTCTTGCCCGAGATGTTCTCGACTGGATTTTGTATTTGCCCCGAAGGTATAGCCGAGAGTGCAGATAGTCCCACTTTGCAGTGGATGAAGCAGACGGCAGCCCGTACAAATGCTGCCATAGCGGGTAGTGTCGCTGTTAAGGATGGCGACAAGTATTATAATAGATTCTATTTTGTGACTCCAGACGGTGAAGTGACGTATTACGATAAAAAACATCTGTTCACCTATGGTGGCGAGCATCTGCGTTTTACGGCAGGCGAGGAGCGTAAAGTGGTAGAGTTTCGTGGAGTGCGTTTCCTGCTTGAGGTGTGTTACGATTTGCGTTTTCCCGTATGGTCGCGTAATAGGGGAGATTACGATATGATACTCTATGTGGCAAGTTGGCCCACACCTCGTGTTGAGGCGTGGAGTGCATTGCTTGTGGCGCGTGCTATCGAGAATCAATGTTATGTTGCGGGTGTAAACCGTGTCGGTACAGACCCCTCGTGCGAGTATTGCGGCGGTAGTGTCATAATTGACCCTTATGGCAAGTGTATAGCCTCTTGCGCAAGGGGCGAGGAGTGTGAGGCTACGGCCGAGATAGATATGGAGGCGTTGGAGGCTTTTCGCCAAAAATTCCCCGTTTTGAGTGATGCAGATATTTAGTGTTGAAATTAGTTAGGAGATATGATAGAAAATAATAAAAAACTACTTTTGGGCGATGAGGCTGTGGCGCAAGGTGCCATAGATGCTGGCATAAGTGGCGTATATGCTTATCCAGGTACTCCGTCCACCGAGATAACTGAGTATATTCAGGCAAATGCTCCCGATGTACGTAGCCGTTGGTGTACCAATGAGAAGACCGCTATGGAGGCGGCTCTCGGTATGTCGTATGCGGGTAAGCGTGCGTTGGTATGTATGAAGCACGTGGGAATGAATGTGGCGGCTGACGCCTTTGTTAATTCTGCTATTACGGGCGTGAATGGCGGTTTGGTGGTGCTTGCTGCCGATGACCCCTCGATGCACTCTTCGCAGAACGAGCAGGATTCGCGCTTCTATGGTAAGTTTGCTATGATACCCATCCTTGAGCCATCGTCACAGCAGGAGGCCTACGATATGATGCTTTTTGCCTTTGAGATGTCGGAGCAGTTGCGCTTGCCTGTGTTGATGCGTGTAGTTACGCGTTTGGCGCACTCGCGTGCCGATGTGCAGATGGCAGAGAAGGTTGAAAAGTATGCGACTCTACCCGATAGTGACCGTACAAATTGGGTGCTGTTGCCAGCCAATGCGCGTCGCCAATATGCTATGCTCGTCGAGAAGCAGGAGGATTTGGCAATCCTATCTAAGGAGTCGCCATTTAATCATACATCAGCGGTAGAGGGCCGTGCTCGTTTGGGCGTTGTGGCTTGTGGTATAGCCTATAATTATGTTATGGAGCACAATCCCGCAGCGTTGGGTATTCCCGTATTGAAGGTGACTCACTATCCAATCCCCGCTGACGCTATCAAGGCGTTGGCTGCGGAGTGTGACGAGTTGCTTGTTGCCGAGGATGGCCAGCCAGTTGTTGAGGAGCAGGTGGCTGCGTTGCTCGGCGCCGATTACAAGTTGCGAGGTCGCTTGACGGGTGATTTGCCGCGAATGGGAGAACTTAATCCAGATAATGTAGGCGAGGCGTTGGGCATTGCCGTTAAGCAGGGTTATGCTAAGGCTGAGAATGTTGTTCCGCGTCCACCCGCATTGTGTCAGGGTTGTGGTCACCGTGATGTATATGATGCGTTGAACAAGGTTGCTGCCGAGTATCCCGATGCCCGCATCTTTGGTGATATCGGATGCTATACGCTCGGTGCATTACCTCCGTTCCGTGCTATCGATAGTTGTGTCGATATGGGTGCATCTATAACTATGGCAAAGGGTGCTGCCGACGCAGGATTGTATCCTGCTATTGCTGTTATTGGCGATTCTACCTTTACCCATTCGGGTATGACAGGCTTGTTAGATGCTGTAAATGATAATTCCAATATTACAGTTATTATCTCCGATAACCTCACCACCGCAATGACAGGCGGTCAGGATTCGGCTGGTACTAATAAGTTTGAGGCTATATGTGTCGGTTTGGGTGTTGACCCCGCGCACGTCAGAGTCGTTGTGCCTCTGCCCAAGAATATGGAGGAGATAACCAGCATTATCCGTGAGGAGATAGAGTATAATGGTGTGTCGGTGATTATCCCCCGCCGAGAGTGTATTCAGACTCTTAATCGTAAATTACGTCAAAAAAGAGCGCAGAAGTAATGAAGAAAGATATAATATTGGCAGGTGTCGGAGGACAAGGTATCCTCACCATTGCCACCATCATAGGCGAAGCGGCAGCAGCCGCAGGCGTCAATCTCAAGCAGGCCGAGGTACACGGAATGAGTCAGCGTGGCGGTGATGTACAATCAACACTGCGCCTCTCGACCGAGGCTATCTACTCCGATTTGATTCGTGAGGGTGCAGCCGACCTGATAATCTCTATGGAGCCTATGGAGGCGTTGCGTTACATCCCTTACTTGAAGGAGGAGGGTTGGATTGTAACCTCGTCGCAACCCTTCAAGAATATACCCAACTACCCCGATGAGGAGCAACTTATGGCCGAATTGGCCAAGATGCCCCACACGGTGGTGTTGCCCATCGAGGACGTGGCACGTCAGAACAATATGCCCAAGAGTGCAAATGTGGTGTTGCTCGGTATGGCAGCCCGCTACATTGAGATTCTCTCGGCCGAGCAGTTGCGCGAGAGCATCAAGCGAGTATTCGCCGCAAAGGGTGAGGCTATAGTTGAGATGAATCTGTGCGCCTTCGATTTGGGTTGGAATGCAGTGAATGAGCAATAATTTATAGCCGAAGAGTATGAAGATTTTTAGCGAAGAGTTGGTTGCAAAGGCTGTCGAGGAGTTGCATATTGCAGACCTCTCGCGTGCGACCATTGGTGAGGTGTTGCTCGTGGCACAATATCTTGAGACGCAGACGGGTATCCCGTTTGTGCGTATGGACCAGGGCTCACCCGGTCTGCCCGTAAATGCTCGAGGCGTTGAGGCCGAGAAGGCTGCGCTAGACAGGGGTGTAGGCTCGCAATATCCTGCCGCAGCGGGTGTTGCGGAACTCAAAAGCGAGGCCTCTCGCTTTGTGAAGGCCTTTTTGAATGTCGATGTGTCGGCTCGTGCTTGTGTGCCTACTGTTGGTAGCGTGGCTGGCTCGTTTGGCTCGTTTATAGCCTGCACGCAACGCGAAAAGGGCAAGGATAAGGTGTTGTTCATCGACCCTGGTTTCCCGATTCAGAAGTCGCAGTTAAGAGTAATAGGTGCTTCGTGGAAGGAGTTTGATATATATAATTATCGTGGTGAGAAGTTGCGCGAGAAGTTGGAGGAGATGCTTTCGGCAGGCGACGTGGCAGCGATTGTCTACTCCAATCCCAACAATCCTGCGTGGATATGTCTTGAGGAGGAGGAGTTGGCTATCATCGGAGAGTTGGCTACCAAATACGATGTTGTAGTGATGGAGGATTTGGCATATTTCTGTATGGATTTCCGTCGTGATTTGGGCCATCCGTTTGAGCCTCCTTATGCACCTACGGTAGCACGATATACTGATAACTATATCTTGATGCTTTCGTCATCAAAGATATTCAGTTATGCAGGTCAGCGTATGGCTATGCTCTGCATAAGTGACAAGTTGTTTGATAGACACTTCCCCGCTTTGGCCGAGCGATATAACGATTCGGGAGTATTTGGTCAGACTCTTATCGCCTCTATTCTCTATATGATTACATCGGGCTGTACGGCATCTACGCAGTATGCCTATGCCGAGATGTTGCGCTTGGCGAGTGATGGCGAGATTAACTTTGTGGAGGATACGCGCGAATATGCTCGCCGTACAGAGCGTATGAAGCAGATATTTACCGATAACGGCTTCCGTATAGTCTATGATGAGGATGTTACGCAGAGCGTCGGTGATGGATTCTTCTTTACGATAGGCTATGGCCAGATGAGTGGTGGTGATTTGCTCAAGGAGTTGCTCTATTATGGAGTGAGCAGTATCTCGCTCTCGACTACGGGTAGCGAGCAACAGGGCGTCAGGGCTTGCTGTTCGCGTATGCGTGAGGAGTTGTACGATGTTTTGGCCGAGCGTATGAAGGCCTTTAGCGAGGACCATCCTCTATGTTAAATTAAATTGAAAAGTTAGGTTAATTAGAATAAAATATTGAAAACTATGATTTGGAATCCCAATAAGGAGTGTATGAGTCGTGACGAGATGCACTCTTTGCAGAGCAAGCGATTGCAAAAGTTGGTGACCTATGTCTATCATAATGTTCCCTTCTATCGTAATAAGATGCAGGCTATGGACGTAGCCCCCGAAGATATTAACTCGATTGACGATATCGTAAAGTTGCCATTTACCACCAAGCAGGATTTGCGCGACAACTATCCCTATGGTCTTCAGGCAGCACCTGCGTCGGAGATTATTCGTGTGCACGCTTCGTCGGGTACAACGGGTAATCCTACTATTGTAGGTTATACGCGCAAGGATTTGGCCGTATGGTCAGAGGTTATGACTCGCTGCCTTACTGCCTATGGCATTACGCGCGACGATACCTTCTCTGTAAGTTATGGCTATGGCCTATTTACAGGCGGTTTGGGTGCGCACTATGGCGTTGAGAATTTGGGCGCTACGGTTATCCCGACATCTACGGGTAACACCGAGAAGCATATCCGCCTGATTCGTGACCTCAAGACTACAGGTATTGCTTGTACCCCCTCTTACGCGCTCTATCTTGCCGAGACACTCGATAAGATGGGACTCACGAAGGATGATATCAGCCTGCGTGTCGGTGCCTTTGGTGCAGAGCCTTGGACTGAGAATATGCGCCACGAGATTGAGGAGCGTTTGGGTTTGAAGGGTTACAACCTCTATGGTTTGAGCGAAATTATGGGCCCAGGTGTGTCGTATGAGTGTAGCGAGCAGAACGGCTCTCACATCTGCGAGGACCACTTCTATCCCGAGATTATCAATCCCGACACCCTCGAGCAGTTGCCTTATGGAGAGCAGGGTGAGTTGGTATTTACAACGCTGACCAAGGAGGGTATGCCTCTGTTGCGCTACCGCACAAAAGACCTCTGTTCGCTGATGGATGGTGAGTGTGCGTGTGGCCGTACATCGGTGCGTATGGGTCGCATCGTAGGCCGTAGCGATGATATGTTGATTATTCGTGGTATCAACGTATTCCCGTCACAGGTCGAGAGCGTAATTCTTGAGATGCAGGAGTTTGAGCCGCAGTATATGCTTGTTGTCGATAGAGTCAATAACCTCGATACGTTGCAGGTGCAGGTTGAGGTGCGTCGTAACTTCTTTAGCGACGATATTGGTAGTATGCTTGCAATGAAGAAGGCGTTGGGCGACAAACTCAAGAGCGTTCTCTCGATTGGTGTCGATGTGCGATTGATGGAGCCTGGTAGCATCGAGCGCAGTCAGGGTAAGGGTAAGCACGTTATAGATAACCGTAAGTTAAAATAATTAAAGCCAAAATAGTATGAGAATTAAACAGTTATCAGTATTCCTTGAGAATAAGACAGGTCGTATTAACGAGGTGGCCAAAATCCTGGGTAAGCACGGCTTTAATATGCACGCATTCTCGATGGCCGAGACTCCCGACTTTGGTATCTTGCGTCTGATTGTATCCGATGCCGATAGGGCAGTAGAGGTGCTTCGTGAGGAGAACTTCGCTGTAATGCTTACCGACGTCGTATGTATTAGTTGCTCGAATGAGGCGGGTGCATTGTCATCAATTTTGGAGCATTTGGCCGAGAAGGAGGTATTTATCGAGTATATGTACGCCTTTGCCGAGGGCGATAAGGCGAACGTAGTTATTCGCGCTAACGATATCGACAGATGTGTAGAGGTGTTGCAGCAGTGCGGATGCAATATTTTTGATAGTTTGTAAACTCTTTTTGCGATAAAAGTTTTTGTATGAAAAAGTTGTTGTTGTCGGTTGTCGCTCTGGCAATGCTCGTTGGTGTGGGTTGCTCACGTCAGGAGTTGGAGTGCGACGTGTGTGTCTATGGAGGTACTTCGGCTGGCGTTATCGCCGCCTATGCTGTCGCACAACAGGGTAAAACAGTGTTGCTTATTGAGCCTGGTTGCCGTTTGGGCGGAATGTCGTCGGGTGGTTTGGGCCAAACAGATATTGGAAATAAGCAAGTTGTTAAGGGACTTTCGCTGGACTTCTACCGTCGTGTAGGCGCCCATTACAACTCTTTAGAGCATTGGGTTTTTGAGCCGAGTGTAGCCGAAAAGGTCTATAACGATTATATTGAACGAGGTGATGTCGAGGTCTTGTATGGTCATCGTATCCTCTCGGCCGATAAGCAGGGCACTTCGATTACTTCTATTAAGTTAGAGAACGTCGAGAAATTCTGTGGCCGTACGCGTGTTAATGCCAAAGTATTTATCGACTGCTCATATGAGGGTGATTTGATGGCTCGCTCGGGTGTGGAGTATGTCGTAGGCCGAGAGCCCAACAGCCAATATGGCGAGACGTGGAATGGTGTGCATATGTTGCAGAATCACCAATTCCCCGATGGGGTAGACCCCTATGTTGAAAAGGGTAATCCCGAGAGCGGTTTGTTGTGGGGTATCTCACCCGCAAAGATGGCCGAGACGGGTAGTGGCGATAATATGGTACAGGCATATAACTATCGTATATGTCTGACTACGGATAAAGATAATATGCTCCCTATCGAGTGCCCCGAAAACTATAATCCGTCGCATTATGAATTGCTGTTGCGAGTGATTGAGGCGATGAAGTCTGATAAACTCAATACCTACTTCATTATCAGCCCTATGCCCAATAACAAGACCGATATCAACAATCGTGGAGCCTTTTCGACCGATATGATTGGTATGAATCACAACTATCCCGAGGCATCTTATGCTGAGCGAGAGAAGATTATTCAGGCTCATAAGGATTATACTTTCGGTTTGCTGTGGTTTATGGGACACGATGAGAGAGTGCCGCAGGCGTTGCGTGAGCAGATGTTGTCGTATGGTCTGCCCAAGGATGAATATCTCGATACAGAGCATTGGACTCCGCAATTATATATCCGTGAGTCACGTCGTATGGTTGGCGAGTATGTAGCAACCCAGGCAGATTGCGAGAATAAGACCTCGGTAGAGGATGGTATCGGTATGGCCGCATATACTATGGACTCGCATAACTGCCAGCGTATAGTAATCGAGAAGGATGGCGTTGCGATGGTTAAGAATGAGGGTAATGTCGAGATTTCGGGTGGATTGCCGTATGATATTGCTTATCGTTCAATTACTCCCAAACGTGAGGAGTGCGATAATTTGCTTGTCCCTGTATGTTTATCTGCCAGCCATATAGCCTATGGTTCTATTCGTATGGAGCCGGTGTTTATGCTTTTGGCACAGAGCGCAGCAAAGGCTGCTTGTTTGGCTATTGATGGCGGAGTTAAGGTGCAGGAGATTGACGTCAAGGAGATTCAAAGGATGTATGCCGAAGACCCGTTGCTCGATGGTAGCGCACCAGATGTTGTAGTGGATGATGTTGATATTAACCCCGCGGCAGAGTCGGGCTGGAAGCGAGTAAAGGCAAATAATGGCTATGGCCGTTCTTATTTTGTGCTTGACCCCACGCGCAAGGATGAGCGTTTGCGTTTCCCGTTTGAGGTTGCGAGCGATGGAAAATATACAGTTTATACCTACTTCATTCGTCGTGGTGGCTCGTCAAAAGTCTCAGAAATTGTAGTGAATGATGGCCAAAAGGATGAGTTAGTATGGCTCGATGCTGGTAAGATTACCATCAAGGGACAGACCTCTGGCGAGTGGGTTGCATTGGGCGAGTACGACTTGCAAAAGGGCAAACCTTGTTATGTGGAGTTCACCAACGGTGGCAAGGTTACAGGTCAGATATGTGCAGATGCAGTGCTGGTTGTGAAGAATAGATAAATATGTGTTAAAATAATTAATGATGGAAAAGAGTATATTCAAATACAAGATTGACCCCAAGCACGTCGATTTTACAGGCCGTATGTCGGTATCGTCGATGTTCGATTTGATTCTCGGTGCAGCAGGTGATGATGCTCATTCGCGAGGTTTCGGAGTTGAGACTTTGGCTAAAAATAACTATGGCTGGGTATTGTCGCGTATCTGTTTCGAGTTAGATTATCAACCCAAGAAGTATAGTGATTTTACGCTCTATACGTGGATTAGCGACTATAACCGCCTTGCATCTACCCGTAATTTCCAGTTGGTTGATGCCAGTGGCAAAGAGTTTGGTCGTGCTGTATCGCAGTGGTGTATGCTTGACTTTAATACCCGTATGCCAGCCGATATGAATGCTATGGCGCAGGCTCACGAGGGTAATATGGTTGATGCTCCGTCGCCGTGTGAGCGTCCGCGTCGTCTTGCAGCAGTCGAGGGAGAACTTGTTGCGCAGCATCGTGTGGTATATAGCGACATCGATTTCAATCTACATATGAACACTATGCGTTATATTGATATTATCTTTGACTCAATGCCAATCGAGGTGCCAGAGAAGATGGAGGCTCTGCGTATGGATATCAATTTTATGCGCGAGGCTCGTTATGGTGATGATTTGTCGCTTTGGTGTGAGCAGCGTGATGCACAGCGAATCTATGAGTTCCGTAATGCGGCTGGCGATGCATTGTGCCGTGCAGCATTGGAATTGAAGTAGGCTGTCGTGTTAAACTATAATCCTTTTATAGATGTTTAAGCCAATACCACAATTTATATACAAGAGGTCGAATCAAATCACGATGATTATCTTCGTGCCCATTTTTGCACTCTTGTTTATATCGATTTATACACCTTTTGACTTCGACAAGATTGACCCGCAGGGCAAAACCCTTGCGTGGTTGAATATCCCTTCGCGCGAATTGGCTGTACAGTTGATTACGTTGGGATTGATTCTCGTAGGTATGGCTGTTGCGACAGTCAGCAGATGGATGATGGGGCTATATACTCGTCATCGCGAAATATCATATATACATTATATATTATGGATAGCGTGCGAGATTTTGATTATGTCGCTAATCTTTACTATCGTGTCGTCGTTTACCGACACCGATAAGAGCGTTATGGTGTTGTTTAGAAACTCGACATTCAAGACCTTCTTTATACTGCTTATCCCCTATACGATGTGTTATATCTTCTTTATTTGGCAGGAGCGTGTAGCGCAACTTCGTACGCTGACGCAGCGTCTTGCCGAAGATGAAACTCTGTTGCAGGCGGCGTATATCCAGATATATGATGACAAGGGCGATATGCGTCTTTCGATTCGACGCGAAAACTTGCTTTTTGTGGAGTCGGCAGATAACTATGTATGCGTGTGGTATGTCAACAACAATCAGCCAAAGAAGGTTATGGTTCGTAATACGCTCAAGCATATAGCCGAGCATCTGGAGTCAACACACATCCGTCGATGTCATCGCTCCTATGTTGTAAATCTCGACCTGGTTAAGGTGCTGCGACGTGAAAAGGAGGGTATATTTGTGGAGTTGGGCATCGATGGTGTTCCCGATATACCTATCTCTAAAACCTATATCGAAAATGTCCAGAATCTGCTGATGTCAGGGCCTGATGTAGCCTGAAAAGTGGGTTGGATGCTTTGAATTTTACAGTGGGGCGAAAATATGTTTATATTTTTTCGCCCCATATTTTATGATTTTACCCCTAAAAGGGATTTCATCCCTCGAATAGCCTCTCTGGCCCTATTATTTTTATCTTTTGGACCAAAGCGCGATATTCGCATTCGGAATTCTGCAAACAGATAATTGTGGGATTCGAATTGAGATAAGAATAATTAGTTATATCCTAAAAATATGAAACATTATTTAAGTATCTTAAAAGATACAATTTGCGCTAAGTGGGAGAATCCAGCGCTGAGCGATTACAATGGCAAGACTTATACCTTCGCTCATATTGCGACAGATATCAAGCGAATCCACGCCATCTTTGCAGGTTTGGGTGTTCAGCCTGGTGACAAAGTTGCAGTCGCTGCTAAAAATAGTGCACATTGGGCAATTACCTTCTTGGCAACTACAACTTATCGTGCGGTAGTTGTGCCTATCTTGAACGATTTCTTGCCTGCAGATATTGCAACTCTTACCGACCATTCGGAGAGTGTGGTATTGTTCACCGAGGCGAAGATGTGGGATAATATGCCACTCGATATGATGCCTAAGTTGAAGGCTGCTGTAAATACCGATGATTTTTCGGCTCTTTACTCTCGCGAGGAGGGTTTGTTGGAGTCTATTATCGAGGAGAATAATAAGCACATCCCCGCAGTATATAGTAGTTCGTTGAAGCACGAGGTTGCTGATTATACAATTGGCGATTTGGACGATTTGGCAGTAATCAATTACACTTCTGGTACTACAAGTTCACCTAAGGGTGTAATGCTTACCTCTCGTAACATCTCGTCAAATATCGAGTTTGCATTGAACCGCATCCCCGTCAAGGAGGGCGATACTTTGATGTCGATGTTGCCTATGGCTCATATGTATGGTATGGCATTCGAGTTTATCTATCCGTTGTGTGGTGGTGCTCACGTCTATTTCTTGGGTAAGACTCCCACGCCGACAATCCTGTTGAAGGCGTTGAGTGATATCAAACCTTATCTGTTTATTACAGTACCTTTGGTATTGGAGAAGATATTTAAGGGTAAGGTTATGCCTACACTGAATAAGCCCGTGATGCGAATTGCAACGGCTATTCCTGGCGTTCGTAACCTTATCTATGGTAAGGTGCGCAAGACTCTGCTTAATACCTTTGGCGGTAATATCACTTCGATTGTCGTAGGTGGTGCTGCTATCAGCCGTCCTGTCGAGGATGTTATGCGTAAGGTAGGTTTGCCCTATACTGTAGGTTATGGTATGACAGAGTGTGCTCCGTTGATTGGCTATGAGCCTTGGGAGACTTTCTGTGTAGGTTCTGCAGGTCGTGCCGTTGATAATGTTGATGTTCGTATCGACTCACCCAACCCCGCAAAGGTTGTAGGAGAGATTCAGGTTAAGGGTGCCAATGTGATGTTGGGCTACTATAAGAATCCCGAAGCAACGGCAGCCGTATTTACTGAGGATGGTTACTTGCGTACGGGCGATTTGGGTATTATCGACGCTCAGGGCAATATCTTCATCCGAGGCCGTAGCAAGTGTATGATTTTGACTGCTAATGGTCAGAATATCTACCCCGAGGAGATTGAGAGCAAACTTAACTCTATGCCTTACGTTGCCGAGTCACTCATCGTTGAGCGTGATAAGCGTCTCTATGCTTTGATTGCTGTCGCTGAGAATACCGATGGTATGAGCAAAGAGGAGATTTTGGCTACAATGGAGCAGAATCGCAAGGATTTGAACCAGCAGTTGCCTGCATATAGCCAGGTGCTTGGTGTTGAGATAATGGAGGAGGGCTTTGAGCATACTCCCAAGCGTTCAATTAAGAGATTCCTGTATAAATAAAATAATAAACGATTACGCGACTGAGTTTACAATTTTATTGTATTGGATTGTTTGGAATGTATTTTGCGAAGTACATTCCAAATTTTTTTTGTGTATGGAAGAGATTGTAAACAAGTATCAGACGAGCATCAACCTGTTGAACGATGCCGTTCGTCGCGAAATTGCATCATCGATGCAGTACATCTATTTTCACATCCGAATGGAGGATGCAGGCTATGAGTATATCTCCCGTTATATGCATAAGGTGGCTATCGAGGAGATGCGCCACGTCGAGATGCTTGCCGAGCGAATACTGTTCCTCGGAGGTGATGTCGATTTGAATCCTATAGAGCCTACACGCCAACTGCACGAGGTCGAGGCGATGTTCGATTTTGCTATTAAGTTGGAGAAGTCTACCATCTGTCACTACAATGCAGCCTCGAAGAGTTGTGCTGCTGCGGACGATAGCGTAACGCAACGTATATTCCAGGATTTGGCAGCCGAGGAGGAGTCGCATCTCGATAATTTCCGCAACGAGATGCAAAATATGGTCGATTATGGTCAACTCTATCTTACGATGCAGTCGGTTGGGCGTAGTAAGTCCCTCGCGAAAAAATAACCGCAAAATGTTGCTCGCGAAAATAAAAATGTAGTAAAATAGCCGTAAGGGTAATAAGTTTTACATTTTTGGTATTGTTATAATCCTCTACAGTTTGTAACTTTGTCAAAATTTGTAAAACTTATTTTTTATGCTGTCATCATCCGAGAGAGAGGCCATCGTCGCCCTCATAAAACGTGAAGTTGTTCCTGCCATAGGTTGTACCGAGCCTGTCGCTGTATCGTTGTGCGTGGCTCGTGCTACTGAGTTGTTGGGAGCAAAGCCCGATTCTGTGTCGGTGAGATTGAGTGCCAACATCCTCAAGAATGCTATGGGCGTAGGTATTCCTGGTACGGGAATGATAGGCTTGCCTATCGCTATCGCGTTGGGTGTGCTTGTTGGTCGCTCGGAGTATGGACTCGAGGTGTTGAAGGATGCTGATGACAAGGCCGTAGAGGCGGGCCGTCGGTTTATTGAGGAGAAACGTATATCTGTACAACTCAAGGAGGGTATTACCGAGAAGTTGTATATCGAGGTCGTTGTTACCGCTGCGGGCCACTATGCCGAGGCCGTAATTTCGGGTGGTCATACTACGTTTGTCTATTTGCGTCGTGATGACGAGGTTATGCTTGATGAGCGTAAACCCTCTGCCGAGCAGGTTAAGGAGCAGGATGAAGAGTTAACTTTGCAGCGAGTATATGAGTTTGCTACGGAGTCGCCTATCGAGGAGTTGAGTTTTATTCTTGAGTCGCGTCGTTTGAACAAGGCGGCTGCCGAGAGCGCCTTTGCGGCTGACTATGGCCACTCGCTGGGTAAGACATTGCGAGGTGCACGCGAGATAAAGATTATGGGTGATAGCATATTCTCTCGTATTATATCGACTACATCGGCAGCGTGTGATGCCCGTATGGGAGGCGCTATGATTCCCGTGATGAGTAACTCGGGTAGTGGTAATCAGGGTATAACTGCAACTCTGCCCGTTGTTGTTTATGGCGAGGAGTGTGGAGCATCGGAGGAGCAGATGATTCGTGCCCTGATATTGAGTCATTTGACCGTTATCTATATCAAACAGAGTTTGGGCCGTTTGTCTGCATTGTGCGGATGCGTGGTTGCGGCCTCGGGCTCAAGTTGCGGTATCACCTATCTAATGGGTGGCGGTTATGAGGAGATTTCTATGGCTGTTAAGAATATGATTGCCAACCTTACTGGTATGATATGCGATGGAGCAAAGCCAAGTTGCGCATTGAAGTTGGCCAGCGGTGTATCAACTGCCGTTTTGTCGGCAATGATGGCTATGGAGCATCGTTGCGTGTCGAAGTTGGAGGGTATCATCGATGAAGATGTTGATGCCTCGATTCATAATCTCACCACTATTGGTCGTGAAGGTATGGACGAGACAGATAAGATGATTCTTAATATTATGACCGAGAAGTGCTGATAATACGCTCTGAGATTAAAGAAAAATAATGGTGCCAACGACTTTTGAGTTGTGGCACCATTACTTTTTTTTGACTGATAGTGTTGTTATCGCATTATAATAACGGATATATGTTTGCCCAAATAGAGTCCAGGATTTTGGCGTCGTTATTTGTGTAAGCCGTAGTTACTACGACTGCATTTTTGTCGGGGAAGACAATGCCTAATTGACCATTGGCCCCGTGCATTCTAAATGCTCCATCCTTACAACACCACATTTGATAAGCATAACCCTGTTTCCATTGGTGACCTGATTTCTTTATCTCCTCTATCGCCGCAGGGTCGGTAATGACGTTTTTGTATTGCATTATATGTGGTTGCAATGCTTTGTCAAACCACTCTGCGTTGAGGAGTTGTTTGCCATTCCACTCTCCTCTCTGCAGAATAAATTGGCCCATCTTGGCAAATGATTCTGTGGTGAGATAGAGTCCCCATCCAGCGGTATTGTAGCCTTGAGGCGATTCGCACCAGTAAGAATCATCGATACCCAACTCCTTGAATAGTTTTTCGTCGAGATAGTCTATAAGTTTTTTGCCTGTAAGTTTTGTGATTATAACAGACAAAATATAAGTGTTCATACTGTTATAGTGATATTTATCACCTGGCTTAAATGAAAAAGGTGATGCGAGAGTGGTTTTTACCCAATCATCCAACTCTCCTCGCATAGCACTATAGATGTAGTCGGTCCATCCTGATGACATAATGAGGAGGTCGTGTATGGTAAGTTCCAAAAGCCATTCGTGAGGCTCTGCGGGTAGTTCTGATTGAGTAAAGAAGTCTACCACCTTGTCCGAAGTCTTTAATAGTCCATCTTGTTCAGCAAAGCCGATGGCTGTCGCGGTGAATGTTTTACCCGCCGACCACATAACGTGCAGTTGGTCGGGTGAGTATCCAGTATCCCAATGTTCATAAACAACTTTACCGTTTTTTACTACCATAAGGCTGTGCAGTACATTTCCTGGGTCACCCCATACATCTGCGAAGACCTTGTCGCCTGCTGCTTTAAACTGCTCCATCTCGCTTTGTGATGCCCGAGGTAGAGATTTGTTGCCGCACGCAATGTTTAATGTGAGTGCAAATAGGATGGTTATAATAAAGGTAAAGAGTCTATTCATAGGTAAGAGATTGTTTCCTTATTTATAATATATAGACTATTGGTAATGTCGTTCTAGAGATTATTCTCCAAATACGATTTTCATAATCAGCGATGTGGCACCCTGATGCTTCGATGTGTACTCCTTGGCTGTAGTGCTTACCTGTTGCAATGTCTGCTCATTGTCGCGCAGAGGTGTATACCACTTCTGTAAATCTTCGGCACTCTCTACTTTGGTCGCTACTCCTAAGGCTACCATATCTCGAGCCTCCTTGAACTTCTTGTAATTAGGACCAAACGCAATAGGCAGGGCAAATGTCGCAGCCTCCAATGTATTGTGGATGCCTACACCGAAACCGCCTCCAATGTACGACCACGATGCATAGCCATAAACCGACGAGAGAATACCTACCGTATCAAGTATCAGCACCTGAACTCCTTCAAACGATGTTTGTTCGTTGCATTGTGTATAACGTACAGCACCCTCTGTAGTGGCCTCTATGATTTTGTTGATACGGCCCTCGTTCATCTCGTGAGGGGCAATGACAAATTTAATTTTAGGATTGTCGTTAATCAACTCTTGCAGAATATCCTCGTCTGGCCCCCACGTCGAGCCTGCCACAAATAGGCGGCTATCGCCCTTAAATCTCTCTACGATGTCTATCTTCTTGGCCGCCTGCGCTATGGCCGCTACTCGGTCAAAGCGGGTGTCGCCAGCAATTGTAACATTGTCAAATCCGATTTCGTGAAGCAATGCTTGTGACTCCTCGTTCTGAACAAATATCTGCTCGTAACTATCCAGAGCCTGACGCCAACGGCTACCGTACCACTTGAAAAATACTGAATCAGCACGGAAAATAGCCGAAATTACAAATGTGCGTACGTTGCGGGCCTTGAGTTCATAGAGGTAGTTGAGCCAGAACTCGTATTTTACAAAAACAGCTATTTCGGGGTGTGCAATATCCAGGAAGCGCTTAACATTCTGTGGAGTATCAATAGGCAAGTAGAAGATATAATCTGCCCCATCATAATTTTTACGAATCTCGTAACCCGAAGGCGAGAAGAATGTAAGAAGAATCTTATATTCGGGATGCTCCTTGCGTACCTGCTCGATGATAGGACGTCCCTGTTCAAACTCTCCGAGTGATGCGACGTGTAGCCAAATGACTTTATCGGCCTTGTTTATCTTGCGAGCCATATGCTCGAATATGTCTTTTCGCCCATCTACCCATTGTTTTGCTTTGGGATTCCATAACGCTATAATCTTTGCGATTTGCGCATATAGGGCTATGCAAATATTATATAACAGCATAATGACTCTGTTGAATTTCTTGCACAAAGGTAAGTTATTTTCTCTATTAGTCCAAATTACCACCCCGATTGGACTATGTCGTTAATCATTCTTACGTCATAACTCCCGTCGGGGAACATATCTATAGCAATCAGGTCGAATTCCACTTCGCCTTCTATGCGCATCTGTCGCAGGTATGCCGCTGCGGCCTTGCGGATGGATTCGGCTTTGGTGGCTGAGATGCTTTTTTCTGGCGAGAGCAACGAGCCTGCCTTGCGAGTACGTACCTCGATAATATGTGTTATGCCGAGTTTGGTGGCTACAATATCAATCTCATAGTGTCCACTGCGCCAATTACGGTTACATATCAAATACCCGTTTTGTCGCAGATACTCTGTTGCAATCGCTTCACCACGTGCTCCCGTTGTCGCTTTATTATTCATCGTTAAGCGCAGTTAGCGTTTCTTGAATTTTTTATTAGACTGTTTTTGCGAGGATTCTGGTGCTATGTTTGCAGAAGGTGCAGTTGCAGCGCACTTCTCATTGCGTTGGTTGCGACGGAAGGCATAATACATTACCGCAGCACATACTACCATAAAAGGAATGCTCAATAATTGTCCCATATCTACACCCCAATTCTCTCGCATCGAAATCTCAAATGGTTCTTGCACCTCTTTGATGTATTCGATAAAGAAACGAATCGTGAAAATCAGAAATACCGATAGTCCGAATATAAAACCTTCGCCCAACTTCTTGCGTTTGTGGGTGTAGACGTAATATGCTATGGCGAAGATGATGAAGTAACCTATAGCCTCATATAACTGCGCAGGGTGGCGTGATAACATATCTACCTTGCTGAATGTTATACCCCAGGGCATATCTGTTGGTGCACCTAGAATCTCCGAGTTGAAGAAATTGCCTAGGCGGATGAATCCTCCTCCCAATGGTGATACTAATGCAATCTTATCCCACAAATCCCAAAGCGAGAATTTATATTTACGGGCATATAACCATATAGAGGTAATGATGCCGACGGTTGCTCCGTGACTTGCCAGACCTGCATAGCCTATAAACTTCCAGCCCGACGCGGTCTTTGCTACGGGGATGGCTATTTCAAGAGGGTGGGCCAGATAATACTCTGCATCATAGAATAGGCAGTGACCTAATCTTGCACCTATGAATGTGCCTAAAAAGACATATATCAACAGCGAATCGGCATATTCCGTATTGATATTCTCTTTGCGGAATATGCGCACGATGACCATATAACATAGTGCAAAGGCCATAGCCCAACAAGCCCCATACCAGCGCAAGGCAAATCCGCCTATCGAGAATATGGCAGGGTCGGGATTCCAAACAATATCGAACAACATATATATAATATATAAAGTCTCCCAAATAAAAAGACTGCCGCAACCAATTGGCTATGGCAGCCCAAGTCTTTGTGTTAAATTATGTAATTACTCTACGATATTATTATAGGAGGAAACTCAAATCATCGCCTGCGTTAACCTCAAATGTCTCGACGCCTTTCTTGAAAATGCGCATCGGACGAGAACCGATTAACTCCAACTTGTCATCCTGATAACGCAACATACATCCCTCTCTCAAACCAACAACCCAACGGCGTGGATTAGCCTCGATATACTCCAATATGCGCTGCTCGCGAGTCTCGCCGGCGTGACCTTCGGGATTGGCGTCCAGATAGTGGGGGTTGATTTGGAACTTAACAGCACCGATAGCCTTGAATGATTCGGGCTGCACGATAGGCATATCGTTTGTTGTGCAGATTGTGGGGCAGGTGACGTTGCTACCAGCCGACCAACCAACGTATGGCGTTCCCTCCTTTACCTTCTTGCGAATAGCCTGCATTAAGCCCTGCTCCTGCATCTTTTTTGTCAGTGCAAATGTATTTCCGCCGCCGACACATATAGCCTTTGCTTCGAGAATCATTTTTCGTGGATTCTTTGCGCGGTGTACCGAGCGCACCTTGATTCCTATCTCGTTAAATCTGTTCTGCACTTTCTCTTCGTATGCCGCGTATGAGAATGTAACGGCAGCATAGGGTACAAATACTACTTCGTCTATGCCTTTCAAATGCTCGGCAATCTGTCCGATGGGGTATTGCAAATATGCCTCGCCTGCGTTTGTTGAGTTTGATATGAGTAAAAGTTTCATAACATTTTGGTTTATAGGTGTTTAATATTGTGCGTATCGTATACGCACGTAAAATATTTTTGTTCTGATGCCAAAATTAATAAAAAAAGTGTTATTTTTGCGCAGAAATAGATTGAAAGTTAAACCAATCAATAATAAATTGTTAAACTAAAAAAGTTAAAGTTATGTCAGAGATTCAGGCAAAAGTTGTTGAGATTATCGTTGACAAGTTGGGCGTAAAGGAGTCAGAGGTTGTACCCGAAGCAAGTTTTACAGCACACTTGGGCGCAGATTCGCTTGATTCAGTAGAGCTTATTATGGAGTTTGAGAAGGCTTTTGATATTCAGATTCCTGATGAGGATGCCGAGAAGATTACTACAGTTGGCGCTGCAATCGAGTACGTTGAGGCTCACAAGAAATAATTTCGACCAATTATAATTCGCAAGACGCGTAGGAGTTATGTCGGGACGTAGAGTAGTTGTTACGGGCATCGGAACGATTAACCCGTTGGGACATAATATCGAAGAGTATTTCCAAAATCTTCAGGATGGCGTTAGTGCTGCTGCTCCGATAACTCATTTCGACGCATCGAAATTCCGTTCGCGCATTGCTTGCGAAGTAAAAGATTACGATTGGACCCGCTATTTCGACCGTAAGGAGGTTCGTAAATACGACCGCTTTGCGCAGTTTGCGATGATTTCAGCCGATGAGGCTTTGCGTGATGCTGCTGTCGTCGATAATGATGCCATCAATCTCGAGAGAGTAGGTGTCGTATGGGGGTCTGGTACAGGTGGAACGACTACGTTCTACGAAGAGTGTAAAGGCTATGTCGAGGGGGATTTTACCCCTCGATTTAGTCCTTTTTTTGTTCCGCGTATGGTAGTGGATTTGCCTGCAGGCTTTATCTCTATCAAGTATGGCTTTATGGGGCCCAATTATTCGACAGTATCGGCTTGCGCCTCATCAAATCACGCTATGATAGATGCTTTGAACCTCATACGCTGGGGTAAGGCTGATGTTGTGCTGACAGGTGGCTCGGAGGCTACTATAAATGAGCCTGGAGTCGGTAGTTTCTGTGGAATGATGGCTCTCTCGACGCGTAATGACGATGCCGCTCACGCATCGCGTCCGTTTGATGCTGCTCGTGACGGCTTTGTTATAGCCGAGGGTGGTGGAGCGCTTGTTTTCGAGGAGTTGGAGCACGCTAAAAAACGTGGAGCAAAGATTTATTGCGAAGTTGTCGGTGGCGGAATGTCGGCTGATGCACATCATATGACCGCACCCCATCCCGAGGGTAAGGGCGCGATGATAGCGATGCGTGAAGCATTGAGGGATGCCGATATGGAGCCTTGCGAGATTGATTACATTAATGCACACGGTACATCTACTCCGTTGGGCGATGTAGCCGAGATAAAGGCGATACAATCGTTGTTCGGCGACCACGCATACAATCTTAATATCTCTTCTACGAAGTCTATGGTTGGTCATTTGTTGGGTGCAACGGCTGCCGTTGAGGCGTTGGCATGCGTAATGGCTATTACCAAAGGCATCATACCGCCGACTATCAATGTCGAGACGCTGGATGCGGAGATAGACAGTAATCTCAACCTTACGTTGGGAGTGTGTCAGCATCGTGAGGTGCGAGCAGCATTGAGCAATACTTTCGGCTTTGGTGGTCATAATTCGTCGATTATTTTCCGAAAGATGTAATACCCGTATCGGGCGGGGCGAGAAAATATATTTAGGCTGTCGGACAAGAGTGTGACAGCCATATCGTTGTTTAGAATAGTAATATGTTAGATTTTTTGTTGCGACCATTTCGTCGTAATTTTGGTAAAGATAAGGCCTTTTATGCCGCAATAGATGATATGTTTGGTTTCATTCCTCACAATATCGAACTCTATAAGTTGGCTCTGATTCACAAGTCGGCATCTGTTGTGCTGGATAATGGTCAGCATATCAATAACGAGCGCCTGGAATTTTTGGGTGATGCAGTGCTTGAGTCTGTATCGTCTGATTATCTGTTTATTGAGTTCCCCGATAAAAATGAGGGCTTTTTGACTCAGTTGCGTTCGAAGATGGTTTCGCGTCAGACGTTGAATGAGGTAGCCAAACGAATTGGCTTGGATGATTATGTGATTACACACTCTTCGAACAACCTCTCACAAAAACATATCTATGGAGATGCTTTTGAGGCTATGATGGGTGCAATATATCTTGACCAGGGCTACGACTTTGTCAATCGTCTTTTGATTAATCGCATATTTGTCGATTATATCAAGGTGGGCTCGTTGCTTGAGTCGGAGACCGATTTCAAGAGCCGTTTGATAGAGTGGTGTCAGAAGAATCATCATACGATACACTTCGCAACGTCGCACGATAAGACATATTCATCGACTCACCCATTCTTCTATAGTAAGGTGCTGATTGATAATATGGAGGTTGGTTATGGCGCAGGAGATTCGAAGAAGGAGGCAGAGCAGCGTGCAGCACATTCGGTTTCGCTGGGCCTGAATGATGATGATTGTGCAAAGTTGCTTGATAAGTTGGATAATATCGATGCTTCGCAGAATCGTAACCGTAAGGTGGAGCAGAAGTCTCAGCCTAAAGCACAGCCTCTGTCGCAACCTAAACCGCAGGCGGAGTCGAAACCCCAACCCAAGCAGAAACCTGTAGAGCCGAAGGCAGTAGAACCCAATGTTGAGCCAATAGCCGAGGAGAAGCCCAAGCAGGATGCGCCGACCGAGGAGAAACCCGTTGAGCCAAAAAAACAACCATCTCGTAGAAGACGTGCTGCAAAGCCTGCAACGCCGGGTGTGGAGCATTCAGCGGCGAAAGAGGTGGAGAAGTCGCAGGAGCAGCTCATTGAAGAAGCCCCTGCAACAGAGGAATCTGCATCAGTAGAGGTGTCACAGCAGACTGAGGATAAACCCAAACAACCCAAAACGCGTAAGCCCGCCGTGAAGCGTGCTCCACGTCGCAAGAGTCCTGCAAAGAACGAGGCGGCTACGGATGCGGCAACTACGTCGGCAACACCCTCTGCAAATAATGAACAGAAGGAGTTATTCTAAAGAGAAGATATGAAAAATATGCACGATAAACTATTCTCTCGTGGCGCTACGTCGCTGACGGATGAGGAGTTGTTGGCCTTGCTGATTGAGTCGTCGGATGATAAACGTGATGCGTTGAGCGTCGCAACATCTGTTTTGGCTCAATGTGGCTCGTTGGCGGCACTTCCGCGTCAGGAGTTGAGTCGTCTGCGTATGGTCGAGGGAATTGGTTTGCGTCGTGCCGAACGCTTACATTTGGCGGCAGAATATGGCCGTAGAGTGGCTATGGCTACGGTGAACGATGTTGAGGCGGTCTCTACGGACAACGATGTGGTGCGTCTGATGCGCCCGCATTTCGATACGATTAGCCACGAGGAGTGTTGGGTTTTGTACCTCACTTCATCAAATAGATTGCTGGAGCGTCAAAGAGTAAGTCAAGGCGGTGTGCAGGCTACTATTGTGGACCATCGTTTAATTGTAAAACGAGCGTTGGAGTTGCTCTCGACGCAGATTATTTTGGTGCATAATCACCCGTCGGGTGCTGCCGAGCCGAGTGTGGCCGATAAGCAACTTACGCAACGCATCAAGGATGCCGCTGCGCTGTTCGATATCCGTCTTTTGGACCACATCATTATCTCTCGTGAGGGCCACTATTCGTTCCGTCGAGAGTCGTTGTTATAATTCTAAACCATTGTCGATTGCCCGATTTGGGGTGCTGTGAGGTTGTTTTCAGTCTTACTTAATGCTTTATTGCGTAAAAACGGGCTTTAAGTGCTAAATGTTTTAGGAAAAATACTTATCTTTGCCAATTATAACGATATCAATAAAATAATTTTAAGATATGACACAGGAGGAGTTGTTTAAGAAACTTATCGCACACTGTAAGGAGTATGGTTTTATATTCCCCTCAAGCGAGATTTATGACGGACTCGGAGCAGTCTATGATTATGGTCAGAATGGTGTAGAACTTAAGAATAACATCAAGCGTTATTGGTGGGATTCTATGGTTAAACTCAACGAGAATATCGTTGGTATCGATGCCGCTATCTTTATGCACCCGCGTACTTGGGAGGCTTCGGGCCACGTTGCTGCATTTAACGACCCTCTTATCGATAATAAGGATTCAAAGAAGCGTTATCGTGCCGATGTTCTCATCGAGGATTGGATGGCCAAGCAGGATGAGAAGATTCAGAAGGAGGTTGATAAGGCTCGCAAGCGTTTCGGTGAGGCTTTCGATGAGGAGCAGTATCGTGCTACTTCGCCTCGTGTTGCAGACATCGCTGCAAAGCGTGATGCTATTCACAAGCGTTTTGCTGATGCACTCAACGATAATAACCTCGAGGAGTTGAAGCAGATTATCCTCGATTGCGAGGTTGTTTGCCCCATTTCGGGTACTCGTAACTGGACCGATGTGCGTCAGTTTAATTTGATGTTCTCTACACAGATGGGCTCCACTGCCGAAGGTGCTAACACTATCTATCTCCGTCCCGAGACTGCACAGGGTATCTTCGTGAACTACTTGAACGTTCAGAAGACAGGTCGTATGAAACTCCCCTTCGGTATCGCACAGATTGGTAAGGCGTTCCGTAACGAGATTGTTGCTCGTCAGTTTATCTTCCGTATGCGTGAGTTCGAGCAGATGGAGATGCAGTTCTTCGTACAGCCTGGTACCGAGATGGAGTGGTGGAACAAGTGGAAGGAGACTCGTATGGCTTGGCACCGTGCTTTGGGCTTTGGCGATGCAAACTACCGTTTCCACGACCACGACAAGTTGGCTCACTACGCAAATGCAGCTACCGATATCGAGTTTAACTTCCCATTCGGTTTCAAGGAGGTGGAGGGTATCCACTCTCGTA